>NZ_CP108996.1:0-307360 GCF_036226565.1 Kribbella sp. NBC_00709
GGCCACCCCCGAGGGGGTGGCCCTTAACAGTGTGAATGTCCGGCGGCGTCCTACTCTCCCACGACCTCCCGGTCGCAGTACCATCGGCGCTGGCGGGCTTAACTTCCAGGTTCGGAATGGAGACTGGGTGTTTCCCCGACGCTATGGCCACCGAAACAATATGAGAACACTATCAACCTGCCAAGCCACGAACCCCTCGAGAGGGTTCGGTGTGCTGGGGTGACCGTATTCCGGGAACCGTACAGTGAACGCGAACATCAGTTACATAGCGCAGACTCATCATTGCCCGACAACACGCTCCCAATGGGGGGTGTTGTGTATGAGACAAGCCCTCGGCCTATTAGTACCAGTCAGCTCCACACCTTGCGGCGCTTCCACTTCTGGCCTATCAACCCAGTGGTCTACTGGGGGCCTTACCCGGTTAACCCGGTGGGAGACCTCATCTTGAAGCGTGCTTCCCGCTTAGATGCTTTCAGCGGTTATCACTCCCGAACGTAGCCAACCAGCCGTGCTCCTGGCGGAACAACTGGCACACCAGAGGTTCGTCCACCCCGGTCCTCTCGTACTAGGGGCAGCCCTTCTCAAGTCTCCTGCGCGCGCAGCGGATAGGGACCGAACTGTCTCACGACGTTCTAAACCCAGCTCGCGTGCCGCTTTAATGGGCGAACAGCCCAACCCTTGGGACCTACTCCAGCCCCAGGATGCGACGAGCCGACATCGAGGTGCCAAACCATCCCGTCGATATGGACTCTTGGGGAAGATCAGCCTGTTATCCCCGGGGTACCTTTTATCCGTTGAGCGACGGTGCTCCCACATGCCACCGCCGGATCACTAGTTCCGACTTTCGTCCCTGCTCGACATGTCTGTCTCACAGTCAAGCTCCCTTGTGCACTTACACTCAACACCTGATTGCCAACCAGGCTGAGGGAACCTTTGAGCGCCTCCGTTACCTTTTAGGAGGCGACCGCCCCAGTCAAACTACCCACCAGGCACTGTCCCTGATCCGGATAACGGACCAAAGTTAGACAGCCAGAACAATCAGAGTGGTATTTCAACGATGACTCCACCCGAACTGGCGTCCGAGCTTCACAGTCTCCCACCTATCCTACACAAATTGTACCGACCACCAATACCAAGTTGTAGTAAAGGTCCCGGGGTCTTTCCGTCCTGCTGCGCGTAACGAGCATCTTTACTCGTAATGCAATTTCGCCGAGTCCACGGTTGAGACAGCGCCCAAGTCGTTACGCCATTCGTGCAGGTCGGAACTTACCCGACAAGGAATTTCGCTACCTTAGGATGGTTATAGTTACCACCGCCGTTTACTGGCGCTTAAGTTCAAAGCTTCGCCGGCCTAAGCCAGCTAACCTGTCCCCTTAACGTTCCAGCACCGGGCAGGCGTCAGTCCGTATACATCGAATTACTTCTTCGCACGGACCTGTGTTTTTAGTAAACAGTCGCTTGGGCCTGGTCTCTGCGACCATCACCGCTTCGGTAAGCAAGTTACCTCACGGATCCGGTCCCCCTTCTCCCGAAGTTACGGGGGCATTTTGCCGAGTTCCTTAACCATGGTTCACTCGATCGCCTTGGTATTCTCTACCTGATCACCTGTGTCGGTTTGGGGTACGGGCGGCTCTAACACTCACTGCGAAGTTTTTCTCGGCAGCATGGGATCATCCACTTCCCCTGAACGGGTCCGCCTCGGCTCTCAGGCTCAATGAGACACGGATTTGCCTATGCCTCGCCCTACCACCTTGCCCGCGGATCAGCTTGCGCCTACCATCGCCGCGGTTGGACTACCCTCCTGCGTCACTCCTCAATGCACCTACTACCACCTCGGGTCAAACCGTCCACCGATCCGTCCGAAGACATCACAGCTTCTGATTCTTAGCATCAGCAGGTTCGGTCGGGTCGTGTTAATGCCGGTACGGGAATATCAACCCGTTGTCCATCGACTACGCCTGTCGGCCTCGCCTTAGGTCCCGACTTACCCAGGGCAGATTAGCTTGACCCTGGAACCCTTGATCATCCGGCGGACGGGTTTCTCACCCGTCATTCGCTACTCATGCCTGCATTCTCACTCGTGCAGCATCCACAACTCCATCACTAGGCTGCTTCACACGCTGCACGACGCTCCCCTACCCATCCACACACCTGGACATCGATCAAGTCGATGCCGAGTACGAGTGTAAATGCCACAGCTTCGGCGGATTGCTTGAGCCCCGCTACATTGTCGGCGCGGAATCACTTGACCAGTGAGCTATTACGCACTCTTTCAAGGGTGGCTGCTTCTAAGCCAACCTCCTGGTTGTCTGGGCAACTCCACATCCTTTTCCACTTAGCAATCGCTTAGGGGCCTTAGCTGGTGATCTGGGCTGTTTCCCTCTCGACTACGGAGCTTATCCCCCGCAGTCTCACTGCCGCGCTCTCACTTACCGGCATTCGGAGTTTGGCTGATTTCGGTAAGCCGGTAAGCCCCCTAGACCATCCAGTGCTCTACCTCCGGTAAGAAACACGCGACGCTGCACCTATATGCATTTCGGGGAGAACCAGCTATCACGGAGTTTGATTGGCCTTTCACCCCTATCCACAGGTCATCCCCCAGGTTTTCAACCCTGGTGGGTTCGGTCCTCCACGCGGTCTTACCCGCGCTTCAACCTGCCCATGGATAGATCACTCCGCTTCGGGTCTAGAGCATGCGACTAAAGCGCCCTATTCAGACTCGCTTTCGCTACGGCTACCCCACACGGGTTAACCTCGCCACACACCACTAACTCGCAGGCTCATTCTTCAAAAGGCACGCCGTCACACCCACAAAGTGAATGCTCCGACGGATTGTAGGCAATCGGTTTCAGGTACTATTTCACTCCCCTCCCGGGGTACTTTTCATCTTTCCCTCACGGTACTAGTCCGCTATCGGTCACCAAGAAGTATTTAGGCTTAGCGGGTGGTCCCGCCAGATTCACACGGGATTTCAAGAGTCCCGTGCTACTTGGGAAAACACTCAAGAGTCACTGTCTTACGCCTACAGGGCTATAACCCACTACGGCTCAACATTCCAGAAGATTCGACTTCAACAGTGATTGATAACTCTTTCGATCCACGGCATTAGATCAAGAATGCTCCCACGACCCCACATGCGCAACGCACGCCGGCTATCACACGCACATGGTTTAGCCTCATCCGCTTTCGCTCGCCACTACTCACGGAATCACTTTTGTTTTCTCTTCCTGCGGGTACTGAGATGTTTCACTTCCCCGCGTTCCCTCCAGAACCCTATGTGTTCAGGCACTGGTAACTGGCTTTAGAATGCCAGCTGGGTTTCCCCATTCGGACACCCCCGGATCACAGCTCGGTTGCCAACTCCCCGGGGCTTATCGCAGGCTCCAACGTCCTTCATCGGCTCTTGGTGCCAAGACATCCACCGATTGCCCTTAGTAGCTTGTCACAAAACAAACAACAAAAAGACAAAATTACGCTACAAAGAGATGCTCGCGTCCACTATACAGTTCTCAAAATACGGGCAGGAACACCAACCCCTAACCACCACACACCGCAGAACCCATCCCCCAGGGAAACAACACACCCAGAAAAATGAACCCCACCGCAGTTTGGTGAGAGCCGGCCCCAGCCACCACACACACCAGATCCGCAAAGATCCAGTGCATCCGTGACCCAGAAGAAACAGCCCCAACCCCCGAACCCCAAAAGATCCGTTGGCCAGGCCCGATTCCTCAGGACCCAACAGCGCGCCTCGGCCCTTCACCCATCCCTCTCTCACGTTCCACGCCAACCCCCGAAAGGGACAGCAGTACTAGCTCGATCAGAAAAGATCCAGGCCTAATGGTCAATGTTCCACAGTCCGAAGCACCATCACCCTCAGAACATTCGCCTGAGCAAGTGATGAATAGACACTCAAAGAGTGCCGAGTGCTCCTTAGAAAGGAGGTGATCCAGCCGCACCTTCCGGTACGGCTACCTTGTTACGACTTCGTCCTAATCGCCAGCCCCACCTTCGACGGCTCCCTCCACAAGGGTTAGGCCACCGGCTTCGGGTGTTGCCGACTTTCATGACGTGACGGGCGGTGTGTACAAGGCCCGGGAACGTATTCACCGCAGCGTTGCTGATCTGCGATTACTAGCGACTCCGACTTCATGGGGTCGAGTTGCAGACCCCAATCCGAACTGAGACCGGCTTTTTGGGATTCGCTCCACCTTGCGGTTTCGCAGCCCTTTGTACCGGCCATTGTAGCATGCGTGAAGCCCTGGACATAAGGGGCATGATGACTTGACGTCATCCCCACCTTCCTCCGAGTTGACCCCGGCAGTCTCCTATGAGTCCCCACCATCCCGAAGGACGTGCTGGCAACATAGGACGAGGGTTGCGCTCGTTGCGGGACTTAACCCAACATCTCACGACACGAGCTGACGACAGCCATGCACCACCTGTATAGGACCCTTACGGACCCCGCATCTCTGCGAGATTTCCCTATATGTCAAACCCAGGTAAGGTTCTTCGCGTTGCATCGAATTAATCCGCATGCTCCGCCGCTTGTGCGGGCCCCCGTCAATTCCTTTGAGTTTTAGCCTTGCGGCCGTACTCCCCAGGCGGGGCGCTTAATGCGTTAGCTGCGGCACGGAGGACGTGGAATGTCCCCCACACCTAGCGCCCAACGTTTACGGCGTGGACTACCAGGGTATCTAATCCTGTTCGCTACCCACGCTTTCGCTCCTCAGCGTCAGGTAAGGCCCAGAGAGCCGCCTTCGCCACCGGTGTTCTTCCTGATATCTGCGCATTCCACCGCTACACCAGGAGTTCCGCTCTCCCCTGCCTACCTCTAGTCTGCCCGTATCGGAAGCAGGCTCGGGGTTAAGCCCCGAGTTTTCACTCCCGACGTGACGAACCGCCTACGAGCCCTTTACGCCCAATAATTCCGGACAACGCTCGGACCCTACGTATTACCGCGGCTGCTGGCACGTAGTTGGCCGGTCCTTCTTCTGCAGGTACCGTCACTCTCGCTTCGTCCCTGCTGAAAGAGGTTTACAACCCGAAGGCCGTCATCCCTCACGCGGCGTTGCTGCGTCAGACTTTCGTCCATTGCGCAATATTCCCCACTGCTGCCTCCCGTAGGAGTCTGGGCCGTGTCTCAGTCCCAGTGTGGCCGGTCGCCCTCTCAGGCCGGCTACCCGTCGACGCCTTGGTAGGCCATTACCCCACCAACAAGCTGATAGGCCGCGAGCCCATCCCCAACCGCCAGAACTTTCAACCAACCACCATGAGGCAGCCGATATTATCCGGTATTAGACCCCGTTTCCGAGGCTTATCCCAAAGTTGAGGGTAGGTTGCTCACGTGTTACTCACCCGTTCGCCGCTCGTGTACCCCCGAAGGGGCCTTACCGCTCGACTTGCATGTGTTAAGCACGCCGCCAGCGTTCGTCCTGAGCCAGGATCAAACTCTCCGTTGAAAAATATAGACAAACCAGAAAACTGGTGAGTCGACAATCGGAAAAGCGATCCTTTGAATCAGAAACAACCATAAACTGGCTTGTCATCCGTATTAACTTCAAAGGAATCCGAACACAGACAACAAACAACCCCACCAAGAAACCCAGAAAGGTCCCCAGCAGAAATCATCCGAAGCCCATGCACGGGATTAATGCATCTTTCGGCATTGACTTTCGGCACGCTGTTGAGTTCTCAAGAATCGGACGCACACCGCGCTTCAGACTTTCGTTTGAAGCTCCGGGGCAACTCGCCCAACTTTACTGTTTCGGTTCCAGCCGGTCAAATCGGCCTTTTCGATCCAGTCTCCCTGCGCGACTCAGTGTCCGAAACCCGCCGAGGCGTGTTTCGGCTTCCGAGACCTTCAGGGAGTTTGTTGAAGGGCCGGCCGCTTTCGCGTCCTGCGCCTCGCTCCAACAAGAAGAACATTACTGACATTCATGGTGCGGATGCAAATCGGGGTCCCGGACCCTCGTCCGAGCTCCTCGGCACCTGTCCTCGGCACCGGTCTCCCGGTGTCGAGGGAAGCAGTGCTGATCCCTCTGGTCACATCACTCACTCGCGTCTCCGCGAGCGACACTTCCATCATGCCGCACCCACACAAACCGTTTTCGCGAGGGTGACGACGAGGTGGGAGCCGGTCAGCCGACTCCCACCTTGTCAAGTACCGCACCGTCCAGCAGACGCCTCTCGGCAAGTGGCCGCTCGTAGCGGCTTAGGTTGAGGCCCGGGGTCACGAACCGGACGGCATCAGATGTAACCCGACGGCCCCAGCACCTATTCCCGGACGCAGTCGAGCGCCACGCCCTCCTGGTGGAAGACCAGTCCGCCCTCGCGTACCTCGAACTCCGTCTCGGTGTTCATCGCGGTGAAGCCCGTAGCCGACCGCGCCATGAACAGCTGGGGAGCCTGGCCATCGAACGTCACCTCGAGCCCGTTCCCCAAACGTTCGACTGTGAACGTCAGCCGGCCGTCCAACCGGTACCTGCCGGCCAGCCCGGCTATGACCTCGTCGCTCGGCAGATTCGGAGCGTCGACATCAAGCGGGTACCCCTTCCAGCCGTACGCCGAGGCCACCGCGGCGAACGCCCTCTGCACGACCCATCCGCCCCTGTCGCCGTTCGTCATCACCACAGCGCCCTGCCCCGTGTCGCGATCCGCGAGCAGATGACAGGAGAACCCGGCATTGCCCCCGCTGTGCCCGAACCGCTGGCCGACGTCATCGAGGAAGAACCCGAGTCCCAGGTGCCCCAAGCCACCGATTCGTTGGCCCGCCGGGATCTGGTGCGTCAACATCTCCCGGGCCAGCTCCGGCGACAACAGTGCGTCGTCCGCCCCGGCGTACATCCTCTGCACGTGAATGGCTGCCTTGGCGAGGTCTGTTGGCGTCGTCCAGAGCCCAGCGGCAGCTAGCTCGGGGTAGGCATGCCAGCGGCCTCCGAGCGGGTGGCCACGCTCGTCGTGCGCGACGGCGGCCCTGGCGTGGAGCTCTGGTGGCAGCGGCTGCGCGTAGTCGCTGTCGGACATGCCGAGCGGATCCAGCACGAGCTCACGGGCCAGTTCACGGAACGGCGTACCCGTGACGTCTTCCAGGAGCTGCTGCATGACGATGGTGCCGCCTCCGGCGTACCGGAACTGGGTGCCGGGCACCAGGTCGACGCGGACGCCGAACGTGTTGGTCGGTCGAACCCCGTCAAGGATCTGCACCACTGTGGGCAGTGGATCGCCCTCGGCGTACCCAGGAAACCCATGCACAGTCAGCCCGGCGCTGTGGCTCGCCAACTGCCGCAGTGTCACGACAGGTTGCCACGACCCGGTGGGCGGAACTTGCCACGACGTGAGCTTCCGGTTCACGTCCTCGTCGAGATCGAGCAGGCCGCGATCGACCAACCGCAGCATCGCCAGTACGGCGATCGGCTTGCTGATCGATGCGGCCTGGAACAACGTGCCCGGCGCGACGGCGTCAGATCCGTCTGCGTCCACCAGACCGGCTGTCCCGGTCTCGCGAACCACGCCGTCCTCGATCACGACCCAGCTCGCGCCGGGCACGTTGAATCTCTCGAGGTCCGCCTTGATGCCCTCATCCAGCATGTTCGTGTCCCCTCCCGATCCAGTTCTGTGCTGGAACGGTACGGCGGACACGGTTCGCCGGAGCGGGATTACCGCGACGGCTTGGGTGCGTTGCAGTCGATCTTCGGGTTGGCACCGACGTAGTTCAGCGGGCCGGCCACGATCGTGACGAGCACCGTCCCGACCTTGGCACACGAAGTCCGCGAGCTCTCGAAGTAGTTGCGTTGTGCCGCAGCTGCGACGCCGATCAGCAGCCAGACGACAATGATGATCGTGATCGCGCGGGAACGGGTCGCAGAAGCTCTTCGGGTACGCATGTCCATCTCCTGGTTCGGCGTGCCCCCGTGCTGCGCTCCTCCGGTGCCCGCGGAGAACCTGACAGAAACTCAGATCTCGCGGAACTCGTAGTACGGCTTGATGTGCTTGTTGATGTACGCGCCGATGCTGGGTGCGGCCAGGAGCGCCGCGTACGTCGGCTGCGGAACGTCGAAGTACTGGTAGACGTAGCCGTTCACGTACTCGAGCTCCAGGGTGCCGTCGGACCATCCGACCGATCGCACACTGGACGAGTTCACCGGGCGTCGCCTCATGCGTGGCTCCTTCCGCACCTCACGCTGCGGCGCCCAGTCTGCCGTCCGGCGTCAAGACGTGGGAGATCGCTCCGGATCGTCGGACTGTAGGCGGGCCAGAGCTCGCGCCAGATCGCCGAGGGCCGTGTTGAGCTGAGTCAGCACGGTGTCGTCGATCGGCATCCGTCGCTCGTCGAGGCCGAGAGCGGCGGCGAACCGGACCTGGGCGTCGGGTGATGCTTGGTTGAGGTAGGTGTCGAGGGCCTCCTGGAGATAGGGGCTGGGCACCACCTCCGGTCTCTCCCGCCACTTCGTCAGTGTGCGTGGCGAGATGCCGAGCCGCTCGGCGAAGGCTTCGTTCGTCAGGCGCATCGCCGTACGCAAGGCATGTGCGTGGCGGCCGGTCCATTCGTCGATGACTGTCATCGGTTCTCGCTCCCTTGCCCGTCGGTTACTCCCTGCTATCAGAATATGGTGATTCGGTCATTGCCGGAGGGCAGAATTTGTGCGCTGTGGATACCGGTTGAGTTCCTGGTGAGGACAGCCCGGCACGCGTTGACTTGGCGCATGGACGAGATCAGCGGGAGAACCGCGACGCTGCCGCGGACCACACGCCGGCGTCATCTGAAAGTCGCGAGTAAGTCCGGACCACGCTGCTTCGAGTTGGTCCGCCACCAGGACCCCTCCGGCGTCAGCGGGACAGGCGTGGTGGCCGAGGGCGTCGAGTGGAGCGACGGGACGGTCGCACTGCACTGGGGTGGCCCGTATGCGACCACGACGGTGTGGCCGGACGGCGTCGACGCCTTGCTGACCATCCATGGCCACAGCGGCGCCAGCACGATCCGTTGGCTGGACGAGTAACCATGCGTAGCCGATCTCGGTGGGGCGGGCCCACCCTGCAGCCGGCCCGCCTCGCCGGCCTACTCCGTGAAGAACTGCTCTCGGTACGGCGCATGCCGTGGGACAGGGCGCTGGTGGGACTCGTCGGTTGGACCCGTCGCGTCGGCCTCGTTCTCGGACAGGTCCGAGGGCGACTGGTCAGTGAGGTTGTCGACTGCCGTGCTGAAGGCGAGTTCGGCGCGGGTCGGCCGTTGGCGTTCGATCTCCTCCGCGGATGTCCGCCGGATGGGGAGATCGTTCGCCGCGGCCGACAGTTCGGCGAGAGTGTCGAGGAGACCGAGTGCTGTCTCCACGTCGCCTGGGTGGTTGACCAGCCACCAGACCGCGGCAGATCCAGGCGTCGCGAAGACGTCGTCCTTCAAGTAGGCGCGTTTGTCCTGCTCCATCCGGCGTTCGAGCAGAGTGGTCTGCTCCCGCCGGTGCAGGGCAGCCAGATGCAGAAGATGCTGGTGATCCGCGTCCGGAAGTCGCAGTCGCACCTCGGTCGCCCAGCTCCGCACCAGACCTTTCTCGTCGAGCGCCGGTTCACCGAGGAGCGCCGCCAGCCTGTGCTGGTTGAGCGACTCCTCGGTCACCTGCTGCCTCGCGGTCAGCGATCGCGCCCGCTCCAGCAAGGCGTCGACCGCCACCGCACCGAGGTCCGCGTGGCGCGAGCCCGACAGGACGGTCGACCACTGGACCACGGCCGAGAAGCTGAATTGGAAGTCGGGCGAGGCGGACGGCAACCGGACGTCCGTCACCGTCCGCGACGGTGGACCGGTGAAGACCGGATCCGGATCCGGCAGTACGACGGAGGGCGGCGCCGGCCTGGTCACGACTGGACGGGGTTCGTCGGGCTGTTTCCAGACGACGGCCAGCAGGACCAGGAGCACCACGGTCAGGACCACGGCCGACCATCCCGGCAAGCCGACAACCAACGACACCAGATACAGGACCAGCACTATCGCGGCAGCAGTCAGGAGGGAGTTCCGGTGGAGCTTCATGGGCGCGTTCCTTCACCGCGTCGGGCGGAGGTCAGCAGGTCGGCCGATGCACATCCGACGGCTTCCCCGTCCTCACGCCATCCGAGCCACCGGCAACCCAGACCACGGACTGCGCCACACGACGAGTCCACAAAAAGTCTCACACGCCTCACCCAAAGTAGCCGCCAAGAGCGTGTCGCCACCCACCCCCTGGACGCGCCGGCGCCTGACCACTTGCTCAGGACAACCGGGTCGGCCGGGCCAGTCGGGTCAGCCGGTCAGGGAGCGGAGGGCTTGGCGGGAGGGAGTGAGGAGGACCGGTTTGTAGGGGCAGCGTTGGTCGGTGAGGGTCTCGTAGGCTCGGATGGCCCGAGTGGCGGCATCCCAGCCCTGCTCGGCCGGGGTGCGGCCGAGGCCGCGGTTGCGGACCAGGGCGCCGTAGAAGGCGGAGCAGAACACGGTCGCCTCGTACCAGCCGATGACAGTGCTGGTGCCGATGTAGGTGATGTCGTCCTGGAGGCAGTCGCGGATCGCGCGCTGCCACTTGCCGATGCCGGTCTTGCAGCCGTCGGCGATCACGACGCCGCTGGCGATCCCCCACTGGCGATCCAGGAACCAGTCGGCCAGGGACCGGAGCGAGACCTGGGTCTGGCCGTCGGTGGACAGGAACGAGGGCTCCTCGCTGTGGTCACCGTGTGCCATCACGTGCAGGACCGACGACGGGGTGGTGAGCGCGGAGAAGGCGGTCTCGTGGTCCCGGCTGCGGATGAAGTTCACGTCGATCACCGGCCGGTTCCAGCCTGCGTTGATGTTCCCGGTGATGCCCTGGACGAACGTCATCGACGCGTCGAACGAGCTGTCCAGACCGAGGTCCACCAGAGTGATCAGACGGTTCTTCATTTGCCCACCCCTCCAACGTGTTTCGAGGCCCCACGGGTCCATCATGAACCACGGATCCGACAGTTCGCAGGGTGGTTTCCCGGCGCTGAGACAGGTCGTCCCGGCCGTACGGCGTACGGCGGATCGCGGCGGTTCCGGAGGGTCAGCACGGAGGGTGCGGACTGTGATCGGCGTACGGTGTCGGGGCAGCGCCAGCCGAAGGAGGAGTTGGATGAGCCAGGTTCCGATCGTTACCCTGAGTCACGGATCTGCGATGCCGCGGATCGGGCTCGGGACGTCGCCGATGAACGACGCCGACGCCGAGCGGGCCGTGAGTACGGCGCTCGAGCTCGGGTATCGGCTGATCGACACGGCGGAGAACTACCGCAACGAGGTCGGCGTCGGGCGGGCGTTGAAGGGTGCGTCGCGCGACGAGGTGTTCGTGACGTCGAAGTTCAACAAGAGGTGGCACAGCGTCGACGGCGCGCGGACGGCGTTCGAGGCGAGTGCGGAGAAGCTCGGCGTCGAGTATCTGGATCTCCTCCTCATTCACTGGCCGAATCCGGCGCAGGATCGGTACGTCGACGCGTGGCAAGGGCTGATCGCGCTCCGGGACGCAGGGCTGGTTCGAGCGATCGGTACGTCGAACTTCAAGCCCGCGCACTTGCAGCGGTTGATCGACGAGACCGGTGTAGCGCCGGAGGTGAACCAGGTACAGCTCAGCCCGGTGTGGGCGAAGGCCGGCGAGCGCGCGTTCCATGCCCAGCACGGGATCGTCACGGAGGCGTGGAGCCCGCTGGGCAAGGGCACCGACCTGCTGAGCCACCCGACGGTGCAGGAGCTCGCCAAGAAGTACGAGCGGACGCCGGGTCAGGTCGTGCTGCGGTGGGAGACCCAGCAGTACGTCGTACCCATCCCGAAGTCAGCCGACCGGGGCAGGCTCGCGGAAAACCTCGCGGTGTTCGACTTCGACCTGACCGCGGCGGAGCTGTCGGCGCTCACGGCCCTCGACGGCACCGCCAAGCCCGCCGCCGACTCAGACCGCTCCGGCCATTAGAGCGCCGGTCATCAGAGCACTGGCCATTAGAACGGCGTCAGGTCGTGAACGAGCCGGTGACGACGGGATAGGACTCGACGCCGTTCTTGGATGACCAGAGGCGGATTCGGACCAGGGTGCCGTCGGGCACCGAGAAGTTGCAGAAGCTCCAGCCCTGGTAGTCCGCGACGGTGGTGTCGTCGAAGCACTCGTGAGCGTCGTACCAGAAGCCGACCTGGCTTTGGTACAGCTGGATCGCGGCGCGAGCGCTGTAGCCGTCCGCCTGATCGTCGTGAACGCCCAGCCATTCGCCGTCGGTGCAGTAGACGGCGGCGCTGAGGCGCGAGTTCGCCAGTTCTTTGTCGTGATGGGTGTAGCAGTTGGCGGCCGAGTTCGCGTACGCCGGCGCAGCGGTCAGCACGCCGGCCAGCATCAGACCGGCGGCCGAGGCTGCCAGCACACGGCGGAACGGAGACAGAAACGGCAGAAACGGCATGGGCGGCGGCTCCCTGCGCTGGCAGGTGGGTCGCCGGTGAGCCTAGGAGCCAGGCCGGGAGCGCTTCCAGCCCTTCACCTGAGCAACTCGTGAGCAGACGCACCTCGGCCCCCGGGGAAAGTGGGAAGTTCCCGGGGGCCGTGGCGCTATCAGCTACAGAGGCAGCTGGCTGCAGTCAGCTCTGCAACGACAGCCAGCTACCGACACCAGATCTCAGCTGCAGCCGGAGGTGCTGCCGCAGCCTTCGCAGACGTAGCAGGAGCCGCTGGGGCGCATCTTGGTGCCGCAGGTGAAGCAGAGCGGGGCGTCGACCGAGGTGCCGGTGATGAGTTCGAGCATCTCGGCGGTGGTGTGGGCCTCGCCCTTGACCGGCTTGGCAGATGCCGCCTCGACCGACTTATCCGTGAGCTCGGCAACGTCGGCGACCTCAGAGGCGGCCGGCTCGACCGACTTCAGGGACTCGGCCTCGGAGACCTCGACCGGGGCCGGCTCGTACGAGCCGGTGTCGAGCTGCCGGGACCGTTCGTCCGCCGAGTAGATGCCCAGGGCGGCCCGCTCGTCGAACGGCAGGTAGTCCAGAGCCAGGCGGCGGAAGATGTAGTCCATGATCGACTGCGCCATCCGGACGTCCGGGTCGTCGGTCAGACCGGCCGGCTCGAACTTCAGGTTGGTGAACTTCTGGACGTAGGTCTCCAGTGGTACGCCGTGCTGCAGGGCGATCGAGATCGCGATCGAGAAGGCGTCCATCACACCGGCAAGCGTCGAACCCTGCTTGCCCATCTTCAGGAAGACCTCGCCGAGACCGTCGTCCGGGTAGGAGCCGGCAGTCATGTAGCCCTCGGCGCCGCCGACCGTGAAGGACGTGGTCCGCGACGGCCGCGACTTCGGCAGACGCTTGCGGGTCGGCCGGTACTCGATGACCTTCTCGACGATCTTCTCCGCGACCGCGGCCTCGGCAGCCACCGCGGCGTCCGCCTCGGAGGCCTTCTTCGCCTTCGCGTCCGCCAGCGGCTGACCGACCTTGCAGTTGTCGCGGTAGACCGCGAGCGCCTTCAGGCCGAGCTTCCAGCCCTGGAAGTAGACGTCGGCGATCTCCTCGACCGTCGCGGTCTCCGGCAGGTTCACCGTCTTCGAGATCGCGCCGGACAGGAACGGCTGTGCGGCCGCCATCATCCGCACGTGGCCCATCGGCTTGATGGCCCGCTCCCCCATCGCGGTGTCGAAGATCTCGTAGTGCTCCGGCTTCAGGCCCGGGGCGTCGACCACGTGACCGTTCTCGGCGATGTACTCGACGATCGCCTCGATCGTCTCCTCGGTGTAGCTGTACTGCCGCAGCGCCCGCGGGACGGTCTGGTTGACGATCTGCATCGAGCCGCCGCCGACCAGCTTCTTGAACTTCACCAGCGAGAAGTCCGGCTCGATACCGGTGGTGTCGCAGTCCATCATGAAGCCGATGGTGCCGGTCGGTGCGAGCACCGAGGCCTGTGCGTTCCGCCAGCCGTTCTTGGCGCCGACCTTCAGCACGCCCTCCCACGCCGCGGAGGCGTGCTTGTGGACGTCCTTGTCGATCTCGTGGACGCTCCGGATCGCGTCGTTGGCCGCCGCGTGCTTGCGCATCACCCGGGTGTGGGCGTCCTTGTTGCGCTCGAAGCCGTCGTACGCGCCGACGATGCCGGCCAGCTCGGCCGAACGCTTGTACGACGTACCGGTCATCAGCGAGGTGATAGCGCCCGCCAGTGCGCGACCACCGTCGGAGTCGTACGCGTGACCCGTTGCCATCAGCAACGCACCGAGGTTGGCGTAGCCGATGCCGAGCTGCCGGTACGCGCGGGTGGTGACGCCGATCGCCTCGGTCGGGAAGTCGGCGAAGCAGATCGAGATGTCCATCGCGGTGATGATCAGCTCGACCGCCTTGACGAACCTCTCCGAGTCGAACAGGTCGTCGTCGCGGAGGAACTTCATCAGGTTCAGCGAGGCGAGGTTGCAGGACGAGTTGTCCAGGTGCATGTACTCCGAGCACGGGTTGGACGCGGTGATCCGGCCCGTCTCCGGCGTGGTGTGCCAGTCGTTGATGGTGTCGTCGTACTGCAGGCCCGGGTCGGCGCAGGCCCACGCCGCCTGGGAGATCTTGTCGAACAGGTTCCGCGCGTCGACGGTCTCGATCACCGAGTTGTCGAGCCGCGCCCGCAGCCCGAACTCGCCCTTCTCCTCGACCGCGCGCATGAACTCGTCGGAGACCCGGACCGAGTTGTTGGCGTTCTGGTACTGCACGGAGGTGATGTCGCGACCGCCGAGGTCCATGTCGAAGCCCGCGTCACGCAGGATGCGGATCTTCTCCTCCTCGCGCATCTTGGTGTCGACGAACTCCTCGATGTCGGGGTGGTCGACGTCGAGCACGACCATCTTGGCCGCGCGCCGGGTGGCGCCGCCGGACTTGATCGTGCCGGCCGACGCGTCCGCGCCGCGCATGAACGAGACCGGGCCGGAGGCGGTGCCGCCGCTGGACTGCAGCAGCTCCTTCGAGGAGCGGATCCGGGACAGGTTCAGACCGGCGCCCGAACCGCCCTTGAAGATCAGGCCCTCTTCCTTGTACCAGTTCAGGATCGACTCCATCGAGTCGTCCACGGCGAGGATGAAGCAGGCCGACACCTGCTGCGGCGAAGACGTCCCGACGTTGAACCAGACCGGCGAGTTGAAGCTGAAGTACTGGTGCAGTAGCAGCCAGGTGATCTCCTGCTCGAAGACCTCCGCGTCGGCGGGCGTGGTGAAGTAACCGTGCTCCTCGCCGGCCCGGCAGTAGGTCTTCACGACCCGGTCGAGCAGCTGCTTGAGGCTCCACTCCCGGTTGTCGTGGCTGACCGCGCCACGGAAGTACTTCGTGGTGACGATGGTCGAGGCGTTGACGCTCCAGAACTCGGGGAACTCGACCCCGCGCTGCTCGAAGACCGTCTCACCCGTCTTCCAGTTCTGCTGCACGACGTCGCGACGCTCCCAGGTCACCTCGTCGTACGGGTGGACGCCTTCGGTGCTGAAGACGCGCTCGATGGTGAGTCCCGTGGGCGCGTTCTTCCGCCCGCGGAACCCGGCCGCCGACCGCTTGGTCGACCCCGAGTGGCCGGTCACCGTCTCTGTCATGGTTGCTCCTCGCCCTGTGTCTACTACCGCGGTCTGTCGGGACCGCCCCGTTGGAGTGCTGCGTGAACGCCACATACCGCCTGTACTTCTTGGAACTACCGTTCCCCCGGTTTACGTCTGTTGGGTCGGCTTGAGCTGGCCCGGCTCGGTGCCCTGCGGCTCCTTCTCGGCCCGCAGCAGCGCGATCTCGGTCTCGAAATCGTCGGCGGACTCGAACTGCCGGTACACGCTCGCGAACCGCAGGTAGGCGACCTCGTCCAGCTCCCGCAGCGGCCCGAGGATCGCGAGTCCGACCTCGTGCGCGGGAACCTCCGGCGAGCCGCTGCCCTTCAGCGCGTCCTCGACCTTCTGACCCAGGCGGGCGAGCTGGTCGGCGTTCACCGGCCGGCCCTTGCACGCCTTGCCGACCCCGTTGATGACCTTCTCCCGGCTGAACGGCTCGGTCGCGCCGGAACGCTTCACGACCGTGAGCTGCATCTGCTCGACAGTGGTGAACCGCTTCTCGCAGACCGGGCACTGACGCCGGCGGCGGATCGCTCCGCCGTCCTCGGCCACCCGGCTGTCGACCACCCGTGAGTCGGCGTGCCGGCAATACGGACAGTGCACGACGAATCACTCCTCCCGTGACTGCCCCGGAGGGGGCAGGTTGTGGATCAGCCTGGGGACAACTTGTGTAGAACCTGTGTGCAACCAACCACTACCTGTGGAAAATTACACCCGTGTAACCACTACATCTAGGGATCCTAGATCGCTGCTCCGACAGTTTGCAAGCACGCCGCGATCGCCCGCGCGTGTCTGCCTGATCTCACTGGTTCCAACACTCGCGCGGGCTCGTGTAGTCCCGCGTGGCGTCGCCGGAATGACCCTTTCGAGGCGCAAACTACGGCCCCCGCAAGGGGGGTCGGCAGAGCTTCGCGGTCAGCCGACGAGTGCGAAGCGTCCGGCGTTCCAGCCGGCGAGTTCGGCCGGGCAGTTGGTGATGATGCCGTCCACGCCGGCCCGTTCGAGCGCGTCCCAGCGGTCCGGGTCGTCGACCGTCCAGACGTTGACAGCGACGCCGGCCGCGTGCAGCTCGGGGAGAATCCCGGGCCGGGTCTGCAGCGCCGCATCGGACGGGTTGTACGACGTCAGCTCGAGGTCCTTCGCGATCGCGACCGGATCCGGGTCGAGTGCGAAGCGGAGCAGGCCGAGCGGTAGCTCGGAGGCGAGTTCATGGACCCAGCGAAGGTGCTGCGGTTCGAAGCTCTGGACGAACACCCGGCCGTTCATCCGGTGGACCTGGATCTCCTGCACGATCCGTACGACGGACGCCCTCGTGTGCCGGCCCTTGATCTCCAGCAGCAGATTGCCGCCGCGGGTCTTGAGGCCGTCGAGCTGCGCCGCGAGCGTGGGCACTCGTTGGCCCGCGAACGCCGGCGCGAACCACGAGCCCGCGTCGAGCTCCGAGACCTCAGCTGCCGTGAGTGACTGGATCGGACCGGTGCCGTCGGTGGTGCGGTCGACGGTCTCGTCGTGCATGACGACGGGTACGCCGTCCTTCGTCGTCCGCACGTCGTTCTCGATCCATTCGGCGCCGGCGCGACGGGCTGCCTCGTCGGAGGCGGCGGTGTTCTCGGGCGCCGCGGAGGAATTGCCGCGGTGCGCCCAGATCCGCAGGTGCGTGCCGGGCGCGCGGAGGAACGACTCGGTCGGGAGCATCAGCACGCAGGTAAGCCCGCCGAAGCGAACGGCACCCGAGCCGGCGATGACGTGGCGGCCAACGCCGGATGTGAGGATGACGGCATGAAGCCGGTGATTCTCGATGTCGATACCGGGCTGGACGATGCGTGCGCGCTGTTGCTGGCCGCGCGGCATCCCGAGCTCGACCTGAAGGCCGTGACCTGTGTCGGCGGAAACGTCGGCATCGACGACGTGGTGGCGAACACGCTAACGGTCCTGGACGCCGCGGGACGGCCGGACGTGCCGGTCGCGCGCGGTGCCGCCGTACCGCTGATCCAGCCGGTGCGGATGGCGCGGCACGTCCATGGCGCCGACGGGCTCGGCGACATCGACTGGCCGCGGTCGACGCGGTCGACGGATCCGCGGCACGCGGTCGAACTGCTGCGCGACGTACTGCGGGAGGCGGCGGCGAGCGGTGAATTGATCACGCTGATCCCGTTGGCGCCGCTGACGAACATCGCACTGCTGCTGCGGACGTATCCGGACGCGGCGGCCGGCCTGCGCGAGATCGTTTTCATGGGCGGGGCCGCGGGGATCGGGAACGCGACGGCATCGGCGGAGTTCAACATCTGGACCGATCCGGAAGCGGCCGCGGTGGTTCTGACGGCGGCGGGCGAGCTCGGCGTACCGATGACGATGTACGGGCTGGATGTGTTCTACGACGTGGTCGTCACCTCGGAGCAGGCACGCGGGTTGAGCGGATCGCCGTCGGCGGAGCTGGCGCGCAAGCTGATCGAGAACCGGAGCGGCCGGTACCAGTCCGACGGAGCGAGCATCGGCGATGGCGGCGCTGTCTGTGCGGTGATCGATCCGTCCGGACTGACGACGCAGCCCTTCCCGGTGCGGATCGAGCTGTCCGGAGACTGGTCGCGCGGGCGGACCATCGTCGACACACGGGACTGGTCGGCCGATCTGACCAGCGATCCCCACGGACTCTCGCCGACGACGGTCCAGGTGGCGACGGCGGTCGACGGCAAGCGGTACGCCGAGATGTGGCTGGCCACCGTCAGCTGAGCAGATCGCCCAGCCGCGCACGTACGCCGTACAGGAACAGGTCGAGGCCTTCGGTGAAGAGGTCGTCCGCCGGCTCCGCGACGACGGCAGCCAGGGACCAGCGGGCAGTGACCTCGAACAGGTGACGTGCGGCCGGCTCGGGTACGCCGAGACGGACGAGGGCGTCGATCTGGGCGCGGATGAGTTCGGCGCGGGACCCTTCGCCTTGGTCGCGATCCGGGTCGGCCTTTGACTGGATCAGTCCGGCCAGGCCGGGGTGGCCGGCGTAGAACGCCCGCAGCTCGAGGGAGCCGGATCTCGTCAGCGCGATCCACTCGTCGACGGTCTGCAGATTCTCGTACTCGGCGGTGTCGGCAGTGAACTGGTCGAACGCGTTGCGCGCGACCAGGTCGAGCAGCTCGGACTTGTTGCGGACGTGGTGATAGAGGGTCGGCGCGCGGACGTGGAGACGCTCGGCCACCGCCCGCATGGTCAGGCCGTCCACGCCCTCGGCGCGGATGACGGCCAGAGCGGCGTCGGCGATCGCGGACACCGTGATGCCGGCCGCCGCGTGGGACGACGGGTTGCGTCTGGTCATGAAATCTCGTTGTCGGGGTGGTTGGCTCCGAGTACTGTCTAACGACATTAGACAGCGTAGCCGAGGATGGTGCCGTGACTGGATTCCGACCCGCGTACCCACTGCGGACCGAGCGGCTGGAGCTCCGGCCGCATCGGATGGACGACCTGGACGATCTGTACGCGTTCCACTCGCGGCCGGAGGTGGTGCGGTACACGCCGTGGCCGGTGCGCGACCGGGAGGAGACGCGGGTCGCGCTGGAGAAGAAGCTCCCGCAGGGCGAGCTGACCGAGCCGGGTCAGTGGCTGGTGCTCGCGATCGAGCTCCGCGAGACCGGGGCCGTGATCGGCGAGGTTCTGCTGAAATGGGCGAGCGAGACCGATCGTCAGGGCGAGATCGGGTTCGCGCTGCACACGTCGTACCAGGGGAAGGGGCTGGCGGCGGAGGCCGCGCGGGAGATGCTGCGGGTCGGGTTCGAGGAGCTCGGGCTACACAGGATCGTCGCGGTGCTCGACGATCGCAACGAGGCATCGGCCCGGTTGCTCGAGCGGCTGGGGATGCGTCGGGAGGCGCATTTCGTCGATGCGCTGCAGTTCAAGGGTGAATGGGCCAACGAGTACGTGTACGCGTTGCTGGAGGACGATTGGCGCGATGCCGATTGACGAAGTGCCTCGGTGATGCAACCGGATCCCTCCGCCAGGACTCGTGCAGGCAAAGGGTCCTATCTGGGGAGTGGTGATGGCTGACGGCGACACGGTTGACACTGTCGACACGGTGCGCGAGCTGTACGAGGGGTGCTACCGGCGGCTGGTCGGGCAACTGTTCGCGATCTCCGGGAGCCTGGGCGAGGCCGAGGACGCCGTCCAGGAGGCGTTCGTCCGGGCGGTCGAGAAACCCCGGCGGTTCGCCCAGTTGGAGAACCCGGAGGCGTGGCTGCGCACAGTCGCGCTGAACGCCGTGCGCCAGCGCTACCGCCGCGCGACCCGCTTCCACGGGTTGCTCTCTCGCGCAGGCGTGCCCGAGACCACGATTCCCGGGCTGTCCGCGGACCGGGTCGCTCTGGTCGGGGCCTTGCGGCAGCTCCCGTACGAACAGCGCGAGGCGATTGTGCTGCACCACATCGTCGACCTGCCGGTACGCGAGGTCGCCGTACAGCTGGGTGTCCCGGAGGGGACGGTCAAGGCTCGCCTGTCCCGGGGCAGGGCCGGCCTGGCCTCTCTGGTCCACGAGTTCGCCGACGACGCCAAGGAGGTCGACCATGTCTGAGCTGAAAGAACTGTCCTGGGAGGTCCAGGAGACCGTCCAGCCGTTGCCCTTCGAGGCTCTGGAGCGTCGTGGCATCCGCCGCCGTCACCGTCGGCAGGCGCTGACCGGCGCTGGCCTGGTCGCGGCGGTGACGATCGCAGTACTGGCCGCCGTCCTGCCGCTCGGGAACGTGACCGGCACCGAGAAGCCGCCGGCCGCCACCCAGGCGTCGATCCCGGTCGACCAGGCGGCCGAGAAGCTGGTTCACGACAAGAAGTCCGGCGCTGCCGGCATCACGTTCGCTACACCGACCCGGTGGGGATCGGTCTGGATGTCAGCGCAGCCGGGATACACCTGGAACTACGCAGCGGTGCTGAGCCGTGACGGGGTCCGGACCACCGCGCCGGTGCGGAAGAACCAGTACACCGTGCTGCGGGTCGGTGACGAGGTGCTGGCGCTGGCGCTGCCGACGAGCATGAAGGGCAGCGATCCGACCTGGGCGCAGTCCGTGATGGTCGGCCTGACGGCTCAGGGACGGATCGAGAAGAAGCTGCACTGGGCTCCACCGACCAGCGAGTTCGCCAACGGGGACGTGCTGCTGGCGTTCGGCACCCTGCGGGCGCTGAATCCGGAGACCGGCACGCTGCGGGAGGTGAAGATCCCTGGGGTCGACAACGCTCTCCAGCCCCAACGAGACACCACCGGACGGTGGTGGGTGGTCGGCGCCAAGAACAGCGGCGTCGGCAACATCTACTGGACCGATGACCTCGGCAAGACCTGGGGCCACTCGGTCATCAGCCCGGGTGAGGTGCGTGGCGAGCTGGGTGTCAGCCCCGACGGCAAGACGATGGTGCTGATACCGGGCGGCAAGCCCGGGATGATGGATGACGTGGTGCCGGTGCGGTTATCCACCGACCGGGGCGAGCATTGGACGACCGTAGCCAACCGGAACTCCACCTACCTGTCGTCTCCCGTTGCTTTCGACAACGGCACCGGGCTCGCGCTCTATCACAAGGGCAAGGACCGTGAGCTCCTCCGGCCCGGTGCCGGTGCGAAGTTCACACCGCCGACCGACCTGAACGAGATGACAAGCATCGGCGACCTCGTCTACGCGATGCAGTACAACGGCAACCGGGCGATGACCAGCACCGATCACGGCAAGACCTGGAAGTACTTCGACCCTCGGTAGTCAGCCGGCGATCGGGATCTGGAGAGTCTGCCCGGGGGTGATGTCGGCCGGGCTGGAGAGCTTGTTGAGGTCGGCAATCTTCTCGACCACCGCGGCGGGGTCCTGGCTCGGGTTGGTGCTCTGGGCAATGGACCAGAGCGTCTGCCCGGGGGTGACCTGCACCGGGACGGTGTGGGTGAAGTGCGGGCCGGGCTCGAGAACGCCGGTCACGCGGAGCCCCAGGACGACGATCGCCGAACCGAAGACCAGGACCGAGAGGACGGTCAGCAGCAGGCGGCCACGGCGGGTCAGGTTCAGCGTCGACGGCTCGGCCTGGAGCCTCTGGCGGGTCGGTGCGGCGCTATGCCGGCCGAGCGACTCGCCGGAGCAGGCACGGACCGGGAGCGAGTCGGTGGTCGCACCCTGGATCCGGGTCCGGCGGCGCGGTACGGCGTCCGGCACCGGCGCCGTCGTGGCCGGAGGAACCGAGCGCAGCGCCGGCTCGGGTGAGCGGCGTGCGGGCTCGGGCGAGCGTCGCGGTGTCAGTGCGTTTGCCGCGAGAGCTGCTGTGCTCATCGGATCCTCCAGACCTCGGTCAGTGCGCGTCCTGCGGTGCTGAGTCCTGTCTACCGGCCGCCTCCGACAGTTTCTGAAGAGCGGCCCCGCCCGACCGGACCGAACACCTGTTCGATCGAACGTCTGTACGAATGATTAACCGACAGGCGCCCGTCGCGCAACCATTTCCAACCAGGACACGCCCGCAAAATTCCCACCGCCCCGGATGCCTCGCGCGCGACTTATAACCTGACACACGAACAGACGTGCGAACCGACACGCCTTCGAACAGATGTTTGAAGAATCTCAGGATTCGGTCTACGGTCGTCACAGTCGAGCAAGCTTCGGCCGGTGGTGTGATCGCCGGCCCGACCCGAGGAGCAACCACCGATGGCCAGGACGCCGAGCGGTTCCAGCAACGACGAGCGCACCGGTGCGGACAAGGCTGGGGACAAGGCTCGGGACCGGACCGTCAGCGAGCTGCCCGACGGGCCGGCCGACGCGACCGGCCTGACCCCGCGCCAGCGCCGCGTGCTGGACGTGATCCGCGATTCGGTGGACAGCCGGGGGTACCCGCCGTCGATGCGCGAGATCGGTGAGCGGGTCGGACTGACCAGCTCCTCGTCGGTGTCACACCAGCTCCGCGTGCTCGAGCAGAAGGGTCTGCTCCGCCGCGATCCCAACCGCCCCAGGGCCATCGAGGTCCGCTACCCGGGCGAGGTCGACGCCGCGGCCCGGCGGTCGGCGCTCAGTGCGGTGCGGCAGACGGCGTACGACGAGACCGGGGCCGGTGACGCGCACCCGGACGCGGTCTACGTCCCGATGGTCGGCCAGATCGCCGCCGGTAACCCGATCCTCGCCGAGCAGGAGATCGAAGAGGTCTTTCCGTTGCCCAAGGCAATGGTCGGCGAGGGCACGCTGTTCATGCTGAAGGTCAAGGGTGAGTCGATGATCGACGCGGCCATCTGCGACGGCGACTGGGTGGTCGTCCGGCAGGAGCAGACCGCGGAGAACGGCGACATCGTGGCCGCGATGATCGACGGCGAGGCGACCGTGAAGACGTTCAAGAAGACCAAGTCCGAGGTGTGGTTGCTACCACACAACCCGGCGTTCGAGCCGATCGACGGCAAGGACGCGGTCATTCTCGGAAAGGTCGTAACAGTTCTGCGCCGAGTCTGAAATCTCAGACGGCGAGCGAAGTCGGGCGTGTCGTGTCAGCATTGAGTCATGACGACTGTCTATGACTTCAGCGCCACGCGGATCGAAGGCAATGAACAGTCTCTTGCCGATTTCCGCGACCAGGTGCTCCTGGTGGTGAACACGGCGTCGCAGTGTGCCCAGACTCCGCAGTACTCAGGTCTGCAGAAGCTCTACCGGACGTACCGCCGGCAGGGCTTCTCGGTGCTCGGCTTTCCCTGCGACCAGTTCGGCCATCAGGAGCCTGGTGACGAGAACGAGATCGCGAACTTCTGCTCGACGATCTACCACGTCACGTTCCCCATGTTCGCCAAGATCGACGTCAACGGGTCGAAGACGATCCCGTTGTACAACTGGCTGAAACGCGAGCAGGGCGGCCTGCTCGGCGGCCGGATCAAGTGGAACTTCACCAAGTTCCTGCTCGGTCGCGACGGAGGGGTGATCGCGCGCTACGCGCCCACCCACTCGCCGGAGAAGCTGGCCGACAAGATCGAGGCCGCGCTGGCGGTGCCTGCGCCGTCGAGGGAAACGAACGACTGACCCATCGCGGTTCGGGGCCGTGCGCAACAAGTCGTTCAGCGTGAAGAGCACCGAGGTTCGCTGCCGGTGTTGGCGGAAATTCCTTGTTTTCTGCGACATCTGAACAACAACCGTCGCAGTGCCACAGAATTCTCACCGCATTCCGAACATTTACCTCGGCTGTCTGCATGTCGCTCCCCCGGCTCAGGACACCAGCACCGTTTCGGGGTCGATGTCGAGCCGCAATCCACGCCAGACCGGATGCCGGAGCCGGCCGTCGCCGCCCCAGCCGGAGTAGGTGACCTCGGCGACCAGCACGGGATCGAGCCAGTGCGCGCGCCGCCGGTCGGTCATCGGGATGCTCGACGCGTCGAACGACGGGCGGTCGACCTCGAGGCCGGACAGTTCCGCGCTGAGCATGTCGAGGGTCGCGAAGTCCAGGCCGGATCCGACCTTACCGATCAGCACGAGGTCGCCACCCGGTTCGGCGTACGCGCCGCAGTAGAAGGAACCGATCATCCCTTCCCGGTTGCCCTCCCCCGGATGCCACCCGCACAGCACGACGTCCCTGGTCTGCACCGGCTTGATCTTGATCCAGTCGGCGCTGCGACGGCCCGGCAGGTACCGCGACTTGCGCCGCTTCGCCACGACGCCTTCGAGTCCTTGCGCGGCGGACTGGTCCAGGGCGTCCGTGCCGTCCAGCAGCGCCGGTGGGATCTCCCAGAACGGGTCGCCGATGTCGAGCGAGTCGAGCAGACCGCGACGTTCGTCGTACGTTGCCTCTAGCAACCACTTGCCGTCGAACCGAAGGATGTCGAAGAGCCGGACCGAGACCGGCACCTCGGTGATCAGGTGCCTGAGCTGGCGTGGATCGCGGACGTGCATCCGGCGCTGCAGCAGACCGAACGACGGGGCTCCGTTCTCGTCCAGGGTGACGATCTCACCGTCCAGTACGGCGGGCAGCCGCAACCCCGGCGCTTCGGCGAGACCGATCAGCTCCGGGTACCCGCCGGAGATGTCGTGGCTGTTGCGCGACCACAGCCGGCACACCCCGTTGTCGACCTCGGCGATGACGCGGATGCCGTCCCACTTCAACTCGTACGACCAGCCCGGACCCGATGGCATCTGCCCCAGCGCCGCCATCATCGGCAGCACGGGCGGACCGGCCGGGCTCATGAGGACTGCAGTCGTTTCAAGGCGCCAAGCACCTTCTCACGATCGGCGGTCGGCCACATCGGGGGCAAGGAGGCGCGCAGGAACGCGCCGTACCGCTGGGTGACGATGCGGGGGTCGAGGATCGCGACCACGCCGCGGTCGGTGCTGCGGCGGATCAGCCGGCCGGTGCCCTGGGCGAGCAGCAGCCCGGCGTGCGTCGCGGCGACAGCCATGAACCCGTTGCCACCCGCTTCGTCGACTGCTCGCTGGCGGGCTGCCATCAGGGGCTCGTCGGGGCGCGGGAACGGGACGCGGTCGATGATCACCAGATTGCAGGTCGAGCCCGGCACATCGATCCCCTGCCACAGCGACAGCGTCCCGAACAGCGACGTCTCCGGGTCGTCGACGAACTCGCGGGCCAGCTCACCGAGCTGCGCGTCGCCCTGACACAGCACCTTGAGGTCAGTGGCCTCGCGCACTGCGGCCGTCGCGGCCTCGGCGGCGCGACGGGACGAGAACAGGCCGAGTGTCCGGCCGCCGGCCGCGGTGATCAGGTCGATGATCTCCTCGAACTGCTTCTTGCCCAGCCCGTCGCGGTGCGGGGGCGGCAGATGCTTGGCGACATACAGAATCGCCTGCTTCTCGTACTCGAACGGGGAGCCGACGTCGAGACCGCGCCACGGCAGCGGAGCCGTCTCCGAGTCCTCCAGCTCCGGCATTTCCTCGTCGTCGTCGAGCTTGTCGGCGGGCCGGAGACCGACCTGGCGGGCGATCGCGTCGAAGTCGCCGCCCAGGGTGAGCGTGGCAGAGGTGAGGACGGCGGTGCGCCCGCGGAGGACCAGCTCGCGGAGCAGGCCGGCTACGGTCAGCGGCGCGATCCGGAGCTCGCGACCGAAGCGGTCGCGGTCGATCATCCAGACGACGTCGAGATCGCTCAGCGCGGCGACCCGCTCGGCCACGTCGAAGATCTCCTTGACCGCGCCCTTGGACTGCCGCTTGGCGCCGTCCGGGTCGTCGTCCTTGTCGTCGGACTTCTTGTTGAGGTCGGAATACATCCCGCGGGCGGCGTCGCGGACCAGGGCGGCAGCCTCCAGGACCGGACCGTTGGCTGCCTCGATCCGGCCTTCGCGGGTGCCGTCGAGGGCCGCGCGGAGGGCGTCGGAGGCGTCGATCAGGTCGTCGGCCTTGTCGTCGTCGACGAACCGGCGGGCGCGCTTGGCGGCGCGCTCGACCATCTGCGGCGACAGCTCGTCCCCCGCGGCGCCGGTGACCCGGGCGGGCAGCTCGTGAGCCTCGTCGACGATCACGACGTCGTGCTCGGGCAGGACGGTCCGGTTCTCGAAGGCGTCGATCGAGAGCAGGGCGTGGTTGGTGATGACGATGTCGGCCTTGCGGGCGTGCTCCTTGGCCTTCTCGGCGAAACACTCCTCGCCGTACGGGCATTTCTGCGCGCCGAGGCACTCGCGCGCAGCGATCGCCACCTGCTGCCAGGCCTGGTACTGGTGGGAGGGCGCGTGGTCCCGGTCGCCGGCCTCGCCGTCGGCCAGCTGCTGCTCGGCCCAGTCGCGCAGCTCGATCACCTGGCGGCCGACCTCACCGGGCGGCGGCACGTCGATGAGCATCCCGTCCTCGTCCGGTGCGCCCTCGCGGATCCGGTGCAGGCAGGCGTAGTTGTTCCGCCCCTTCTGGATCGCGTACGACGGTCTGCGCGGGAGGAGCTTCTCCGTCGCGTCGAGGAGCGCCGGCACGTCGCGGTCGACGAGCTGTGACTGGAGCGCGAGGGTTGCCGTGGAGACGACCACCCGGCGGTCCTCGATCGCATGCAGCAGCGCGGGCACGAGGTACCCGAGGGACTTGCCGGTGCCGGTGCCGGCCTGGACGAGGAGATGCGATCCGTCATGCATCGCGGTGTCCACGGCTTGCGCCATCTCCACCTGCCCTGGCCGCGTCTGTCCTGCGATCCCGGCCACGGCAGCTTCCAGCAGATCCCGCACATCAACACCCACCGCCACACCCTAGCCCGGAGGACGGACAGATTTCCGATCCGGCAGGCGGGGGTGTGGATAACCGAGCGCCACTGCGGAGACGCGAGGTCTAGGGAGCCGAGTCGAGGACCGGGTCGGGTTCGCTGCCGGCCGAGTCACGGGCGTGGACCGCCGCATGATCGACGTCGTTGTGAGTCACGGTCAGGTAGGCGACGAACACCGCGAAGAGCAGTAGCCCGATCCCGGTGACGGGGCCGATTCCCCAGCCGACACCGCCGTCGTGGGTGCCTTTGCCGAGCCAGTCGGCGACCGAGGCGCCGAGCGGTCGGGTCAGGACGTACGACGCCCAGAACGCGACCGTGACGTTGAGGCCGAGCTTCCACAGGCCGAGCGGCACCACGATGAGCACGGCGAAGAGCAGGATCGACCAGGTGAAGCCGAGGCCGAAGTCGATGGCGGTGGCGTCACCGACGGCGGTGCCGAGGCCGAAGGTCAGCAGGACGACGCCCCAGTAGAACCGCTCGCGCCGCGCCGTGGTGATCGAGTGCACAGAGATGGTGCCTTCGCTGCGCTTCCACCAAGTCAGCAGGCCGCACAGCAGTACGAGGTACACGATGGAGTCGAACCAGTACGGCGTACCGAGCGCGACATGTGGTCCGTCGGCGATCATCGTGCCGAAGACGGCGACGCCGAGCACGGTCGTCCAGTAGCGCACCGGGTGGTAGCTCTCGGCCTTCAGTTGCAGGTAGAGGGCGGCGAAGAAGCCACCGACCCCGACGACGGCCGCCAGCGGGATGCTGATGGTGCCGAGGAAGTCCGATGCGGTCTCGCCGATCCCGGTCGTCAGGAGCTTGACCACCCAGAACAGCAAGAATACCGCGGGGACCTTTGGGGCCGGGAAGACTCGTATCTGCATGGGCCGGGAGGCTAGCCCTCCGACCCTGACAGATTGCTGAGCGCGTCAGACGACGGCGCCGCGGTCGGGTTGGGCGTCGCGGTCGACCTGGGCGCGCTTCGGACGGGGCGGTGGGGCTGGGTAGCGGCGTTCGAGCTCGAGCAGGAATGGCGCGGCGGTGAGGTTCGACGAGTAGGTGCCGACGAGGATGCCGAGCAGCAGCGCGAGGGCGAAGTCGGCCAGCGAATCGCCGCCCAGGAACAGCAGTGCGCTGAGGATGAACAGGGTCGAGATGCCGGTGTTGATGGTCCGCGGGAGAACGTTGACGATCGCGGTGTCGATGACCTTGCCGAGGTTGTCGGTGGCACGAGCGTTGCGGGTCTCGCGGATGCGGTCGAAGACCACGACAGAGTCGTTCACCGTGTAGCCGATGATCGTCAGGATCGCGGCCAGGAAGATGCCGTCGATCGGCTTCCCGGTCCAGGCGAAGACGCCGACCACGACCGCGACGTTCTGCACGAGCGCCAGCACCGCGCCGGCGCCGAAGGTCCAGCGGAAGCGGGCGGCCAGGTACGCCAGCTGTGCGAGCAATGCGATGCCGAGCGCGATCAGGCCCTTGTTCCGCAGTTCCTCACCGAGCGACGGGCCGATGCTCTCGTTGCGGATCACCTCGGCGCCGCTGCCGATCCGCGAGATCGATTCCTTGATCTTCTCGGCTTCGTCGTCGCTGATCGTCCCGGTCCGCACGGTGATGTCGTCGGTCCCGGAGGCCTGCACGACCGCGGTCGGGTACCCCGCTTCGCCCACGGCGGCCCGTGCTTGATCGGGCGTGACCGGCTGCGTCGTGCTGACCTCGATCAGCCGGCCGCCGGTGAACTCGATGCCGAGATTCAGACCGCGTACGGCGACGCCGGCCACGCTCACGATGATCGCGACGGCCGTGATCACCAGCCAGCGGCGGCTGTGCTTCATCAACGCCGGCTGCCGCGCCTCCAGCCAGGTGCGGACCCGGCCGTGGCCGGCGATGCCGCTGAGGGCGGGGCGACGCAGGATGAAGCCACGCGACACCGCGAACTCCGCGAAGACCCTGGTCACGACGAGCGCGGACAGCATCGAGGCGAGCACACCGATCGACAGCGTGACGCCGAAGCCGCGGACCGGACCGGCAGCCAGGAAGAACAGCAGACCGGCAGCGAGGAGAGTGGTGATGTTGGAGTCGGCGATCGCGGACAGCGCGTTCTGGAAGCCGCTTCGGAGCGATCGACGAAGGCCGTCTGTGCGACCGGCGATGTAGTCCTCGCGGGCGCGTTCGAAGACCAGAACGTTCGCGTCGACCGCCATCCCGATCGCCAGCACGAAGCCGGCCAGGCCGGGCAAGGTCAGGGTCGCTCCGAGCGCGGTCAAGGCGGCGTACGACATCGCGGCGTACCCGAGGAGACCGAGGACCGCCATCAGGCCGACGAGGCGGTAGACCACGATGATGAACAGGGCGGTCAGCGCGAGACCGATCATCGCGGCGAGGGCGCTGGCCTGGATCGCGTCCTGGCCGAGCGACGGGCCGACCGTCCGCTGGTCGATCACCTGGACCGGCACGGGCAGCGCGCCACCGGAGATCAGCGCCGCCAGGTCCTTCGCGTCCTCCTCGGTGAACGCGCCGGAGATCGTCGTCGTACCGCCGGTGATGCCGATGTTGCAGAGCTGGTTGCCGCCGTTCGGGTCGACCTGCGGGGCGCTGATCACCTCGTTGTCCAGCACGATCGCGATCAGCCGGGGCGCGGTGTTCACCGGGTTGCAGGCGGCCTTGCCGGTGATGGACGACCAGATCTTGCCGCCGTCGCCCTTGAAGTTCATCTCGACGAACCAGCCCTGCGCGACCTGCTGCGGGTCGAGCCGGCCCTCCGCGCCGCTGACCAGCTCACCGGTCATCGCGGGCTTGGCGAGCCGGAGGAAACCCTGGCCGCTCTCGCTGGGCAGATACAGCTCGCCTGCCGCCGGTTTGGCCGGCTTGGTGGCGACCTGGTCGAGCACCTCGTGGAAGGTCAGCTGCGCGGTCTTGCCGATCACCTTCGCGGCCTCGCGCGGGTCCTGCACACCGGGCAGCTCGACGATGATCCGGTTCTCGCCCTGGCGGGTCACGTTGGGCTCGCTGACGCCCAGCGCGTCGATCCGCCGGTGCAGGACCTGGGTGGCTTTGTCGGTCGTCTCCTTGGTCGCCTTGACCGTCGGAGAATCCTTCGCCTCGAGCACGATCTGCGTCCCGCCGCGCAGGTCGAGACCGAGCTGTGGTTTCGCGGTCAGCGTGACGTACGTCGACGCCGCGAGAACCAGGAACGCGAGCAGTACACGGATGAGGGACGACCGGTTCACCGAAGCCTCCGGGGCTGGGCACCCGCAGTGCGGATGTCGTGACAGAGAGCACCCACGCCAAGCGTGGACGCACAGTGTACGAACCCATTCAAGCCGCGAGTGCACAATCCCACAAGCGACTGGGTCGCGAGTACCAGCCGCGGAGTACGCGTGGGCTAGCTGTCCAGGCCGTGTTCTATGGCGTAGCGGACGAGTTCGGCTCGGTTGTGGAGTTGGAGTTTGCGGAGGGTGTTCTGGACGTGGTTCTCGACGGTGCGGTGGGAGAGGACCAGGCGGGTGGCGATCTGTTTCGCGGTGAGGCCGCGGGCTACCAGTCGTAGTACCTCGGTCTCTCGGTCGGTCAGTTGGGGCACGTCCGGCCCGACGGCCTCGAGGCGGCGGTACTCCCCCAGCAGCAGTCCGGCCAGGCCGGCGCTGAAGATCGCGTCGCCTTCGGCAGTACGGCGTACCGCTTCGTCGAACTCGTCCAGCGACGCGGACTTCACCAGATACCCGGACGCGCCGTTCTTCACCGCTGCGAGTACGTCGTCCTGCTCGGCGCTCGCCGACAGCACGAGGACTCGCGTGTCGGGCAGCGCCGTGGTGATCTCGCGGGTCGCGTCCACGCCGGATCCGGATCCGAGCTGCAGGTCCATCACGACCACGTCCGGGCGGGTCGCCAGCGCGATCTTCACCGCGCTCGCGACGTCCGAGGCGGTCGCGCACACGTCGTACCCGCGGCTGCCGAGGTCGCGCGCCACTCCCTCGCGCCACATCGGATGGTCGTCGACGATCATGACTCGGGTCATGCGGTGACCTTCAGCTCCCACTCGGTTCCTTCGCCTGGTGCGGTCCGTACGGCGACGGTGCCGCCCAGGTCGGCGATCCGGCCGCGGATCGACTGGCTGACGCCCAGGTGGCCGTCGACGCGGGCCTGCTCGAGCCGGGCGGGCGTCGTACCGACTCCATCGTCGCGGATCGAGACCACGACATTGTCGCCGAGGTCCTCGATCGCCACCCAGCAGCGGGCGTCCGGGCCGGCGTGCTTGGTGACGTTGCTCAAGGCCTCCTTGACCGCGGCAACCAGTTCAACAGCTGTGGCGGCGGGCAGCAGGACCTGCGCGGCCGGTACGACGACGTCGACCCGGGTCGTGGCTAATGGCAACAACAGCCCGCACAGGTCCGCCTTGCCGCCCTCGGCCACGGCCGGGCGCGTCGACATCAAGGTGCGGAGGGCAACTTCCTGTTCGGCGGCGAGCTGGGCGAGCTCGAGCGCGTCGCCGCCGATCGCCGTACCGCGGCGCTGGACCTGCGCGAGCACCTGCAGTACGCCGTCGTGGATCGAGCGACTGAGCCGCAGCCGCTCGGCGGTCGCACTCTCCGCAGCGATCGCCGACCGGAGCCGGGCGCCCGCCCGCCGCATCGTCGAGGCGGCGTACCCGACGACCAGACCGGCAACCAGGAGCAGCTCGACGTTGCTGAGGATCTTCGAGGCGTTCTCGACGCCGCGCAGGGACAACAGCGCCAGGCTGATCGTGGCCGCGCCGAGCAGGCCGCCGTCGCGGCCGCGGGAGATCGCCAGCGCGAGGACCGGTCCGGCGGCCCAGACCGAGGTCAGCACCGACGCTCCGCCGCGGATGTCGATCAGGGGCTGCGCCCACAAGGTCGCGTACATGCAGCCGACCGTGACGGCCAGGTCCGCGAACGCGAGCCGGGTGTTGCGGCGCCCCCAGCGACGGCTGTAGCCCAGCGACGAGATCAGCGTCCAGATCCCCATCACGACCATCTGGAGCACCGCGCCGGACGGCCGGGCGATGCCGTCCCAGCGGGTCCACACGCCGAAACAGGCGAACGCCCAGGTGATCACGCGGAAGACCACCAGCGCACGCCACAGCGGCTGCAGCAGGTCGACCGTCTCGCGCTCCACGCGGGACAGTCTGCCAAGGACCCGGGCTGCCGGGCGTGAGCCCTATTACTCAGTGCGCAGGATTCCCCGCACCTTCACAGGTTTTCCTCAGTTTCACCTTCAGCTGAGCGGATTTTCCCCGTACCCTCGCGCAAACACGCTCGGGGGAGCTTCGATCACACTGCGTTATCAGACACGGAGGGGAATCGTGCGCAAGCTACCCGCCGGGCTGTTCAGCCTGGCTCTGGCGGCGACGACCGGGCTCGGCATGGCCGCAGCCTCGGCAACCAACGCCGCCACACCGCCCAAACAAGGGTCGGCGCCGATCGCCAGCGAGGCCGCGCCGGCACCGGACGAGCTGTCCAGCCCGCTGGAGGACAAGCGCCGCGAGCTGCGGCAGGAAGCCCTGACCCAGGTCATCAACGGACAGGCCACGCCCGAGCAGCGCAACGGCAGCACGGTCGTCAAGGTCGGCACCAAGGCCGCCGGCGCCAAGGGCACCAAGAACGCGAAGGGCAAGGTCGACCAGTACGTCGAGCTGAGCCGCGAGAAGACCGACCGGATCTTCGTCGTACTCGCCGAGTTCGGCAACGAGCGGCACCCGAACTACCCCGACCAGGACACCGCGCCGGCGGTCCCTGGCCCGGCGACCTTCGAGGGACCGCTGCACAACGCGATCCCGGCACCGGACCGTTCGGTCGACAACTCGACCGTCTGGCAGGCCGACTACAGCCAGAAGCACTTCCAGGACCTGTACTTCGGCAACGGCAACTCGGTGAAGAAGTACTACGAGAAGCAGTCGTCCGGCCGGTACTCGGTGTCCGGCGAGGTCACTGACTGGGTGAAGGTCAAGTACAACGAGGCTCGGTACGGCCGCTCGAACGGCTACCCGTGCGCCGGCAACGTCTGCAACAACACCTGGAGCCTGATCCAGGACGCGGTCAACCAGTGGGTCGCCGACCAGGAAGCGAAGGGCCGGACCAAGGCCGCGATCACCGCGGACCTGAAGTCGTTCGACCAGTGGGACCGCTACGACTACGACGGTGACGGCAACTTCAACGAGCCCGACGGTTACATCGACCACTTCCAGATCGTGCACGCCGGCGGCGACCAGGCCGACGGCGACCCGTGGCAGGGCGAGGACGCGATCTGGTCGCACCGCTGGTTCGCCGGCTTCCCCGGCGGCCCGGCCACCAACCCGAACGGCGGCGCGCAGATCGGCGACACCGGCCTCTACGTCGGTGACTACACGATCCAGCCGGAGAACGGCGGCATCAGCGTCTTCGCGCACGAGTACGGCCACGACCTCGGTCTGCCGGACGAGTACGACACCTCCGGTGCGGCCGTCGAGAACGGCGTGAACTGGTGGACGATCATGTCCCAGAGTCGCGTCAGCAAGCCCAGCGACGGTGGTATCGGCGAGCAGGCGGCCGACTTCAACGCCTGGGACAAGCTGCAGCTCGGCTGGCTCGACTACGAGATCGTGACCGCCGGCCAGAACCGGACCGTCGACCTCGGCCCCCACGAGTACAACTCGAAGAAGGCCCAGGGCCTGGTGGTGACGCTGCCGAAGAAACAGGTGGAGCACCAGCTCGTCCAGCCGCCCGCCGGGACCAAGGACTGGTGGAGCGGTCAGGGCAACAACTTCACGCACACGATGAGCCGGCAGGTCGCGCTGCCGGCCGGTCAGCCCGCCGGCCTCACCTTCCAGGCCAACTGGGACATCGAGGACTGCGGTACGACGGCGTGTGACTACGCCTACGTCGACGTGAACGACGGATCCGGCTTCAAGACGATCCCCGGCAGCATCACGAACGCCGCCGAGGGCAACGGCATCGACGGCAAGAGCCCTGGCTGGGTGCCTGCCACGTTCGACCTGTCGGCGTACGCCGGTAAGACGATCACGCTGCAGTTCCGCTACGCCACCGACCCGGCGGCCGGCGGGATCGGCTTCTTCGCCGACGACATCAAGGTGAACTCGGGCTCCACCACGGTTGTCAGCTCCGGTGCGGAGACCTCGCCGGACGGGTGGACGCTGAACGGGTTCAGTGCGGTCGGCGCGTCGTACACGAGCCAGCACGACAACTACTACCTGGCGTCGAACATCAACTACGTCGACTACGACAAGAACCTGCAGACCGGCCCGTACAACTTCGGGTGGGCGAGCACGCTGGCCGACAAGGTCGAGCACTTCCCGTACCAGGACGGTCTGCTGATCTGGTACTGGGACACCTCGCAGGAGGACAACAACACCAACGAGCACCCGGGTGAGGGCCTGATCCTGCCGATCGACTCGCACCCGACGCCGATCAACCGGCTCGACGGCCAGATCTGGCGTCCGCGGGTCGCGGCGTACGATGCGCCGTTCGGCCTGGAGAAGGCGGACTCGTTCAGCCTGCACGTCAACGGGCAGGCCAGCTACATCCGCGGCCAGAACGCCGTCCAGACCTTCAACGACAGCAAGTCGTACTGGACCGCGGACCAGCCGACGAGCAGCGTCAAGGTCCCGAACAACGGGGTCAACATCAAGGTCGTCTCGAAGACCGGCACCTCGATGAAGGTGCAGGTCTCCAAGCGCAAGTAGCACGACGCAGAACAGCCCCCGGAGGATTCTCCGGGGGCTGTTCCTGTGTGGATCAGGCCACTGCGTACGGCGTCAGGTCGCCGGCGAGGGCCGGGTGGACCCGGGCTGTTACGCGGGTGCCCTCGGCGGTGTGTTCGAGCTGCTCGACCGAGCCTTCGGAGTGGATCCGGGACACCAGGTCGCCGCGGTCGTACGGCAGCAGGACGTCGAGGGCGACGTGCGGCTGCGGCAGCCCGCCTTCGATCAGCTCGCGGAGCTTGTCCATGCCCTCGCCGGTGCGGGCCGACACCACGATGGCGTGCGGCTCGCGGTGCAGGATCGGCGCCAGCGTCATCGGATCGGCCAGGTCGGCCTTGTTGATGACGATGATCTCGGGCACGTCGGTCGCGTTGATCTCGGCCAGTACTTCGCGCACCGCGTGGATCTGCGCCAGCGGGTCGGGGTGCGAACCGTCGACGACGTGCAGCAGCAGGTCCGCGTCCGCGACCTCCTCCAGCGTCGAGCGGAACGCCTCGACGATGTCGTGCGGCAGGTGCCGGACGAACCCGACGGTGTCGGTCAGCGTGTACACGCGCCCGTCCGCGGCCGTCGTACGCCGGGTGGTCGGGTCCAGGGTCGCGAACAACGCGTCCTCGACCAGCACGCCGGCGCCGGTGATCTTGTTCAGCAGCGACGACTTGCCGGCGTTGGTGTACCCCGCGATCGCGACCGAAGGCACCAGGTTGCGGCGACGCTCCTGGCGGAGGGTCGAACGCTTGCCCTTCAGGCTCTTCAGCTCACGGCGGAGCTTGGCGATCTTGGTGTTGATCCGGCGCCGGTCGGTCTCGATCTTGGTCTCACCGGGACCACGGCCACCGATACCGCCACCGGCCGCACCGACGCGTCCACCGGCCTGGCGGGACAGGTTTCCACCCCAACCACGCAGGCGCTGCTTCATGTACTGCAGCTGCGCCAGCTCGACCTGGGCCTTACCTTCCTTGCTCTTCGCGTGCTGGGCGAAGATGTCCAGGATCAGCGCGGTCCGGTCGACCACTTTGACCTTGAGCTTGTCCTCCAGGTTGCGCAGTTGCGCGGGAGCGAGCTCGCCGTCGGCGATCACCGTGTCCGCGCCGAGCGACGCGACCAGGTTGCGCAGGTCGACCACCTTGCCGGAACCGATGAAGGTCGCCGCGTCGGGCTTCTTCCGCCGCTGGATCACGCCGTCCAGAACCTCGGAACCGGCGGTCTCGGCGAGCAGCTTGAGCTCGGCCAGCGAGTTCTCCGCGTCCTCGGCGCTGCCTTCGGTCCAGACGCCGACCAGCAGCACCCGCTCGAGCAGCAGCTTGCGGTACTCGACCTCGCTGATGTCGGTCAGCTCGGTGGACATCCCGACCACGCGGCGAAGCGCTTGGCGCTCCTCCAGCTCGAGGCCCTCGGTGCTCAGTTCGTGTTCATACTCATCGTGACCCGACAACGAAGCGCCGGAGTCATCGCCCTCGAGGAGGTCGGTTTCGACGTCGGTGGTCTCGTCGTATGCATGTGATTGGGTCGTCATATACCTTCCATGGTGGCACGGGCCTCCAGTAGAGGCGACCCGTTTACCCACGTCAACGCCCCATGCAGTACCGAGATTCCCCTCAGGCGGGAAGCCAGGCGCGATCGAAGTCCCCGCGAGCGTGCAGAACGGCCGGTCCGGTCAGCTCCAGATGGTTGTCCGTACGCCACGTCACGCTCACTTCACCACCCGGTACGCCGACCCGGTACGTGACCGGGAGCTCGTCGCGGGCCTGGCGCGCCGCGGCCACGGTCACCGCGCACGTGCCGGTCCCGCAGGACCGCGTCTCCCCCGCACCACGCTCGTGCACCCGCATCTGCACATCGTGCGCATCCCGCCGTACGACGAACTCCACGTTCACCCCGTGCGGGAAGGCCGAGGTGGGCGACCAGCTCGGCTGGTCGCACAGGTTGCCCGGCTCGTCCAGGTTGTCGACGAACGCGACCGCGTGCGGATTGCCCATGTCGACATGGACGGCGGGCCACTGGTGACCGTTGGCCTCGACCACGATCCCGCCGGGACCGGGGAGGGCCGGCTCGCCCATGTCGACGGTCAGCGTGCCGTCGTCGTTCTGGGTGACTGCCTTGATGCCGGCCCGAGTGCCGATCTGGACGGGCTTGTCGTCGATCAGCCCCGCGTCCGCCAGGTACTTCACGAAGACACGGATGCCGTTCCCGCACATCTCCGCGATCGAACCGTCCGCATTCCGGTAGTCCATGAACCAGTCGCCACCGTCCTCGACGTACGACTGCTTGTCGCCCTGGATCACCCGCAGTACGCCGTCGGCGCCCAGCCCGGCGTGCCGATCGCACAGGAACCGGACCAGCTCCGTGTCCAGCTCACCGTGCAGTGAACCGTCGGGATCGGGCAGGATCACGAAATCGTTCTCCGTACCGTGACCCTTCAACCAGGGAAACGTGCTCATGAAGGAGATCGTACGGTGCTGACCGCCTACTTCTGGGAGCAGGACGACGCGGAGGCCGTCGCCGAGCAACTCGGCGGCGAGGTGCGGCGGGGGCGCTTTCACGGTGAGGACGACGACGAGGACCACCCGTGGGTCGTCGTGCTGACCGCCGGCGACGAGGTAGAGCGCGTGGTGGCCGAGCACGACGGATGGCTTGAGACCGGGACGAATAAGGCCGGTGGGGTCCCTGCGCCGTTGCCGCAGGAACCCAAACGGTTCAAGTGAGGACGCGGCCCGGACGGAGACCCGTGGGTTTTCCGTTGGCCAGGGCGAGCTGACCGGCGACCAGGACGTGGTCGACGCCGACGGACAGTTGCCACGGTGCGTCGTACGTCGACTTGTCGGCGATCGTGTCCTGGTCGAGGACGACGAGGTCCGCGATCGCGCCGGGTTCGATCACGCCGCGGTCGGAGAATCCGAGGCGAGCCGCGGGTAGGGAGGTCATTCGGCGGATGGCCTCGGCCAGCGTGAAGATGCCCAGATCGCGGGCGTAGTGGCCGAGCACGCGTGGGAACGTGCCGAAGTTGCGCGGATGTGGGTGGCCGGGGCCGGTCGCGTCCATGATCCAGCCGTCGCTGGCGACCGCCGTACGAGGGTGTTCGAGGACGGTGACGACGTCGTCCTCGCTCATCGCGTGGTTGACCACGCTGACCGCGGCCTGGTGGGACTCGAGGATGCGGAGCACGATCTCGGCGGCGTCCACGTCGTCGCGCCGGGCGATCTCGGTCAGGCTGAGGCCGCGGCTTTCCTCGTAGCGACCGGGTGGCAGTGAGGCGATGACGACCGAGTCCGGCGACAAGAGTTTGTCGGAGCGCAGGGCGTCGGCGATCCGCTCGCGTTCGGCCGGATCCGCGAGCCGATCGAGCAGCGTGCCGTCGGCCAGGGCCCAGGTGGGCAGGCGGGTGGTGAGCGTGGTGCTGGTCGCGGTGTACGGGTAGGCGTCCCAGCCGACGTCATCGGCCTGTTCGAGACGTTCGAGCGCAGCGTCGACAAGACCGTGGTTGGCCTTGCCGACTGCCTTGAGATGGGACACCTCGAGGCGTGCTCCACCACGGCGTGCGGCGGAGATCGCTTCGTCGAGGGCCGCGAGCAGGCCGGCGCCCTCGTTGCGGATGTGGGTCGAGTAGAGCAGGTCGCACTCGGCGGCGGTGGCGACGAGCGCAGCCACCTCCTCCGGCGACGCGTAGGCGCCCGGTGCGTAGATCAGCCCGGTGGAGAACCCGACCGCGCCTTGGTCGGCAGCCGCTCGGAGCAGGTCTTGCATCTGCCTGAGCTCGTCCGGTGACGGCGCCCTGCGAGCGTTGCCCATCACCGCGATCCGCAACGTGCAATGCCCCACCTGGAGGGCCAGGTTCACGGCGGGTTCCAACGTTGCAGCGAACCCGCCGAGATCGTCCCAGGACCAGTCGTGCTTCGACCCGAGGAACGCCGTACCCGCACGCAACGTCTCCAGGTCGGTGACCGGGAACGGCGACCAGCCGCAGTTGCCCGCGACCAGCGTGGTGACACCCTGGGCCAGCTGGGACTCGGCGGCCGGACTTGAGCCCAGACTGAAATCCGCATGTGAGTGAAGATCGATGAACCCCGGTGCCACAATGTTGCCTGTGGCATCGATGACCTCTGCCCCGGACGGCGTCGCACCGGGTGACAGCACCGCGGTGATGCGATCGCCCTCGACCAGCACGGTCCCGGGCATCGGTTCGGCGCCGGTCCCGTCGGCGATCAGGCCGCCGGTCACTGCCACGCGCATGGAGTCACTCCTGTTCTGGCCCGAGGGACAGCTCGGCGACAGTGTTGGCCTCGATCAGCGCCCGGTCCACGGCATGGCCGAGACCGGTTGCCTCGGGCACCTGTACGACGCCGTCGGCCGCGACGACGGCGGGTTCGACGACGTCCCGGGCGTAGTACTTCTCCGAGGCGGACACGTCCGATGGGAGGGTGAACCCGGCGAGGCTGGAGAGTGCGACGTTCGCGAGCCGGCCGATGCCGAACTCGTGCATGCCGCCGCACCAGACCGGGATGCCTGCGTCCCGCGCCCGGTCGTGCGCTTCACGCGCTGGGGTCAGGCCGCCCATCCGGGACACCTTGATGTTGAGGACCTGCAGCGCTTGTAGCGCCAGCGCCGTCTCCAGGTCGTCGACGGTCTCGATGCTCTCGTCCAGGCACACCGGTGTCTCGATCGTGCGTTGCAGCTCGGCGTGCGTGAGCAGGTCGCGTGGCGCGAACGGCTGCTCGATCATCGTCAGGCCGAACTCGTCCAGCTCCTGCAAGAGTTTCAGGTCTCCGGCGGTGTAGATGCCGTTGGCATCGACATGGAGATCGAGATCCGGGTATGCCGTCCGCACCGCCCGGACCGGTTCGATGTCCCAGCCGGGGGCGATCTTCAGCTTCACCCTCGGGTAGCCGGCGGTCACCTGCGCGGCGACCTGGGTGAGGAGGTCGTCGATCGTCGGTTCGATGCCGAGCGAGACACCCGCGACGACCTCTGTGCGCTCTCCGCCCAGGACTGTTGCCAACGGCATGGAGTTGGCCTCTGCGTACAGCACCCAGGCGGCGGTGTCCACGCCTGCCTTGGCGAAGAAGTTGCCGCGGACCTTCGACCAGCGGCTTGCAAGCTGCGCCGGGTGTGTCCAGGAGTGATTCAGGACGGCGGGCAGCAGGTAGTGCGAGGCGATGTGCCAGCAGGACTCGACGGTCTCCGGCGCGTAGTACGGATCGGATGAGGAGGCGATCTCACCCCAGCCGACCGCGCCGGACGCGTCCTCCAGTTCGACCAGGATGTGGTCGAGGAACGCCTTACGGTGTGAGCTGGTCTGGAACTCGTGCACCAACGGCAGTCGCACCCGATGCAGCCGGGCGGCGACGATCTTCAGTTCAGTTGACATACAGCCCCAGCTCCGTGTTCAGGCGGTCCCGCTCGAGCAGCCGCCGCCGCGCGCCCTTCGCGCTCGCCGTGGTCAGCGTCGCGAGCACGTGCAGCACGGAGGCGACGACGGTCGGAGAGTCGACGTACGACGCACTCCCGGTCGCGACGTAGATGCTCTGGTCGGCGATCTTGGCCAGCGGCGCGTCCTCGAAGTCCGTGACCGCGACCAGCTCCCCACCCGCCTCCACGAAGCGCCGCGCGATCTCGACGGTGTCGCGCCGGTACCGGCGGAAGGAGAACGCGACCATCAGGTCGTTCGACCGGACGTCGGACAGTACGTCGACGCCGCGGACGACCGTGCCGTCGATCAACGTCACCTGCGACAGGCCGGCGCCGAGATCGAAGGCCAGCAAGGACGCATATGAGAACGATTTCGCCGAGCCGACGATGAAGCGCCGGCGGGCCGCGACGATCCGGGCCGCCGCCTGGGCGATGGATTCGTCGGTCAGGATCTGGTCCAGAGCCTCGTCGATCGACGCGCGCTCCTGCTCGACCACGCGGCGCTGCAGCAGCGTCGAGGACCGGCGTTGCAGGCGGGCGTCGTACCGCTCGTGGGGGCTGGCGAGCTCGCGGTTGCGCGGGTCGTCAGGCATCGGCCGGCCCGAAGTAGTAGGCGCCGTTGCCATCCGGAAGGCGGCGGCAGGAAACGGCGACCAGTCCCTTGCCGAGCAAGGTCTCGAAGGACTTGCGGAGCTCGGCCGGGTCGCTCGGCAGGACCAGCTCGGTCAGCGCGGCCTCGTCGACGGCGGGCGGCCGCTCGCGGGTCAGGTCCCACTCGACGATCACCCGGTTGGTGCCCGGACCGTACATGTCCGGGGCGAACCAGCGGCCGCGCGCGCCGAGGACGTCGAGGTTGAAGTGCGCGTTGCGAACCTGCGCCGGATCGTACGTCCAGCGCATCCGCGACATACCGTGGCTCAGGGCAACTTCTCGCTGGGCGTGCTTGAGCATCCGGCCGAGGCCGTGCCCCTGCTGGTCGGCGGCGACCACGGCCGACTGCGAGTAGTGGTAGAAGCCACGCCGGTCGGTGCCGGCGAAGCCGTACGCGAAGGCGACCAGCTTGTCGCTCTCGTCGAGGATGCCGACCACCGATCCGCCGTTGCTCGCCAGCGCACCGAGCAGCCGCGGATTCAGCCCGTACGCCGGGTCGAGGTAGCCGAAGACCGCGCGGTACAGCTCCGAGGCCTCGGCGAACCTCGACGCCGTGGTGAGCGAGACAGCACGGAAGCTCACCTCGGAGATACGATTCATATCTTGAGTAGATCCCATTGATCTCAAGGGAGTCAATCGGTGATCAGATGATGATACGTTGACTATCCATGATCATCGAGCGACTCCAGGAGTACGTCCGCACGGAGACACCGACCGGAGACGCGGCGGCGCTGAACGCCTTCGCCGACCGGCTGGCCGAGCGGTACGGCGCGCTCGGCGCGACCGTTCGCCGGGTGCCGATGCCGACGGGCGATCACCTGGTGGCCGACTTCCCCGGTCGCGGGCCGCGGGCCGCGGAGGCGCCGCTGCTCTTCCTCGGGCACCACGACACCGTCTGGCCGATCGGGCAGCTCGCGGACGCGATGCCGTGGCGCGAGGAGGACGGCGTCATCCACGGCCCGGGCGTCTTCGACATGAAGGGCGGACTCGTCGTCCTGGAGACCGCGTTGGAGCAGGTCGCCGACCAGGACCACCGGCCGGTGCGGGTCGTCGTGGTCGCCGACGAGGAAGTCGGTTCGCCCTCGGCACGCTCGTTGGTGACTGCCGAGGCGGAAGGCGTGTACGCCGCTTTCGGACTGGAGCCGCCGCATCCGAACGGCGACCTCAAGACGTCGCGCTGGGGCAGCACGCGGGTCCGCATCGAGGTCACCGGCCGCGAGGCGCACGCCGCGCTCGACCCGGACAGCGGGATCTCCGCGATCGACGAGCTCGTCGACCAGCTGATCGCGGTTCGGCGGATCGTCGCGGAGTACGACGAAGTGCTGTGCAACGTCGGCACGATCACGGGCGGTGGGCGGACGAACGTCGTACCGGGATCCGCGGCGGCTGACATCGGGTTCCGCTTTGTCGATCCGTCGACCGAGAAGGCAGTGCTGGCAGCTGTCGAAGCCCTGCAACCGGTTCGAGCCGCTGAGTTGCAAGTGCGGGTGATGTCGAACCGCCCGGCGTGGCAGCCGTCGCCGGCAACCGACGAGCTGCTGGCAAAGGTGGCGGCGGCCGGGCGATCCGTCGGCCAGGAGGTCGGCGGTGCGGCCGCATCCGGCGCGGCCGACACCAACCTGACCGGCTGGCTCGGCATCCCGACCCTGGACGGCCTAGGCCCGGTAGGCAAAGGCGCCCACGCCGTCCACGAGCAGGTGATCGCGGCGACCCTGGCCGAACGGGTCGCCCTGGTCGCCGCGATCATCACGACTATCTAGGCCAGACGACTCCGGCTGCTCCCCCACCGCGTCGGCTCGGCTCCGCGGCGGCGAGGATTGCGCCGCCAGGCAGGAATTCCAGGCCCTCGAGGGCGCCGATCTCGGCGGCTGAGGAGCCGGGGGCGCCGGCCGGTGTGAAGGTGTGGCCGTACGGCGCGAGCGCGGCGCCGTATTTGTCGATGAAGGACTGCTCGGCCGTTACGGTCACGGTGTTGCGCTGGGACGCTCGCGGTGCGGCGATCGCCGCGGGCAGGGTCATGCCGCGGTCGAGGCGGTTCGTCAGCGTCTGCAGGACGGTGGTGATGATGGTCGAGCCGCCCGGCGATCCGAGGGCGATGAACGGCTTGCCGCCACGCAGCACGATCGTCGGCGAGATCGACGAGCGTGGCCGCTTGCCCGGCTGGATCCGGTTGGGGTCGGCGGGGTCGTAGACCGCGGAGAAGTCGGTGAGCTCGTTGTTCAGGATGAAGCCGCGACCGGGGACGGTGATGCCGCTGCCGCCGGTCTGCTCGATGGTCAACGTGTACGAGACGACGTTGCCCCACTTGTCCGCCGTGACCAGGTGCGTGGTCGACAGACCCTCGGTGTCCGGCCGCTGCGTCGTCGCGGCACCCTTCGCGCAGCGCTGATACTTGCCGTCCGGCGATCCGGCCGGCACCGGCTTGGTCGCCGCGTGGTTCGGATCGATCTGGCACGACCGCTCGGCGCCGAACCCGGCCGAGGTCAGCTCCTTGGTCGGCACGTTCACGAAGGCCGGATCACCGACGTACGCCGCCCTGTCCGCGAACGCCAGCGCCGACGCTTCAAGGTAGTTGTGCAGGTAGTCCGGCGTGCTCAGCTGCTTGAGGTGCTGCGGCTGGAGGATGTTGAGCGCCTCGCCGACGGTGGTGCCACCGGACGAGGACGGGGCCATTCCGTAGACGTCCAGACCGTCGTACCGGACCTTTGTCGGGACACGGTCCAACGGCTTGTACTTCGCGAGGTCGCCGGTGGTCATGTACCCAGGCATCACCGGCAGCGTGGTGGTCGCGGTCTTCGGCGGGTTCTTCACCACCGCGGTCATCTCCGCACCGAGAGCGCCGCCGTAGAAGGTCGAGAGGCCCTTCTTGCCGAGCATCCGGTAGGTGTCCGCGAGCTCCGGGTTCTTGAACACCGAGCCGACCTTCGGCGCGTCACCACCAGGCAGGAACAGCTTCGCGGTCGGCACGATCGCCGAGAACCGCGCCTTGTTCTCCTGCGTCTGGAGGTTGAACGTCGTGTCCACCACGAAGCCGCGGTCGGCCAGGTCGGCAGCCGGAGTGAGCGCCTTGCCCAGCGACAGCGAACCCCATTGGCGCAGGGCCGAGTCCCAGGTCGCCAGCGTGCCCGGGATACCCACGGACACACCGGACGTGACGAGCTCGGGGGTGAAGTTGTACGGCTTGCCGGTCGCCGGGTCGATGAACGCGTCCGACGGCATCGTCGCCGGCGCGGTCTCGCGGCCGTCGATCGTGGAGACCTTGCGGCTCTTGGCGTTGTAGTAGACGAAGTACCCGCCACCGCCGATGCCTGCGGAGTACGGCTCGGTGACGCCGAGCGCGGCAGCGGTCGCGACCGCTGCGTCGACCGCGTTGCCGCCGCGCCGCAGTACGCCGAGACCGGCGGCCGTCGCGTCCGCGTCGACCGAGGACACCGCTCCCCCGAAGCCGATCGCGGTCGGGTTCTTGACGGGTGGTTTCGGTGGGTTCGCGGCGGCGCTCGTACTCAGACCGGCCAGAACAAGGGCACCTGCAGACAGCGAAGCGACGAGCTTCTTCACCAGTACTCCCGCGGGGCGTCGGCGACAGGGACAACCCCCTTGCTATCCCACCGACGGGCTTCGCGCCAGTGCTAGTCCACAGTGCTAGTTCACTGCGCAGGAGTCCATGAAGCGTCGCAGTACGTCGTCGGGCCACTCGACCGTGCCGGTCGGGAGCTCGACCAGCAACCACTGGTCGGACAGCTTCACCTGGCCGGTCAGGCGGCCGTCCAGGGTGCCGATGTGGAAGGTCTTGCCGTTGCCGTCGGTGACGCGAACCGCCGAGAGACTGCGTGCTTGCGGGGCTGCTTGCAGAACGACCTTGGCGGCGGTGTCCGCCGTCCGCATCGTCGGCTGGGAAAGCACGACACGGTCGGCCGCGATCGGCGCCTCCGCGCTCCAGCCCTTCGGCGTCAGGCCGCAGTTGATCGTCCGCCACGGCTGGTTGTTGGCGACCAGCTCGACGACCGAGGCGCCGAACATCGACATCGTCTCGCCGCTCGACGGTTCGGCCGCCGGCGCCGTCGCGGGAGTCGGGGACGCGGCCGCGCTGGTCTCCGACTCACCTGAGCCTCCAGCAACCTCGGTGGTGTTCCCCCACCACTTCACCTGGTTGCCGATCGCGAGGGCGAGGGCCGACACAGCGGCAACGCACAGCACACCGGTGACGCGACGCCGGCGCTTGATCCGGCGCAGGGCGCGGCGGCCGCGGGTGACATCGGCCTCGATGTCAGCGTCCGGCAGCCCGTCTGCGGCTTGATCCGCGAAACCCTCCAACAACCTTTTGACCTCGTCCACCGGTCCTCAGCTACTCCCCGTCTCTTCCGTCATCAGGTCCTTCAACCGCTTCAGCGCCTTCGCCGTCTGGCTTTTCACCGTGCCCTCGGTGCACTCCAGGATCCGTGCGCAGGTGGCGACATCCAGGTCCTGGAAGTACCGCAGTACCAGCACCGCCCGCTGCCGTGGCGCGAGGTCCAGCAACGCGTCCCGGATGGCGAGGGTGTCGGCCTGGTCAGGTACGTCGGTCAGCCGCGGCTCGAGCGTCTCCGCGGTCACCACCTCCGGGTGGCGGCCGGCCCGGCGGCGCTCGTCCAGGAAGGCGTTGACCAGGATGCGGTGCGCATACGGGCCCGCGCCTTCGTGCTTGATCCGGTGCCAGTGCACGTACACCCGGGTGCAGGCGGTCTGGACCAGATCCTCGGCGGTGTGCACATCACCCGCGGTGAGCAGCAACGCCGTTCTCATCAGCCTGGTGCGGTCCGCGAGCAGGTACTCACGGAACTCGGCCTCACGGTCACCCCCTCGCATTCGATTCCACCCCGACTACGCCGCCGATCCCCCTGCGGTTGCCTTGGGCTATCACTCGAAGTGCCTTCTCCACCAAGTCGGGGTCGTTGTACTGCAGCCAACTGATGCGTTGGTCCTTACGGAACCACGAGTCCTGCCGGCGCGCGAACCGGCGCGTGGCCTGGGCGGTCCGTTCCCGGGCCTGCGTTTCGTCGATCTCACCGTTCAGCAACGCGATCACCTGCGAGTACCCGAGTGCGCGGTTGGCCGTCTTCCCCTCAATCAAACCCTTGTCCAACAGTCCTCGCACCTCGGCGACGAAACCCGCGTCGAACATCCGGTCCACCCGCAGGTCGATCCGCGCGTCCAGTTCGGGCCGCGGTACGTCGAGACCGAGCTGGATCGCCCCCGGGTACACATAGCGGTGCTCGGGCAGCGTGGCGACGTACGGGCCGCCGGTGATCTCGACGACCTCGAGCGCGCGGACGATCCGCCGGCCGTTGCTCGGCAGGATCTGGTCGGCGGCCGCCGGGTCGAGCTCGCGGAGTTTGTTGTGCAGGGCACCGGAACCGTCGGCGGCGAGTTCCGCCTCGAGCCGGGCGCGGACGACGGGGTCGGTGCCCGGGAAGACGAAGTCGTCAAGGATCGCGCGGACGTACAACGCGGATCCGCCGGCCAGGACCGGGACCTTCGTCCTGGTGATGCAGTCGTCGACGGCTTCCCGGGCCAACTGCTGGAACTCGGCCACGGTCGCGGTCTCGGTGACGTCGAGGATGTCCAGCAGATGATGCGGTACGCCGTGACGCTCGGCCGTGCTGATCTTCGCCGTACCGATGTCCATGCCGCGGTACACCTGCATGGCGTCGGCGTTCACCACCTCGCCGCCCAGGCGCTCGGACAGCGCGACGGCCAGATCGGACTTCCCGGCCGCGGTGGGACCGACGACCGCGACGACGAGTGGAGCAGGCATCGCTCCAGTCTGTCAGTTGGCCTCTGAAGAGTTCGCCAAGAGGTACGGACCAGCCTTGTGGATGACCCTGACTATTCGGTAGGAACGCCTGGAGCTGGAAACATTTCTACGGGAGGAAATTACGTGACGAATCCGTTCGAGGAAGAGTCGGACGCGGCCAAGGACGCGCTCGGTCTGGGGGAAGAAGCCGACGACCTGGCGGCCGCGAAGCGCAGCGGCGGCGACGTCGAGGCGAAGAAGAGCGGCGGCGACGTCGAGGCGAAGAAGAGCGGCGGGGATGTCGAGGCGCAGAAGAGCGGCGGCGACGTCGAGTTCAGCGGTGGAGATGTCGAATCCACTGGTGACGAGGGCGAGGACAGCGGCGGCGACGTAGAGTCGGAACCGTCGGGCGACGGCGTCTGACAACTGTCTGACAACTGTCTGACAGCTGTCTGACACCCGTTCGACGCGCGTCCGCATGGCGCTCGCGGAGATCCCACAGTTCCGGCGTTGCAGGTGCGAAGATCACCGCTAGCTGTCTGTAAGCACTCAACTACGCAGGAATGGGAGCCCCCGAGATGGGCATCTTCGACAAGTTCAAGGGCAAGGCCGAGGACCTGAAGGACAAGGCCACCGATCTGGTCAACGAGCACGGCGACAAGGTTGGTGAAGGTCTGGACAAGGCCGGTGACTTCGTCGACGAGAAGACGGGCGGCAAGTACGGCGACAAGATCGACACGGGCGTCGACAAGGCCAAGGAAGGGTTGGACAACCTGGACGGCCAGAACGACGACATCCCGGACAAGCCGAACCAGTCCGCCTGATCTACCCCCGAAGGGCCGCAAGCTTCGCGCTTGCGGCCCTTCGCCATCCACTGATCCGGTAGCCGACTTCCAGACTGCCTTGACTGTCTGCAGTGGCGCCTAGGTACGGCGTACCGGGTGCTGCGGATCTGATCTGACTTCCGGACGCGGATCGTCCGGATAGCGTCGTACGCTCGGCTCATGGTGACGGTGGATGTCGAGCAGTTGACGGTCCGGGCGCTCGGGGCCGAGACGTGGGATGCGTTCGCGGCGCTCGCGGAGCGGCACAACGGGGTGTGGGGCGGGTGCTGGTGCACGTACTTCCACACCATGCATGAGGAGAAGACCTTCGACGCGGAGAACAACCGCGACCTCAAACACCGCCTCGTGATGGAAGGGCACGCGCATGCGGCGCTCGTGTTCGACGGGGAGCTCGCGGTCGGGTGGCTCGAGTACGGCGCACCGGTCGAACTGCCGAACATCAACCACCGCAAGGAGTACGAGAAGGGCATGGACCAGCCGCCGGACTATCGCCTCACCTGCTTCTTCACCGACCGCAACTACCGCCGTCAAGGCGTCTCAGCCGTCGCCCTCCACGGAGCCCTCGACCTGATCGCCGAGGCCGGCGGAGGCGTCGTCGAGGCGTACCCCCAGGACACCGCCGGCAAGAAGATCACCGCCTCCTTCCTCTACAACGGCACCCGCTCCCTCTTCGAACACGCCGGCTTCACCTACCTCCGCCCCAAGGGCAAGAACCACACCGTCATGAGCCGAACGGTCGAGGCCCGCTAGTGCCTCGCCAAGGAGCGTTCAGGTCCTGATCCATCACTCGGGGCCCGGGCGGCCGGATTGGACCTGCTGGATGGCCGGGGACGTGCACCTGAGCGTGATAGTCCGCGTGTACGCCTGTCGCCGGTGCTCTACCCAACTTTGAGAAGCCACCGACCACAATTCCGTGCTGGAACTGGGCGGTGGCTTCTCAAAGTTGGGTAGAGACCGAGGCGGAGGAGGGCTGGGGGTGTACTCCGCGTTGGGTGAGGGGATTACATCGTCAACGTTGCTTGGCGAGGCACTAGCTCATCCGCTCTCATCGGCCGGGTCGGGTCCGGTCGTCGGTGGGGGTGTTTAGGGTGCTGGGTATGGATCGGTTTGTGGTGGTGCCGGCGGCTTATGTGGTGGTTCGGCGGGGGGATGAGGTGTTGTTGTTGCTGCGGGCCAATACCGGGTACATGGATGGGTACTGGGCGATGCCGGCGGGGCATGTGGAGCGGGGGGAGTCGGTGCTTGCGGCGGCGGTGCGGGAGTTGAAGGAAGAAGTGGGGATCGACGTCGAGCCGGCGGATCTGGTGCCGGTGACGGCGATGCATCGGACCGGTGGGAACGGGGATCCGATCGACGAGCGGGTGGACTTCTTCTTCACGACGTCGAAGTGGAGTGGTGAGCCGCGGTTGATGGAGCCGGAGAAGGCGGCCGGCCTGGAGTGGTATTCGCTGGACAAGTTGCCCGAGCCGCTGGTGCCGCACGAGGCACGGGTGCTCGCGGCGGTGGCCGACGGTGGTGGGCTTCCTGCGGTGATCGCCCAGGGTTTCGCCTGAGTTCACCGTTCCTTGTGTAGCTGCGCTCTAATGTTCGCTGCGGTGTCAGCGAGCTTGGGAGCGTGGGGCGATGAACGAGCTGTACGACGGTGAGCAGGCCGGCGGGACGAGCCGGCGGCGGCTGTTGGGGACCCTCGGCGCGGGTGCCGTGATCGCCTCAGGTGCGCTGGGCACCAGAAACGCCGCAGCGGCCGGCACAGGGGCGGCGGGCAAGGCGGCGGACAAGGTGGCTGGGCGGATCGATGCCGAGCACCCGCGCTTCACGCTGGCCGTCGTACCGGATACGCAATACCAGTACGACGAGGACCGGGGCGATCCGGCGCCGCTGACCGCGAGCTTCGAGTGGCTGATCGAGCAGCGGTCGGCGGAGAACATCGTGTTCATCGCCCACCTCGGTGACGTGGTGCAGAACGCGCTGGCGATGGAGTTCGCGCAGGCCGACCCCGTCTTCAAGATCCTCGACCGGGCTCGCTTCCCGTACTCCGTGCCGGCCGGCAACCACGACATCGACGGGTCCAAGGACGACACCCGCGGCGACTCGCCCTACCTGCACACGTTCGGGCCGCAGCGGTTCCGCCGGATGTCGACGTACGGCGGATCGACGCCGAACGGCTACAACTCGTACCACGTGTTCCGCGCCGCCGGGCAACAGTGGTTGCTGCTGGCAATGGACTGGCGGCCGTCGGACGCGAGCTTCGCCTGGGCGCGCGATGTCATCGCCAAGCACCCGAAGCTGCCGGTGATCCTCACCATCCACGAGCTGGTGAACGCCGACCACGGCAACCCGGTCGCGTACTTCAGCGACCACGGCAACCGCGTCTGGGAGCAACTGGTGAACGACAGCGACCAGATCTTCCTCACCCTGAACGGGCACTACTGGCCGCCCGGCCGGGTGACCCGGAAGAATGCCGCCGGCAACGATGTGCACCTGCATATCACCAACTACCAGGACCGGTTCTACGGCGGATCGGGCATGGTCCGGCTCTACCACTTCGATCTGGCCCGGAACGCGATCGACGTGGAGACCGTCTCGCCGTGGATCATGGACCAGGACCCGGCCAAGCGGAACGAGTTGGCCGAGGCCGAGATCGAACTGACCGACGAGACCAACCGGTTCAGCATCCCGATCGACTTCGCGGAGCGGTTCGCCAAGTTCGCACCGGTCGCGGTCCGTCCGGCCCGGCCCGCGTCGCAGCTGGTCATCCCCGGCACAGCGGCGTACTGGCGTTTCGACGGGCCGGCCGCCGACCAGGTCGCCGACCAGTCCGGCAAGGGCAACCACCTGACCCGCGTACTGCTCGCCGGTGATGCGCCGACGGCGAGCGCCGAGTTCCACCCGGACCAGCCTGGCCACGCGAGCTGGCTGTTCCCGGGCGGCAAGAACCCGGCCCGCGGCGGCTACCTGAAGACGGCGGACAACGCACCGCTCAACCTGCTGACCTTCACCAGCGGCTACACGATCGAGGCGTTCGTGAAGCTGGCCGACGACGGGCAGGACCATTCCTGGGAGGGACTGCTCACCCGGCTCGGCACCGGACGCGACGCGGGCAAGACCGGCAGCGACCCGGACGAGCCGACGGTCAAACTCGGATTCTCCGGTGGACTCGAGTTGCAGTGGGCCGTGTACCCGCTCGACAAGAACGACACGTTCACCAACTGGGGCCACGAGATGGTCGCCGGCCGCTGGTTCCACCTGGCGATCGTGAACGACGGCCGGCACAGCATCGTGTACGTCGACTCGTCGGAGCTACTGCGCAACCCGGCGACCCCGTCCAACGGACTCGCGACCGGGGGCAAGCCCTGGCTGGTCGGCGCCGGGCACTACGCGAACACGATCGACCAGGGCTTCGCCGGCAACATCGGCGAACTCCGGATCGTCACCCGCGCGCTGAAGCCGTCCCAGTTCCTCAACGCTTAGAGGTGTGAGCGGATCAGCGCTTCCTGTGCGGGCAGGAGCGCCAGCTCCGCGGCCGTCAGCGTCGGGTTGTCACCGCGGTACTCGAGCGCGGCCGGCAGGCCCACCGTCGGGTCGATGGAGTTGGCGAGGTAGATGCCGAGGGCCTCACGCAGCAGGCCGGTCAGCTCCTCGAACGCCGGGTCCAGCGCGACCTGGGCGAAGATGATCGCGGTCAACGCCACGTCGAACTCGGGAATGCCTTCCTCGGCGTTGCGCCAGTCGATGACGACCGGGCCGTCCGAGGTGGCGATCACGTTCAGCGGGTGCAGATCGCCGTGGACGACGACCAGTCCCGGCGTACCGCTGGGTGCGGGGATGGCCTGGAGGCGGCGGTGGAGGTCGGCGTGGATCAGGGCGATCTCGGCCGCGGTGAGGTCGCCGGCGATGGCGGCATCACCCAGCGTCGGGCCGTCGAGTCGCTGGACGACCATGTCCGGACCGCTGACCTCGCGGACGTCCGGGACCGGATAGCCGTACTTCGCCACGTGCCGCATGAAGTCGGCCTCGTCGCGGACCGGATGCCGGTTGCGGTAGCGCCGCAGGACCCACTGATCGTCGATCGCGTAGACGTCCGCATCCCGCCCGGCCGCGAACGGCTCGGCCCCTGGCGGCAGCAGCGCGGAGAGACCCTCGCCATGACCCGCGGGACCCGCGGGACCCGCGGGACCTGCGGCACCGGCGACCGCCTCGCCCGGCACGCCGGTCATCCGACCTGGCAGCCACCGGCTGCCGGCTCGAAGGGCTTGGCGCCGACGGAAGGCATGCCGAGCATCACTCCAGGCGAGGCAGCCGGTGCGTCCTGCCCTCGCTGCCACGCATCGCCCGCGCGAGTACGCCGCACCGCGCCGAAGACGTCCGCGTTCAGGTGATGGGGCGCTGCGTAAGTGACCTCGACCGTGACGACGTCACCCGGCCGCGGCTTCTCGACCTCCGCGGGCAGGGCGAAGTGGACGAGGCGGTTGTCGCGGGCGCGACCGCTGAGCCGGTGGGTGGCGGCGTCCTTGCGCCCCTCCCCCTCGGCAACGAGCACCTCGACGGTCCGGCCGACGATCGACTTGTTCTCGTCCCATGCCATCTCGTCCTGCAGCGCGACCAGCCGCTCGTACCGATCCTGTACGACGTCGCGCGGGACCTGATCCGCCATCGACTCCGCCGGAGTGCCAGGACGCTTCGAGTACTGGAAGGTGAACGCTCCCGCGAACCGGGCCTGCCGGACCACGTCGAGCGTGCCCTGGAAGTCCTCCTCGGTCTCCCCCGGGAACCCGACGATGATGTCGGTCGTGATCGCCGCATCGGGCATCGCGGCCCGCACGTCTTCGATGATGCGAAGGTAGCGGTCCCGCCGGTACGACCGGCGCATCGCCTTCAGCACCGTGTCCGAGCCGGACTGCAGCGGCATGTGCAGCGAGGGCATCACGTTCGGAGTCTCGGCCATCGCCTCGATCACGTCGGCGGTGAAGTCGCGCGGGTGCGGCGAGGTGAACCGGACCCGCTCCAGGCCGTCGATCCCCCCGCACGCGCGGAGCAGCTTCGAGAACGCGTACCGGTCGCCGAACTCCACGCCGTACGAGTTCACGTTCTGGCCGAGCAGCGTCACCTCGAGCACGCCTTCGGCGACCAGCGCCTCGACCTCGGCGAGCACGTCACCGGGCCGGCGGTCCTTCTCGCGACCGCGCAGCGCCGGCACGATGCAGAACGTGCAGGTGTTGTTGCAGCCCACGCTCACCGACACCCAGGCGGAGTACGGCGACTCGCGCCGGGTCGGCAGCGTGGACGGGAAGACGTCGAGCGACTCCAGGATCTCGACCTGGGACTCCTCGGCGACCCGGGCCCGCTCCAGCAGCACCGGCAGCGAGCCGATGTTGTGGGTGCCGAAGACCACGTCCACCCACGGCGCCTTCTTCGTGATCGACGCCTTGTCCTTCTGCGCCAGGCACCCGCCGACCGCGATCTGCATCCCCGGCTTGCGGGCCTTCACCGGCGCCAGGTGACCGAGATTCCCGTACAGCTTGTTGTCGGCGTTCTCCCGGACCGCGCAGGTGTTGAAGACGACCACATCAGCCTCGTCACCCTCGGGCGCGCGGACGTAGCCCGCATCCTCCAGCAGCCCGCGCAGACGCTCGGAGTCGTGGACATTCATCTGACACCCGTAGGTGCGGACCTCATAAGTACGCATAACAGCCACCAAGAGTACGTGCCGGGGTAGACAAAAACCTACCTGGGACCGGCGTACTGCGACCCCTGACCGGCGGGAGCAGGCCGACAATAGTGAGGGGCATGAACAGTTCTCGTCGTCAGTTCCTCGCCCGTACCGCCGCCGGAGCCGCCGTCCTCGCTGGTGGGACGTTCACCACCAGCACCGCTTCCGCCGTCGTGAAGTCCACCAGGATCACCGCTCTCACCAACGTCACCGTCATCGACGTCGCCACCGGGCGCCGCGACCGGCATCAGACCGTGCTGATCAGCGGCGAACGGATCATCGGGGTCGGGCGGATCCCGGTCCCGCGCGGCGCCGTCGAGATCGAGCTCACCGGGAAGTACGTCATCCCCGGCCTGGCCGACATGCATGTCCACAGCCTCGGCGACGAGCACGTTTCGCCGCCGTTGTACCTCGCCAACGGCCTGACCACGGTCCGCGAGATGGCCGGCACGAACCCGGTGTTGTACGACTGGCGCGACCGGATCGCCACCGGCACGCTGCTCGGCCCGCGGATGGTGGTCGGCAGCAAGATCATCGACGGTGACCCGACCCTGTGGGACCCGAACCTGACCCCGGTCATCGTCGCCGGTGACGAGCAGTCGGCCCGGGCCGCCGTTCGCAGGGTGCAGGCCGAAGGCGCTGACTTCGTCAAGGCGTACTCGCGCCTCAGCCGCGCCGCGTACGCCGGACTCGTCGACGAGGCCCGCAAGCTCGGCCTGACCGTGCACGGCCACGGACCGGACCAGCTGACGACGAAGGAGGTCAGCAACGCCGGGCAGCGCAGCATCGAGCACATCCACTCGATCGGTCTCGCCGTCTCCCGCCGCGAGGCCGAGGTACGGCGGATGGTCCTCGCGATCACCGTGCGAAAGGGCGACTACAACAGCTGGTTCCGCCAGATGCATCCGATCGAGTGGATCGCCGCGAACACGTACAGCCCGGCCCGGGCCGCCGACGTGTTCGGCACGCTCCGGCGGAACCGGACCCGGGTCACTCCGACGCTGACCATGCACAACGTGCTCGACCAACCCGATTACACGCGGCTCGATCCGGCACTGGCCAGGTACATGAACGCCGACGAGATCGACGTCTACGACTACGCGATCCACAACCTGTACACCCCCAACCGCACCGCGGAGGAGATCTCGCATCAGAGACAGATGTGGGCGTGGCGGCAGCGGTTCGTGCGGGAGCTGTTCGCGCACGACGTACCGATCATGGCCGGCACCGACACGGGGACGCCGTACTCCGTGCCGGGGTTCGCACTGCACGACGAATTGGAGCACCTCGTCGGCGCGGGAGCCACTACCCGCCAGGCGCTGTACGCCGCAACCGTCGAGCCGGCCAAGTTCCTGGGGATGTCAGCCGACCTCGGCTCGGTGGAACCGCGCAAGATCGCGGACCTCGTCGTGCTCGATGCAGACCCACTGACCGACATCCGCAACAGCCGCAAGATCCACACGGTGGTCACCCGCGGCCGGGTCATCTCCCCCGCCCAGCGTGAGCGGATGCTCGCGGACGTCGAGACCGCGGTCAAGCAGCCGCCGACCGCCGCGACCATCGCCGCCGGCGGCTGCTGCGGCAGCAAGCCGACCCACTAGGCCCAGACTCCCGGGCCGGGCCGGCCTGATCCGGCCCGGGAGCCGCTCTCACCCGGCCGCTGTCACGGTGCCGCACGTGGGGACGGCACTCGCAGGCGGCCGATCCAACCGGAGAGCGCTCGTCGGGGCGGGTCCGGTGCGAGCGTGCCGTCTGGCGCGACATGCTCGAAGATCTGCTCGACGAGGGCGACGACGTGGGGGTCGTCGACGGTGTAGAACTGCCGGCGACCCTCACGTCGTGCGCTGATCAGTCCGGCCAGCCGGAGCTTGGCGAGATGCTGGCTCGCCGTCGGCACGCTGACACCCACCCGGGCGGCCAGCGTGCCGACGTCGTACTCACCACAACTCGCCAACGCGACCAGGTGCAGCCGGACCGGCGCCAGCAACAGGCCGAATGTCCTGGCCGCGGTGGCGAGCTGTGGCGGGGTCGGCTCGATCACACGCGTGCCTTGGGCTGAATCGGGTCCCCGAACGGATCCCGGGCCGGATACCCGAGCGCCGCGTCGATCAGCTCCTCGAGCCGATCGCTCAGACCCTGCGCGAGTACGACGGCCTCCGCGTGCACCTCGTCGAGCGGTACGCCGAGAACCCTGTACAGGAACGTCTCCAGCAACTGATGCCGCCTGTCCATGGCACGCTCCACTCAGTAGATGTTGGACGGGCGGACCATGCCCTCGGCGAGGTCGCCGAAGCCGGGCGCCATGATCGCGCCGGGGTTGCCGATGATCTCCTCGACGACCGCGGTCTCGGTGGTGAGGATCAGTGCGGCGATCGAGGCCGCGCTCTCCAACGCCGCCCGGGTGACCTTGAGTGGATCGATCACGGCATCCTCGACGAGGTCGCCGTACTGACCGGTGAGCGCGTTGAAACCGTGCCCCGCCGGCAACGACGCGACCCGCGCCACCACCTCGTCGCCGTCGTACCCGGCGTTGATCGCGATCCAGCGCAGCGGTTCCGGCAGCGCACGCCGTACCACCTCGCGGCCGATGGCCTCATCACCGGTGAGCTCCAGCTGGGACAGCGCGGCCTGGGCCTGGACCAGTACGGTCCCGCCGCCTGCCACGACGCCCTCCTCGAGGGCGGCCCGGGTTGCGGCCAGCGAGTCCTCGACCCGCAGCATCCGCTCCTTCAGCTCGACGCTGGTCGCACCACCGACCCGGATCACCGCGACCTTGCCGGCCAGCCGCGCCATCCGCAGCTGCAGACTGTCCTGGTCGGCGTCGATCCTGGCCCGCTCGAACTGCTTCTCCAGCTGGGAGATCCGCGCCTCCACCAGCGACGCGTCCCCGTGCCCACCGACGATCGTGGTGTTGTCCTCGGTGATCGTGATCCGGTCGCAGGAGCCGAGGTGCTCGCGGGTCACGTCGGTCAGGTCGAGCCCGGTGTCCTTCGCGATCACCGCACCGCCGAGCGCGGTGGCCAGATCCTCCAGCTCCGCGATCCGCCGGTGACCGAACCCGGGGGCCCGGACGACGACCGACCGCATCGTGTTGTGCATGTTGCCGCCGACAAGCAGTTGCAGCGCCGGGCCGTCGACCTCCTCGGCGAGCACCACGAGCGGACGATCCGCGCGCTGCGCCACCTCGAGGGTCGGCATGATCTCCTGCACCTGCGTGATCTTCTTGTTGGTCAGCAGGATCAGCGGGTGGTCGTAGACCGTCTCCATCCGCTCCCGGTCGGTGACCATGTACGCCGAGACGTACCCGTGGTCGAACTCGATGCCGTCGACAACCTCGACCGACATCCCGAGCGTGTCCGACTCCTCGGTGGTGACCACGCCGTTGCGGCCGACCCAGTCGACCGCGTCCGCGATCACCTCGCCGATCAACTCGTCGTCACTGGCCGCCAGCGTCGCGATGTGCTGCAGCTGCTCGCGGCCGTTCACCTCGACCGCCCGGCTCCGCAGCGCCTCGACGACGACCGGTACGGTCCGCTCGATGCCACGCCGTACCCGCATCGGGTTGGCGCCCGCGTCGACCTCGCGCAGGCCTTCGCGCACCATCGCCTGGGCCAGCACGGTGGCGGTGGTGGTGCCGTCGCCGACGACCCCGTTGGTCTTCATCGCGACTTCCTTGACCAGCTGGGCGCCCATGTTCGCGAAGGGTTCGCGCAGCTGGATCTCGCGGGCGATGGTGACGCCGTCGTTGGTGATCGTCGGCGGGCCGGTCAGCTTCTCCAGCACCGCGTTGCGGCCCTTGGGCCCGAGCGTCACCTTGATCGCGTCGGCCAGCGCGTTCACGCCGGACTCGAGCAACCGCCGGGCGTCGGTGTTGAACCGCAGTTCCTTCGCCATGGTCAACCTCCTGCTAGGGAATGAGGATCGCCCGGCCGCGGACCAGGCCGCGGTCGAGGTCGTCGAGGGCCTGCTGGAACTCCTCCAGCGGGTACTTCGTGGTGTGCAGCGCGACCTTGCCCCGGGCTGCGAGCTCCATCAGGTCCTGCAGGTCGTTGTACGACCCGACCAGGTTGCCGATGAAGTTGATCTCGGTGGAGATCACGTCGATGGTCGGTACGTCGAGGTTCTCGCCGTACCCGACCACGTAGTAGTTGCCGGCCCGGCGCAGCATCTCGATCCCGTCGGCGGTGGCGCCGCCCTCACCGACGAAGTCGATCACCGCCTCCGCGCCGTGCCGGCCGGTCAGCGCCCGGACCTGCTCGACCTGGGTGCCGTCGGCAACGATCCCGTGGTCGGCGCCGATCTCGACGGCCAGGTCGACGGCGGCCTGGTTGCGGTCGACAACGACCAGGGTGGCGGCCGAGATCGCCTTCAGCACCTGGATGCCGATGTGACCGAGTCCGCCCGCACCGATCAGCACGCAGACAGCTCCAGGCCGCAGTGCGCGCGCCGCCTTGGCCGCCGCGTGGTACGCGGTCAGTCCGGCATCCGCGAGCGCGGCGACGTCCGCCGGCTCCAGCCCGTCGTCGATCCGGACCACGCTGCGTGCCGTCGTCCGCAGGTAGTCGGCGTACCCGCCGTCGGTGTCGATGCCCGGGAACGCCGACGCCTCGCAGTGCACGTCGTCGCCGGACCGGCAGGCGCGGCAGAGTCCGCAGGTGATCAACGGGTGCAGGATCACCTTGTCGCCGACGGCAACGTTCGTGACGGCGTCGCCGATCGCGTGCACCCAGCCGGCGTTCTCGTGCCCGATCGTGTAGGGCAGCAGGACGCCGCTCTTCTCGGCCCACTGTCCTTCGAGGATGTGCAGGTCGGTCCGGCAGACACCGGCGCCGCCGATCCGGACGACGACGTCGAGCGGCCCGGTGATCTTCGGCTCGGGTACGTCGTTGAGCTGCAGGTTGCGGTGGTAGCCGGTGACCTGGACGGCCCTCATCTCTTCCTCCTCGTGTTGGTGATCCGGGTGGTGATCGGCTCGTCGTCGTACCGGGTCGCCAGCAGGCCGCGACAGAAGTGCGCGTTGCCCTCGACGGAGATCCGGACCGCCTTCGCGAACCGCAGCCGCAGCGGCACCGCATCCGGCGGCACGGGTACGCCGTCGTCGTCGACCAGCACCGGGTCCTCCGGCCGGATCCCGAGCCCGATGTCGGTACGGCGGCGCAGCAGCGCGTCCTTGTGCGGACCACCGGGCAGGTGCCAGAGCGTGAGCCCGGGCAACTGCTCGATGGTCTTGCCGGTGGACCGGAGCAGCGCCATCACGCACCGCTCCATCGCCGCCGTATGCGCCTTGCGCTGGAAGGTCCGGCGCAGTTCGTCGAGGTCCTGATCGGCCTCGTTGCCGAACGTGCCGACGTACCCCGCGTTCGCGGCCAGGCCGGCGTTGATCTTGTCCGAGTCGTGGTGATCGTCGAGGAGCACGGTCACCGCGCCCACGCCCGGCACCCGACGCAGGGCGTCAACTGCGTCGGATGCCATCAGGTAGGCGAAGTTGGGCGCGCAGAACGAGGTCGGCAGCCGCAGGTGCGCGGTCACGCCGGCGTCGTCGATCCGGATCGACGAGACGAATCCGAGGTCGGTGATGGGCTGGTCCAGCTCAGGGTCGATGACGGTCGCCAGCGCCGCCACGACCTCGGCCTCCAACTCCATTGATTCCGAAGGCGACTTGGCGACCGCGATCATGACGCCACAGCCGGTTCAGGCATGGACAGCCGCAGCTCCGCCGGTACGTCGAGCCCGTACAGGCTCGCCGCGTTGAGACCCAGGATCTTCTTCTTCTGCGCGATCGTCAGCGGCGCGTACTCCGGCAGGTCGGCCGGGATCTCGAAGTCGACGAACTTCTCCACCAGCCACTTCGGCGTCCAGAGCGCGTAGTCGCTGGAGAACAGGATCCGGTCCTCGCCGATCCAGTACAGCAGCTCCCCGATGATCTGCGCGAAGTACTTCGGCCGGCTGTGGATGAACGGCATCGCCACCGCGAGACCGCCGTACACGTTGGGCTCCTGCGTGGCGATCCAGCAGAAGTCCTCGAGCCGGGGCAGCCCGACGTGCTCGACGATGAAGTTCAGCTCGGTGTAGTCGGTCGCGACCTGGTCGATGTCGGCGACGTCGAACGCGTCCCGGTCGAGGGGCCTGATGGTGGGGCCCTTATGGACGTGGATGTTCTTGATGCCGAGCTTCAGGCACTCCTCGAGATAGCGCCGCGACCACAAGCTGTCGAGCTTCCACCCGCGGGAGTCACCGTTCCACTCGGCGGTGTAGAGCTTGACGCCCTTCAGTCCCATCCGGTCGGCGTCCTTGCGGAGCTGCTCGAGGCCGGCCTCCTCGTGCCGCGGGTCCCACGCGTGGTTATAGGTGAGCTTGCCGGGGTTCGCCCGGGTCAGCGCGAGGGCGTCCTCGGTCTGGCCGAACCCGCGCTTGTAGAAGTCGCTCAGGATGGCCGGCTGGAAGATCGCGTGGTCGACGTACCCGTCCTCGAACAGGTCCTTCAGCAGCCGCTGCTCGCCGTAGTACGTGTAGGTGTCGTAGTCCCACACGACCTCTTCGGGGCTGAGGTTCTTGTGGTAGTCGTAGAAGCAGTCGATGAACTGCTTGCCGTGGATGTTGCGCTGGTTCTCCGGGCGCGCGTCCCACAACGCGATGTGCGCGTCGCAGATGTAGTACTTCTCACCGTTCTTCTCGTACATACGACCTCACTTCGTGGTGAGGTCGAAGCCGATGTACTCGGCGGCGTCCTCGGGGCTGGCGAACAGGATGGTCTTGTCGTCGAGGTGCACCATCCGGCCGTAGTGGGTGGACGAGATCTCCTCGAACACCGACCCGTCGAACTCCATCCCGAGCGCGTCGGACAGCTCGGCGTAGTCGAAGTCGAGCAGGCCGGTGCCGTCGACCCGGATCATCGACGGGTACTCCGTCAGCTCGACGCCGTCCTTGGCGCCCATCACCTGGGCGACGACGCGGCCGATCGGGGTGTTCATCAGGGTCACGCCGGTCTTGTTGGAGAACTCGGCATCAGATCCGAACTGCATGCTCACTGGTCCAGCTCCTTCGGAGTATCGAGCCCGAGGTCCTCGAGCAGGGAACGGAACTTCTGGGTCGCCGCGGCCAGGCTGTCCGCGAACGTGACGGACTTCTCGGCCGGCTGCGACCAGATCGGCTGCAGGGCGTGCGCGGCGTCGAGGCAACGCGGCACCCAGGTCGCGAGCCACTCGCCGAACAGCACCTTGTTGCTCTCGCCGAACTCGGCGTCCCGGGTCAGCAGCCGGAACAGGTTGCGGGTGTACGCGAGGTCGCGGTCGTAGTCGTGCTCGCCGGTGCCGACGATCGTCGGCGTGATGTAGTCGCCGTTGCGGGCCGCGATCTGCATCACCAGGTCGGTCCGGAACAGCGACCCGACCAGCTGCTCGAACACGATGTTGGTGGCGAAGAGCAGCTCGCACCAGTCGCCGACGGCGGTCAGCCGCTCGACCACCTCACGCGTCGGCTGCCACTCCGGCGCACTCTGCCAGACCTCCTTGTGCGCGGCGCCGTCGAACGGGACGTCGGCTTCCGACAGATCCAGGTTGAACAGCGCGAGGTCCTGGGCGAACCGCATCTTGTGGGCGGCGTTGACGGCGACCGCGGTGTTGATCATGTTCGTCGGGCCGGACCGCTGGATGCTGGTGAAGACGTGCAGCGCGAGCCCGTTCTCGGCGTGCATCCAGGCCCCGAGGTTGCGCTCGACGAACTTCAGCCAGGCCGGGTTCCAGGCGTCGTACGCCCTGGCCCGCTTGGCGTTCTGCAGGCCGAGGTCGACCTGGCGAACGACCGCGGAGTTGTTCCGGTAGATCGTCTGGTTCCACTCCTCGTTCGGGTCGAGGAAGGCGTGCCAGTTCGACGACTTCGCCGCGGTCCACTCCTTCGGGTAGCCGCCGGGGCCGTCGCCGAAGCCGTAGATCCAGCCCTGGCTCAGGTGCCGGTCCGGGTCCGGCTGTACGTCGACGGTCACGTCCTCGTACATCGTCGCGCGCAGCTTGGCCGGCTTGTAGTAGTTGTACGAACGGCTCTGCGAGCTCGGGAACTCCAGCGCGCCGGCCTCGGAGTCGGTGAACTCGATACTCGGAAAACTACGTGGTTTGGTCTGTGTCATCGGATCTGTTGCGGAGAAGCCCCGTCCTTCAAGGCGGGGAGAAACCGCAACTGCCTCCCTTCAAGTGAAGACTGTCGGTACCGTCTGGTTGGGTGTGTGTCGTGTCCCACTACCGCCTCGCAGCCACCCCGGCCCAGGTGTCTGGGTTGCTGGAGCACTGCAGGCATGCGCGGTATGTGTGGAATCTGGGTTTGGAGCAGCGGTTGATGTGGCGGCCGGGCCGCCCCACCACCCCTGGGTACGTGGCGCAATCGGCGCAACTTACCGAGGCTCGCGTGGTGGAGCCGTGGCTGAAGGCTGGATCGCAGACCGTGCAGCAGCAGGCGCTGCGCGACCTCGACCAGGCGTGGCGAAACTTCTACGCACGGACACATGGCCGCCCGACCTGGCGCCGCGAACGTGTGCATGAGGGGTTCCGGATCGTCGGGCCTGCGGCGCAGCGGGTGGAGAAGCTGAACCGGAAGTGGGGCCGGGTGCTGGTCCCGAAGGTCGGCTGGGTGAAATTCCGGCTGTCGCGCAAGCTGCCGGACGCGAAGTCGTACCGCGTCAGGCAGGACCGGGCGGGGCGTTGGCACATCGCGTTCGCGGTCGTGCCCGAAGCTATCCAGGCACCCGAAAACGGTGACGTGGTGGGTGTGGATCGTGGAGTCACTGTGTCCGCGGCTCTGTCGACCGGGGAACTGCTGTCCTGCCCAGGCCTCTCCGGGCACGAACAGCGACGTGTCAAGCATCTGCAACGCAAACTCGTCAGAGCCAAGCGAGGCAGTAACCGCCGCGGGAAAGTCCGGGCTGCTATCGCGCGGTTCAAGGCACGCGAGAGCGACCGGCGCAAGAACTGGGTCGAACAGACGACCACCGACCTCGCCCGGCGCTTCGACGTGATCGGTGTCGAAGACCTGCGGATCCGCAACCTGACGAGATCGGCGCGAGGCACCCACGACGCGCCGGGCCGCAACGTGCGGCAGAAAGCCGGTCTCAGCCGGAGAATCCTCGCCCAAGGCTGGGGCCGGCTCGTGCAGCGTCTGAAGCACAAGGCACCAGGCCGGGCCGAGAAAGTCGATCCCGCGTACACATCGCAGACCTGCAGTGCCTGCGGGCACGTCGCATCGGAGAACCGTGAGAGCCAAGCGGTGTTCCGGCGCGTCGCCTGCCGGTACGAAGCCAACGCCGACGTGAACGCGGCTATCAACATCGCGCGTATTGTCGCGGCCGGACGGGCCGTGAACGCACGCAGAGAGACTGCGGCACTGGTCTCTGAGAAGCGTGAACCTCAACACGCACCTCCCATAGTTGCGTAGTTGGAATCCCCCGGCCGACAGGCGGGGGAGGACGTCAACTCAGACTCCGTCGGTAGCTGGGCTGGTGAACTTGTCGTAGAAGACCTGGTCCTTCGGCACGTTGCTTGCCTCCAGCAACTCCAGGGCGGCGTCGACCATCGGCGGCGGGCCGCACAGGTAGACCTCGCTGCGGTGCAGCTCCGCCTCGCGCCGTTCGACGATCTCGGTGACGTTGCCCTCCTCCACCTGGAGCCCGCCAGAGCCGTCTGAGTCCTGAGCCGACTCGGACAGACAAGCGATGAACTCGAAGCCGGCGAGGTCCGCCCCGAGCTCCTTGATCGCCTCCAGGTAGAACAGGTCGGCCGCCGTCCGGGCGCCGTAGTAGAACCGGACCGGACGGGTGCTGCCGGTTTCCTTGAGATGCCGGAGGATGGACAGGATGGGCGCCATCCCGGCCCCACCGGCCACGCAGACCACCGGCAGCACGTGGCCGTCCTTCAACGTCGACGAGCCGTACGGCCCGGTCAGCGACAGCTCGTCGCCGACCGCGAGCTCGCCGTCGAGGAGGGCGGAGAACCGGCCGCCCGGGTACTTCTTGATCAGGAACTCGATCCGGTCCGGCGTCGACTGGGTGGTCGCCATCGAGAACGACCGGTGGTCGTCGGTGCCGGGGATGGTGATGTCGACGTACTGTCCCGGCCTGAACTCGAACGCCACCTCGGTCTTCAGCCGGAGCGACACGATGTCGCGGGTGACCGGTTCGATCGCCTCCACGCGGGCGGTCACGGTCTGGATCGGGATGCCGCCGAGCAGCTCCTCCTCGTCGTAGTTGAGCAGCTCGATCGTGCAGTCGCTGAAGGCGTGTGCCCGGCACAGCAGCACGTAGCCTTCAGCGACCTCGGCATCGTTGCAGGCGAACGTGGAGTACCGCTCCATCTGCAGGTCACCCTCGAGCACGTACGACTTGCAGGCGGAGCATTGCCCCTCCTTGCAGCCGTGCATCAGGTGGATGCCCTGCCGGAACGCCGCGTCGAGGATCTTGTCGTCCTCCGTGACGTCCATCTCGATGTCGACCGGTTCGAAGCGGATCCGGTGGGTGTCGGCCATGTCGGCCTCCTCCTGATGCTCGTGGGTCTCAGGCCGCAGTAGTAGAAGCGGTGCCGTTGGCCTTGTACGCCGCGACGTGGGCCTCGCGCTCGGCGTCGGACATCTCGTTCAGCAGCACGTTCGGGCTCATGAACGTGTTGCCGCGGACGTCGTCGAGGGTCCACATCTTCTTCGGGTCGTCCAGGTCCAGGTGCGGCTGGCCGATCAGCGTCTTGCCGTCGTCACGCACGTACCCGAGGTCCTGCACGATGTCGGCCAGGTCCTTGTTGTGGTGCAGGGTCTCCCACTCACGGAAGCCGGTCAGGCGGCCCATGTTCGGCGTCGGCCGGCCGTCGTACTCGCTCCGGAACGCGACCGCGTCGGTCCAGTAGCAGGTCTCGGAGCAGTACGTGCGCCACTGGTCGTCGACCTTCTCGGTGACCATGTCCTCGCGGATCAGCGCCGGGACCATGCAGGTCCAGCAGCGGTGCGGGTACTGGTACCCGACCTCCTCGAACGCGATCGGCTTGTTCTTGCCCGGGTACGCGAGCCGGTTGTAGTTCTCCCACCACTTGCCGTACTTCGAGTACCAGCCTGGGTACTTCTCCTCGAACCACTCGAAGTCCTTGTCGGTCATCGCGTCGATCCGCCAGTAGTTCACCGGCCAGCCGGTGGCGAAGAACCGCGCGACCTCGTGCACGTAGCCCTTGTTGGTGATCCGGTTCCAGGCCTCTTCGACCAGATCGTGCGGAATGGTGAGGCCGTACTTCTCCAGCGGCAGCAGGTAGCTGCGGTAGTAGTCGTCGTAGATCCACCGCCGCCACATCTCCGCATAGCTCTCCCGGTCCTTCCGGCGGTCCTTCGTGCCGTACTCGATGAAGGTGCCGATGGCCGCGTCCACGACGCAGTGGTTGTTCCACCACGCGTACCGCAGGTCGCGCTCCAGCAGCGGCCGGTTGCGCTCGTCGGCCAGTGCCATCAGCAGGATCGAGTACCCGTTGCTGATGTGCCGCGACTCGTCGGACTGGACCGAGTGGAACACCGTCGGCAACAGGTAGTCGCCGTTGGCCGCCGCCTCGTCCGGCATCGCCACGAACAGCGTGTTCGTGAACGCCGTCTCCGCGACCACGGTCAGGTAGATGTTCGCGGCGGTGATCGCGTCACCGGTGATGAACCCCTCACCGAACTGCCGGCCGATGGTGCCCGCGTAGTTGTTCGCGAACGCCTTCTCGGTCATGTCGAACCCGGCCGGGTCGATGTAGTTGTTCATGTACAGGCGCTTGAGGTTCATCTGGATCGTCGAGTGCCTGACCTCGTCGATCATCTGCACCGCGAGCCCGTTGTGGATCTCCGGGTTCGGTACGGCGTCGATCGCCATCGGCATCGCCCGCGCCGCGGAGATCTCCGGGAACGGGATGATGCTGAGGAACAGCTTCTGCCACTCCAGCCAGCGCTGCTGCACCTGGCGGAACATGTTGCCGCGGATCGCGCCGTCCATGGCGCCGTACACGCGGCTGTCCTTCTCCTCCTCCATCGGGAAGTAGGACCGCATGATCTGCTTCAGCGGGTCCTTCTTCGGCGCCTTCTCGAAGGTGTAGTCGGTGCCGAAGCGGGTCGCCGGGGTCGCGAACGTCGGTTCCCAGGACAACTCGGTGATCTTGGCGTGGGCCTTGGTAAGACTCTGCCTGCTCAATGTGGGCCTCCATCATCGGGGTTGAGAACAGATGAAAGCCGCCTGATGGACGTGTCTGTGTCTCAATGTGAGATGGCGGTCACAGCGGAGCGAGCTACCGTAGGTCGAAGTTCCGCTGGTGACGGACGTGAAGGAGACCGCTATGGGCGCTGCACAGCCGGTCAGAGATCCGATCCGGGTGTCATGGGAGCGCTCGCACGCGTCGCAGGTCGACGTCGACCGCCCGGCCCCGAAGTACTTCGACCGGATCGACCGGGAGACCACGCTGATGCGGGCGGCCCGGCCGGTCATCGACGCGCTGTCGTCGGAGCTCCACAACGAGCCGGTCTGCATCATCCTGACCGACGCGAAAGGCGTCGTCCTCGACCGCCGCGGCGGCGATCCGTCCCTGCTCCGGCGACTGGACTCCGTCGACCTCGCGCCCGGATTCCAGTACGTCGAGTCGGCGGTCGGCACCAACGGGATCGGTACGGCGCTCGAAGTCGGCGGACCGATCCAGATCGACGGGGCCGAGCATTACAACGGGAAACTGCGGATGTTCTCCTGCGCCGGCGCCACGATCACGCATCCCGTCACCGGCGGCCTGCTCGGCGTACTCGACATCACCACCCAGGCCAAGAACTCGAACTCGATCCTGTTGTCGTTCGCGAAGCTCGCCGCGCGGCGGATCCACGATCGCGTCGTCGAGGAGGCGAACGCGCTGGACCACGCCTTGCTGAGCGACTACTACGCGGCCTGCCGGCACAGTGGCGGCCCGGTGCTCGCCCTCGGCGACGAGGTGTTCATGATGAACGCCTACGCACAGGCACGGTTCGACGCGATCGACCAGGCGGCGCTGATCGACCGGACGCGGGACGCGCGCGGCGGGACCAAGCCGCTGGTGTTCATCACCGACCTGCCCAGCGGGATGACCGCCCGACTCGCTTATCGGCCGACGTTCCTCGGCGACACCCTGGCCGGCGGAGTCATCCAGATCAAAGAGCAACGAGCACCGATCCGCAACCCTCAGGTCGCCCGGGCGGCCTTGATTCCCGGGACGACCGGGACGAGCGCGGTCTGGCAGCACGTCACCCAGGAGCTGCTCGAGGCGTGCGGCCGGTCCGAATGGCTGATCGCCAATGGCGAAGCGGGGACAGGCAAGCTCTCCATGCTCCGTGCGGTACGACGGCACGTGGCGCCGGAGCGTCGCCTCGCCGTCCTCGATCCGGAGGCGATGGCCGAGGATCTGCTGACCGAGGCGCGCGCCGAACTGGAGTCCGGCGCCGACCTGATCATCCGGCGGGCGCACCTGCTGACCGGCGAGGTCCTCGACGGCCTGACCGAGCTGCTGCAGAACGTCCGCGACGGCGCGATCGGCAGCGACGCCTGGATCGCGCTCACGCTGCCGGCCGACCGGTCCGAGATCGCCGACGAACTGCTGGCGTTCTTCCCCCGCACCATCGAGGTGCCGCCGCTTCGGCATCACGTCGAGGACGTTCCGGCCCTGGTCCGCTCGCTGCTCGCGAAGGCCGGCATCAACGGCCTGGCCTTCTCCCCCGCAACCATGAACCAGCTGATGCGACTGCCATGGGCGGGCAACATCACCCATCTGCGCGCGGTCCTCGCCGCGATCGCCCGCCGCCGCCGGTCCGGGGTGGTCGAGCTGGCGGACCTGCCACCCGAGTGCCGGGCCACCACGCGGCGGCAGCTGACCGCGATCGAGGCGCTCGAGCGGGACGCGATCGTCGACGCGTTGTCGACGTACGACGGTGACAAGAAGGCCGCCGCGGGCGCGCTGGGGATGTCGCGGGCAACGATCTACCGGAAGATCCGCGAGTACGGAATCGTCACCTGACCCGGCGGGCCGCTCACAAACGAACAACCGCACGCAATCAGTGACCGTCCGGTCACAACCCGCGCCGGATTATTGCAGATCGTTACCAAGGGGGAACCACCCGGCGCTGCGACCGAACCCTCGCCTCCAGTAGGTTCTGGCCATGAGCGATTCCGGCACCTTGACGACAACTGGTCTGGTTGCGCTGACCGACGTCAACAAACATTTCGGTGACCTGCACGTCCTGAAGGACATCAACCTGTCCATCGCCAAGGGCGAGGTCGTCGTCGTGATCGGCCCGTCCGGGTCCGGCAAGTCGACGCTCTGCCGCGCGATCAATCGGCTGGAGCCGATCGACACCGGCAGCATCACGCTCGACGGCCAGCCGCTGCCGAGCGAAGGCAAGGCACTGGCCAGGCTGCGCGCCGACGTCGGCATGGTGTTTCAGTCGTTCAACCTGTTCGCGCACAAGACCATCCTGCAGAACGTCACCCTCGGCCCGACGAAGGTGCGCGGGCAGGCCAAGGGTGAGGCGGAGCAGAAGGCGCGGGCGCTGCTGGACCGGGTCGGGGTCGGCGCACAGGCCGGCAAGTACCCGGCACAGCTGTCCGGTGGTCAGCAGCAGCGGGTCGCGATCGCCCGCGCTCTGGCGATGGATCCCAAGGTGATGCTGTTCGACGAGCCGACCTCGGCTCTGGACCCGGAGATGATCAAGGAAGTCCTCGACGTGATGGTCGACCTGGCCGGTCAGAGCATGACGATGGTCGTGGTCACCCACGAGATGGGCTTCGCCCGCCGGGCGGCCAACCGGGTGGTCTTCATGGCCGACGGCCAGATCGTCGAGGAGGCCGAGCCGGAGAAGTTCTTCACCGATCCGCAGACGAAGCGGGCGCAGGACTTCTTGTCGAAGATCCTCACCCACTGACCGCCCGCGCCTGTCCCCAGCGCAGTACCAACTACGGAGGAAATGACAATGCGACAGCGAATCATCGCTGCCCTCGGCATCGCGGGCCTGGCTGCGACCGGACTTGTTGCCTGCGGCGACGACTCCGGCTCCGGCTCCGGTAGTAGCGGCGGTGGCGAGAAGGTCACCATCGGCATCAAGTACGACCAGCCCGGAATCGGCCTGAAGGAAGGCGCGAAGTACACCGGCATGGACGTCGATGTCGCGACGTACGTCGCCAAGGAGCTCGGCTACGACGAGAAGAACATCACCTTCAAGGAGGCCCCGTCGGCCCAGCGCGAGACGCTGCTGGCCAACGGACAGGTCAAGATGATCTTCGCGTCCTACTCGATCACCGACGCCCGCAAGGAGAAGGTCTCCTTCGCCGGGCCGTACCTGACCGCCGGCCAGGACCTGCTGGTCAAGGCCGACAGCGACATCAGCGGTCCGGACGGGCTGAACGGCAAGAGGCTGTGCTCGGTGACCGGCTCCACGTCGGCGCAGAAGGTCAAGGACAAGTTCGCCAAGACCGTGCAGCTGCAGGAGTACGACACGTACTCCAAGTGTGTCGAGGCGCTCGGCGCCGGCGCGATCGACGCGCTCACCACCGACAACACCATCCTGGCCGGCTACGCCTCGCAGGAGGCGAACAAGGGCAAGTTCAAGGTGGTCGGCCAGACCTTCTCGACCGAGCGCTACGGCGTCGGCCTGAAGAAGGGCGACACCGCGACCTGCACCAAGGTCAACGACGCGCTGAAGAAGATGGTCGACTCCGGCGAATGGCAGAAGGCGTTCGACAAGAACCTCGGCGCCTCCGGCCTGAAGCTCGACCCGGCGACGAACCCGCCGAAGACCTTCGACACCTGCGCCTGATCTGACACCGCCGGGGAGGGACCGTTCGCGGTCCCTCCCCGGCGTGCTGGTCTCCACCTCGTTCCCAGCAGGAGAAACATGGACGTGATTTCGGAGTTCTTCTCCGAGTACGACGGTCTGCAAGCCTTCCGGACGACGATCTACCTGACCCTGCTGTCGGCGGTGTTCGCACTGCTGATCGGCACCGTGGTCGCGGTGATGCGGGTCTCCCCGGTCCGGGTGCTGCAGGTCATCGGCACCGCCTACGTGAACATCGTCCGGAACACACCGCTGACCCTGGTCATCGTGTTCTGCAACCTCGGGCTGTTCCTGCAGCTCGGCGTCGCGCTGGCGAACAAGGACTCGAACACCTTCATCAACGACAACAACTTCCGGCTCGCCGTCCTCGGCCTGTCGGTGTACCACGCGTCCTTCGTGGCCGAGGCGATCCGCAGCGGGGTGAACACCGTCCCGCTCGGCCAGGCCGAGGCGGCGCGGGCGATCGGCCTGCCGTTCCTGAAGACCCTGCGGTACGTCGTGCTCCCGCAGGCCTTCCGTGGCGCGATCGCGCCGCTGGGCAACGTGCTGATCGCGCTGACCAAGAACTCGACGGTCGCCTCCGTCATCGGCGTCACCGAGGCGTCCGCGGTGATGAAGGTGATGATCGAGAACCGGCCGGACGTCCTGTTCATCGTGTTCGGCATCTTCGCGCTGGGCTTCGTCATCCTGACGCTGCCGGTCGGGGTGCTGTTCACCTCGATGTCCAAGCGGCTGGCGGTGAAGCGATGAGCAGCAGCAGCGTTCTGTTCGACGCGCCCGGCCCACGGGCCAAGCGGCTGTACGCCGCGGTCGGCGTGGGGAGCATCGTCGTACTGCTCCTGGTCCTGTGGTTCGTGATCTCCAAGTTGAACGACAAGGGGCAGCTCACCGCCGCGAAGTGGAAGCCGTTCCTGACCGGTGAGATCTGGACCCAGTACCTGCTGCCGGGCCTGGCCGGCACCCTGATCGCCGCTGCGATCTCGGTCGTCCTCGCGATGCTGGTGGGCATCCTGCTCGGCGTCGGCCGGCTCTCCGCCCAGGCCTGGATCCGGTTGCCTTGCAGCGTGATCGTGGAGTTCTTCCGCGCGGTGCCGGTGCTGCTGATGATGCTGTTCCTGTTCGCCCTGTACGCCAAGTACGAGGTGTTCCCACCGGAGCGACTTGCGCTGGCCGCCGTCGTCACCGCCCTGATGCTGTACAACGGCGCCGTCGTCGCCGAACTCGTCCGCTCCGGCGTGTACTCGCTGCCGAAGGGGCAGGGTGAAGCCGCGATGGCGATCGGCCTGACCGGCGGAAAGACGATGCGGCTGGTTCTGTTGCCGCAGGCCATCACGGCGATGCTGCCGGCGATCGTCGGTCAACTCGTGGTGATCCTGAAGGACACCGCGCTGGGCTACATCATCACGTACGAGGAACTGCTCCGGAAAGCGGAGCAGATCGGCAACTACGCGTCGAACCTGCTGCCGGCGCTGATCGTCGTGGGCGCGATCTTCGTGATCGTGAACTACCTGCTCAGCCTGGCCGCCCAGCGGGTCGAGAGCGCGATGCGCCGCCGCGGCCGCTCCGCCGGTGGCCCGCTGACCGCCGATCCGACCGACCAGAACGCCGTCGGCGCGTTCGCCGGCCCAGGCCCGTCCGACTCTGTCGGCACGACCTGACCGCAGGCTCACCAGAGAAGGTCCCGGGACGTCAGGTCCCGGGACCTTCTTCTTGCCCGGCGGCGGTCAGCGCAGCGTGTTGAAGGAGTCGCGGATGATCTCCAGGGCCTCGGCGGCTTCCTCCTCGGTCAGGGTCATCGGCGGCGCCATCCGGAGGACGTTGCCGTAGAGGCCGCCCTTGCCGACCAGGAGGCCGCGGTTCTTGGTCTCCTGCTGGAGTTTGGCGGTGCTGGCGGCGTCGGGGGTGTTGTCGTCCGGCTTGACGATCTCGGCGGCCAGCATCAGGCCCTTGCCGCGGACGTCGCCGAGCTCGGGGAACTCGTCAGAGATCCCGCGCAGGCCGTCGACCAGCTGGGCGCCGCGCTTGGCCGCGTTCGCCTGCAGGTCCTTGTCCAGCAGGTAGTCGATGGTCGCCTTCGCCGCGCTGGTCGAGATCGGGTTGCCGCCGAACGTCGACAGCGAGTTCGCCTTGACGCTGTCCATCAACTCAGCCTTGGCGACCACTCCGCCGATCGCGAACCCGTTGCCGAGCCCCTTCGCGAACGTCATCGCGTCCGGTACGACGCCGTGCGCCTGGATGCCCCAGAAGTGGTCGCCGGTCCGGCCCCACCCGGTCTGCACCTCGTCGGAGATGAACAGGATCCCGTACTCGTCCAGGACCTCCTTGAAGGCGGCGTACAGCCCGTCGGGCGGCGACGAGAACCCGCCGACGCCCTGGATCGGCTCGGCGATCATGCAGGCGACATCGCCGGCGGTCGTGGTCTCGATGACGTTGCGCAGGTCGTCGACGCAGACCTTGATGTACTCCGGGTCCGGCAGGTCGCGGAACGGGCTGCGGTACTGGTACGCGCCCTGCACGTACTGCACGTTCACCGGCGACAGGCTGCTCGCGGACCAGCCGCGGTTGCCGGTGATCGCGACCGTCCCGAACGCGCGGCCGTGGTACGAGTTGCGCATCGCCAGCACCTGGTTGGAGCGGCGGTTCTGGGTGGCGAGCAGCAGGGCCGTCTCGTTCGCCTCGGTGCCGGAGTTGGCGAAGAACACCTTCGCGTCCGGGATGCCCGACAGCTCGGCGATCTGCTCGGCGAGCTCGATCTGCTTCCGGATCAGGTACACCGTCGAGGTGTGCGCGATCCCGCTCCCGAGCTGCTCCCGTACGGCGTCGGAGATCTCCGCGATGTCGTACCCGATCGCGTTGGTCAGGATGCCGGCGAAGAAGTCGAGGTACGTCGTCCCCTCACCGTCGGTCACCCGCCGCCCGGATCCCGACACGATCTCGATCGGCTCCTCGTAGTACAACGCGAGCCAAGCCGGCATGACGGCCTTGTGACGCTCCCAGAGCTCCGCATGTGTCATGTCCAACCTTTACCTCAACTCATAGTGCACGTCTATCGCCGCTAGGGTGCTCTCCGTGACATTGCCGAGCATTCCGCATGTGGACGTCGAGTCCGTGGACCAGTTCGACCGCCTGATCGGTGCGGGGGCCACCGCGATGGCCGGCTGGCGGGTGCAGTCGGTGGACCTGACCCGGCGTACGGCGGACCTGCTCGGGCTGAAGCCGATGGGCTCGGTGTTCCTCGGCTGTGCGCTGGAGGAGAAGGCCGACGCCTGGGTCCGTGACGGCGGCGGGCTGGTGTTCCCGGCGATCCCGGAGCTGCCGTTCGACGCGTACCGCGGCCGGCTGTACGACGCCGACGAGCTGTACGCCGGCCTGGAACACGGGTACGACGCCACTCCGGACGCCCAGATCTACGCCTGGTCCCGCCAGCGCGAGGAGAAGGACGACACCAGCCGCACCCTCGCCGCGGCGCTCCACGACCACGCCATCGCCGATGCGCTCACCGAGCTGCCTAACGACAAGCGCTGGGTCGGCGTGATGGGCGGCCACGGCGTACTGCGGGGCGACGCCAACTACCGCGCAGCCGTGCTCCTCGGACGCACGCTCACCCGCGCGGGCCGGACCGTCGTGACCGGAGGTGGTCCGGGAGCGATGGAAGCCGCCAACCTCGGCGCATCGCTGGCGGCGTACGACGATGCTGCGCTGGAGAGCGCTGTCGCGGAACTGGCCGCCGTACCGTCGTTCCGCCCGTCCATCGGCGCCTGGGCGTCCGTGGGCCTTGCCGTGCGGTCCCGGTATCCGGGCGACGGCGGCGTGTCCATCCCCACCTGGTTCTACGGCCACGAGCCGCCGAACGTGTTCGCCGGCTCGATCGCGAAGTACTTCTCCAACGCCCAGCGTGAAGACGTCCTGCTCGGCCGCGCCCGCGGCGGCATCGTCTACCTGACCGGCGCCGCCGGCACCGTCCAGGAGATCTTCCAGGCCGTCACACCCAACTACTACGGCGACCCGGCGACGCAGATCCCGCTGATCCTGGTAGGCACCGACTACTGGACCACTCAGCTGCCCGTCTGGCCTCTACTGCAGTGCCTGGCGGCGGAGCACCCCATGCCACTCCATTTGGTCGACACCATCGACGAGGCCGCCAGTCTGATCAGCTGACTCGCTGGGGCTTGAACTGCAGCTGCGGATTGGCGTACGCGTCCTGCGACTCGACGAGCTGCAACTCGCGCTCCCCCGACTCATGGGTGCGCGAGAGCAGATCGAACACGCTGGAGGTGGTCCGCGCGAGCGACTCCGCGAGATCTCCCGTACGGCGGTAGTGCGCCGTGAAGAGTGCCGCGGTCACGTCGCCCGAGCCGTTCGCCTTCATAGGGATGTACGGCGTCTGCACGAGCCACGCGCCGCTGTCGTCGACCGCCAGCATCTCGATCGTGCCGTCCTCGCGGTCCGGGCGCTCCACGCTGGTGACGAGCACCGTGCGCGGACCGGTTGCGCGCACCAGCTCCACCGACGCCAGCGTGGACTCCAGCGTGTCCGGCTCGGTGCCGGTCAGGAAGCCCAGCTCGAACTGGTTGGGCGTGATGATGTCGGCTGCCGGAACCACGCGGTCGCGCAGCAGCACCGGGATGGCCGGAGCGACGAAGCACCCGGACTTCGCGTTCCCCATCACCGGGTCGCATGAGTACACCGCCGCCGGATTGGCCGCCTTCACCCGCTGCACGGTCTCCAGAATCACATCGGCGATCCCTTCGCCGCCCTGGTACCCGGACAGGACCACGTCGATCTGCGGCAGGACTCCGCGTTCCTCGATCCCCAGCAGAACCTCGCGCACGTCGTCCGGGCTGATCATCGGCCCACGCCAAGCTCCGTAGCCGGTGTGATTCGAGAAGTTCACCGTGTAGACCGGCAGCACCTCCACACCGATCCGCTGCAACGGAAACACAGCTGCCGAGTTCCCCACATGCCCGTAAGCAACCGCCGACTGAATCGAAAGGATCTTCACCCCCCGATCATCCCATCGCCCGTGGATTGTCGGCGCCGGGGTTTAACGTGCGCGGCATGACGAATTTCGTGTTGGTGCCGGGGGCTTGGCTGGGTGCGTGGGCTTGGGACGAGGTGGCCGCCGTACTGCGGGCCGAGGGGCACGACGTTTATCCGGTGACGTTGAGCGGGCTGGCTGAGCGGCGGGACGAAGCTGCCGGCCAGCAGCAGCATGTCGACGACATCGTGGCCGTGATCGAGTCGCAGGACCTGCGGGACGTCGTGCTGGTGGGGCACAGCTACTCCGGGGTGCCGGTCGGTCAGGCGGCCGGGCGGATCGGCGATCGGCTGCGGCGGGTCGTGTACGTCGACTCGAACATCCCGACCGACGGGAAGTCGTTCGTCGACGGCTGGTCGGCGGAGGGACAGGCGTGGGTCCGGGACCAGCTGGAGTCGTCCGGTGGCTACTGGCCGCCGCTCACCGCCGAGGATTACGTCGGCCAGGACCTCTCCGACGAGGCGATCGCGCTGATCCTCGAGCGCGGTACGCCGCATCCCGGCCGCGCCATCACCGAGCCGGCTCACCTGGTCCGCCCGATCGGCGAGCTGCCCACGACGTACCTCAAGTGCCTGATGGACGGCGCGACACCGTCGTCCGACGTGGCCGAGCAGCTCAAGTCACCACACTGGGACCTCGTCGAGCTCCCGACGGGGCATTGGCCGATGTTCTCCCAGCCCATCGCCCTGGCGAAGGTCCTGACGACGGCCTAGCGCTTGGTGAGCCAGCCGGCGGCGATGTCGAGGAACTCGTCCACCTCGGGTACGGCGTACCCCCAGCGCAGCCGCACGGTGCTGAAGGTGACGTTCCGGATCTCGTCCGGCGTCACCGGCTTGCTGATCGGGCGTCCGTCGACGGTCGCGACCAGGCGATCGATGAAGGCGTCGACCTCCTCCGGCGCGTAACCCTCGCGCCAGCGGACGCGGGTGAAGTCCGCCGGCTCGATCACTTGCTCGCGGCGGCGAGTTGGCCGCAGGCGCCGTCGATCTCCTGGCCGCGGGTGTCGCGGACGGTGGTGGGGATGCCGGCGGCCTCGAGGCGGCGGACGAACTCGCGCTCGTCGGCCGGGTCGGAGGCGGTCCACTTCGAGCCGGGCGTCGGGTTCAGCGGGATCAGGTTGACGTGCACCCAGCCCCAGTCGCCGCGCGCGTTCAGCTTCTCCGCGAGCAGGTCCGCCCGCCACGCGTGGTCGTTGATGTCGCGGATCATCGCGTACTCGATCGAGACGCGGCGCTTGGTCTGCCGCGCGTAGCCCCAGGCCGCGTCGAGCACCTCGTCGACCTTCCAGCGGTTGTTGATCGGCACCAGCTCGTCGCGCAGCTCGTCGTCCGGCGCGTGCAGCGACAGCGCGAGCGTGACCGGGATCCCCTCGGTCGCGAGCTGGTTGATCCGCGGCACCAGGCCGACCGTCGACACCGTCACACCACGGGCCGAGATCCCCAGGCCCTCCGGCGACGGGTCGGTGAACCGGCGGACCGCGCCCATCACGGCCTTGTAGTTGGCCATCGGCTCGCCCATGCCCATGAACACGATGTTGCTGACCCGCCCGGGCCCGCCCGCGACCTCGCCGCGCGCCAGCGCCCGCGCGCCGTCGACGACCTGCTCGACGATCTCCGCGGTCGACATGTTGCGCGTCAGGCCGCCCTGACCGGTCGCGCAGAACGGGCACGCCATCCCGCATCCCGCCTGCGACGACACACACATCGTCACGCGGCCCGGATACCGCATCAGGACCGACTCGACCAGCGAACCGTCGAGCAGCTTCCACAGCGTCTTGCGGGTCTCCCCGTTGTCGCACTCGAGGTCCCGGACCCGGGTCAGCAGCGGCGGCATCAGGTCCGCGACCAGCTTGTCGCGGGTCGCGGCCGGCAGGTCGGTCATCTCGGCCGGGTCGGACACCAGCCGGGAGAAGTAGTGGTTGGACAGCTGCTGGGCCCGGAACGCGGGCTCACCCAGCGCGGTCACCGCCGTACGGCGTTCCTCCCCGGTGAGGTCGGCCAGATGCCGCGGCGGCTTCTTCGCGCGGCGCGGCTCATCGAACACAAGCGGAAGGGAGGTAGTCATAACCGACCTATTGTCGCAAGCCCGCGCAACGATTCACAAATTCACATCCCATGACCCGCGTCACCCGTGGGCTTGCGATCGGAGTGCCCGAGCTTGCGGTCGGGGGCGATCCGGTCCCGCACCATCTGCTTCAGCAACGGAATCTCCGCGAACCCACCCTCGGCCTTCCGCGACCACAGCAGCTCGCCGTCCAGACTCACGTCGAACACTCCGCCCGTCCCGGGGACCAGCGCGACCTCACCCAGCTCCTGCGGAAAGGTGGTCAGCAACTCCTGCGCCGTCCACGCCGCCCGCATCAACCACCGGCACTGCGTGCAGTACTCGATCTCCAACCGCGGCTCTCTCGTCACGGCGACCAAGGTATCGCCGTGACGAGAGCCGGCCTCAAGCCGAGTAGCCCTTCGGTGGGATGAGGGTGGCGAGCTGGTTGAAGGTCAGCCAGTACGTCGCGGTCGGGGCGAACCCGGCCGGGTCCGCGATCAGTACGGTCTGGTCGCTGTCGTCGTACCCGATCACCGTGAAGTAGTGGTAGATCGTGTAGTTCGGGTAGCCCGGCGGGTGGTTGCTGGCCGGGGCAACGATGTTCGCGACGATCGGGTAGTTGTTGTTGATGTCGAGGACGACGTCCCGCCAGAGCAGGTCACGCTGCGCCTGGGTGGGCGGGTCGTTGGGCATCTCCTTCGTCTCGTACCAGCCGGTGCCCAGGTGGTTGTTGAGGACCCGGGTGACCTGGCCGATCCAGTCGGTGCCGTTGGTCGTGGTCGGCAGCTCGTTCGCAAGCTGCTGCTGACTCGGCGGCGAGATCCGGGCCGAGAGCGCGATCCGGGTCGCGGCCGGGCCGCACCAGTAGCCGGTCTGCTGGTACTGGAAGTCGATGTTCAGCGTCCTGACGGTCTGCGTCGAGTAGCCGAGCTTCGGTACCGGTTTGGTTGCCGCGGCCACCTCGGCCGACATGGTCGGGGGTGCGGCGGCGGTGGCGGGGGCCGCGGCCATCGGGAGGGCGGCGGCGGCAATCAGGGCGAGACCGCACAGGGCGGCCTTGAACTTCGTCGTGGGGGTCATGTCAGCTCCTCACACGCGATGGACGACCGGGGCGGATCGTCCTGCGTTTGATACTGGCACAAGAAGCTGTCGCATGGTGAAAAAATCACCGACCCTTTCCAGCCTGGTGAAAAGGTCAGGCGGCGGCCTGCTCCACGGGCTCGATGATCTCCCGCACCAGCCAGCGCACGGCGTTCTCCGGGTACGGGCGCGGCAGCGAGAGCACGATGTGATCGAACCCCAGGCCGACCGCCCGTTGCACGATCGCGCGCGTCCCGGCCGGTTCGTCGTACGAGACGATCTGCTGCAACGACCGGCTGAGCGTCGACGGGTCACGGCCGATCCGGGCGCACTCCGCGTCCAGCCGCCGTACCCGATCGGCGAGGGTGTCGAAATCGGTGTGCGGCGGGCCGCTGATGTTCCACACGTCGGCGTACTCCGCGACCAGCCGGAGCATCCGGTTGCCCCAGCCGCCGATCAGCAGTGGCGGACCCGCGGGCTGGATCGGCTTGGGCGTGTTGCGGTTGCGCTCGAGCGTGTAGTACCGGCCGTGGAAGTCGAACTCGTCCTCGGTCCACATCCGGCGCAGGATCTCGATCGTCTCGCGGAGCCGGTCGATCCCCTCCCCCGGCGGCACGAGCGTCAACCCGTAGGCGGCGTACTCCTCGAGCGCCGGATTCGGGCCGGCGATACCGCTGAGGCCGGCCGGCTGGTGGGTGCCGCCGGCGCCGAGGCCCATGATCAGGCGGCCGCCGGAGATCACGTCCAGCGTGCTCGCGATCTTCCCGAGGACGGCCGGCGGCCGAACCCGGTTGCTGGTGACGAGCAGACCGAGGCGGAGGCGGCTGGTCTGCGCGGCGAGTGCGGTCAGCAGGGTCCAGCCTTCGAGGACGTCGCCGTCCTTCGGGTCGCGGAGCGGGAGGAAGTGGTCCCACAGCCACGCGTCGCGGATCTGCGGGATTTCGTCCGCCTCGAGCCAGACGCGGCGGATGTCGGCGTACGGGACGTGCATCGGGGTGGTCTTCAGACCGAACGTCAGTTCCATAATCGTCAGGATAACTGATGATCAGTGCGACTGACGATCAGTTGCCCGGTAGATTTGGCCTATGGCGTCCGACCGGCTGGGGTACCTGCTGAAACACGTCCTGGCGGAGCTGACCGAGGCTCAGACCAAGGCGCTGGCGCCGCACGCTCTGAACGGCCGCGATCTGGCCGTCCTGGCCGCGATCGTGTCCGGCGAGCCGCTGTCCCAGCTCGAGGTCGCGGCCCGGCTGCGGGTGGACCGCACGTCGATCGGTGACCTGCTGGACGGGCTCGAGGATCGTGGGTTCGTCGAGCGCCGGCGCAGTCCGGAGGACCGGCGGCGGAATGTCGTCGTACTGACGTCGCTCGGTCAGTCGACTTATGAGGCGGCGGAGCGGATCCGGCTGGACGTCGAGCGGGAGTTCCTCGCTCCCCTGGCGTCGTCGGAGCGCTTCCGGGACGATCTGCGGCTGCTGCTCGGGGAATGACGGCTCCGGCGTACCCGTTGGACTGAACATGCTCTCCGTCCCACTGTCAGTCCTGGACCGTTCTCGGACGCGTGCCGGCGAGACGGAGCCGGAGACGCTGCGGGCGACGGTGGAGTTCGCCCGGCAGGTGGAAGACCTTGGTTACAAGCGTTTCTGGGTGTCGGAGCATCACAGTGTTCCTGGAGTGGTCGGTTCGGCGCCGACCGTCCTGGCTGCGGCTGTTGCCGCTCGCACTTCGCAGATCCGAGTCGGCACCGGTGGAGTGATGCTGCCGAACCACCAGCCGCTCGTGGTGGCGGAGCAGTTCGGCGTACTGGAGTCGTTGTACCCGGGCCGCATCGACATGGGTCTCGGCCGCTCGGTCGGCTTCACCAACGGGGTACGGCGCGCGCTCGGCGTCGAGAAGGACGCTGCCGACGACTTCACCGCACAAGTCCAGGAACTCCTTGGCTATCTCGCCGGCACCTCCGACGTGCACGCCCGCCCAGGCGAGGGCCTACACATCCCACCGTTCATTCTTGCCGTCGGTGAAGGCGCTGCGATCGCTGCATCGCTTGGCCTGCCTGTGGTGCTGGCTGCCCGCCCGGACGCTGAGGAGCTTGTCGAGCAGTACCGAACGACCTTCCAGCCATCAGTGTGGGCCGCTGAGCCGTACGTCGTTCTCGCCGTCACCGCTGCGGTCGGCGACACCACCGAGGCGGCCCGGCGGCTGTTGTTGCCGGAGGCATGGGCCAGCGCGTACTCACGGACTCGCGGCGTCTTCCCGCCGCTGCAGCCCGATGTGCCGGTGGACATGACCGCGCGGGAGCAAGAGTTCTTCGAGAACGCGCTGCGCGGCCAGTACTACGGAACCTCGGACGAGGTGCAGGCCGCTCTCGAGGCCCTCGTGCAGCGCACTGCCGCCGACGAGGTCCTGATCACGACCAACACTTACGACCGGGACGATCTCCTCGCCTCACTGGCGAAGCTCATCGGCTGATCCGGTCCTCCAGCCGCTTCCGCACATCCGGCCATTCGTCGGCCAGGATCGAGAACACCACGGTGTCGCGGAACGAGCCGTCGGCCATCCGCTGGTGCCGCCGCAGTACGCCCTCGCGGGTCGCGCCGAGCTTGGCGATCGCCGCCTGCGAGCGGGTGTTCTTGGAGCCGGTCTGGATCTTCACACGGCCGAATCCGCAGACCTCGAAGGCGTGCTCGAGCAGCAACAGCTTGGCCGCCGGGTTGACCGCGGTTCCCCACACGGCGGGCGCGTAGCCGGTGTAGCCGAGGTGGATCCGCTCGTTGACCAGGTCGACGTCGGCGAGGCTCGACGTACCGACAACCGTGCCGTCGGCAACCAACCGGACGACGTACGCGAACCGCTTGGCCGCTGCCGGGATCCACTTCGCGCGCATCTCCTCCACGCTGGCCGGCATCGCACCAGGCCCGCCGGCGAAGCCGCCGGCGTACACCTGCTCGTTGGCGATCGCGGCGTACAACTCGTCGATGTCGGCGTCCTGCAGCCGATCCAGCCGTACGACGTCGCCGACCAGCGACCGTCCGTCCGGTGCGGTCGTCATGGCCTCACCCCTTCACCAGGAGATGCAGCACCAGCCAGACGATGGGCGCGGTCGCGAGCAGCGAGTCCAACCGGTCCATCACACCGCCGTGGCCGGGCAGCAGGTTCGACATGTCCTTGATACCGAGGTCGCGCTTGATCATCGACTCGCCGAGATCGCCGACCGTCGCGGTCAGCACGGCGACCGCACCGACGATCGCACCGACCCACCAATGCCCGTCGAGCAGCCAGACGACCCCGGCGATCCCCGCCCCGACACAGGCGAGAGCCGAACCGGCGAAGCCCTCCCAGGACTTCTTCGGGCTGATCGTCGGCGCCATCGGATGCTTGCCGAACAGCACGCCGGCCACGTAGCCGCCGACGTCGCTGGCAACCACCACCAGGAAGAAGGTCACCACCCGCCCCGGGCCGTCCGCGTCCGGCTGGACCAGCAGGATGGCGAACCCGGCCAGCAACGGCACATAGCCGATCAGGAAGACGCCGGCGCTGACATCGCGAACGAATCCGACCGAACCGCCCGGCATCCGCCAGAAGATGGTCGCCAGCACCGTGAGCGCGAGCGCGACCAGGAGCGCCATCGGCCCACCGAAGTACGCCGATGTCAGCATCGCGGTCGTGCCGGCGAACATCGGGATCCGCGGGATCGCGGCGCCGCCGGTGCGCAGCGCCTTGATCATCTCGTCGACGGCCACCAGGACCACGACCAGCACCAGGACGGTGAACAGGACCTTCTGCCAGTACAGCGATCCGAGGATCAGTGCGCCGAGCCCGACTCCGACCGCGATGGCCGCGGGCAGATTACGCCCGGCACGGCTCGGGCTGGGACTCGCCGCGGGCGTGCTGTCGACGCCCATCACACCTCGAGCAGTTCGGCTTCCTTGTGCTTGAGCAGGTCGTCGATCGAGTCGACGTACTTCTTCGTCAACCCGTCGAGCCGCTTCTCAGCACTCTTGCCTTCGTCCTCGCCCGCATCGCCGTCCTTGACCGTCTTGTGCACCTGGTCCATGGCGTGCCGGCGGATGTTGCGCACCGAGACCTTGGCTTCCTCGCCCTTGGTCTTGGCGACCTTGATGTACTCCTTGCGCCGCTCCTCGGTCAGCTGCGGCATCGTCACCCGGATCACCGCGCCGTCGTTGCCCGGGTTCACCCCCAGGTCCGAGTCGCGGATCGCCTTCTCGATCGCCGCCATCGCACCCTTGTCGTACGGCGAGATCAGAACGGTCCGGGGCTCCGGGACCTGGAAACCGGCGAGCTGCTGGAGCGGCGTCGGGCTGCCGTAGTAGTCGGCCAGGATGCCCGCGAACATCTGCGGGTGCGCCCGGCCGGTGCGGATCGCGGCGAAGTCGTCCTTCGCGACCTCCACGGCCTTCGCCATCTTCTGCTCGGCTTCGCGGAGAGCTTCGTCGATCACGACATTCCTCGCTTCCTCTGGGCCGCGTCGATGCGGCCACTCCTACTGCGCCTTGTGACACCCGATCCTAGTGGTACACCGCCGTACGCCGGGTTATTGCCCCCGGGAGACGACCGTGCCGATCTTCTCGCCGTGGATCACCCGGGCGATGTTGCCCTCTTCGAGGCCGAAGATGACGATCGGCAAGGCGTTGTCACGGGCCAGGCTGATCGCGGTGGCGTCGGCCACCCGCAGGCCGCGGGCCAGGAAGTCGTCGTACGACAACTGGTCGAACTTGACCGCGTCCGGGTTCTTCTTCGGGTCGGAGTCGTAGACGCCGTCCACACCCTGTTTGCCCATCAGCAGCGCCTCGGCGCCGACCTCCAGCGCGCGCTGGGCGGCGACGGTGTCGGTGGAGAAGTACGGCATGCCGGAACCGGCGCCGAAGATGACCACGCGGCCCTTCTCCAGGTGCCGCTCGGCCTTGCGCGGGATGTACGGCTCGGCGACCTGGCCCATCGTGATCGCGGTCTGCACCCGGGTCTCGATACCGAGCTTCTCCAGGAAGTCCTGCAGGGCCAGGCAGTTCATCACGGTGCCGAGCATGCCCATGTAGTCGGCCCGGTTCCGCTCCATGCCGCGCTGCTGCAGCTCGGCGCCGCGGAAGAAGTTGCCGCCGCCGACCACCACGGCGACCTGGACACCGGCCCGGGCCACGTCGGCGATCTGCTTGGCGATCGAGTTCACGACGTCGGGATCGACGCCGAGCTTGCCGCCGCCGAACACCTCACCCGACAGCTTCAGCAGCACCCGGTGGTAGGCCGGGGCGAACGGCGAAGAGGCCGGATTCGTCTCGGTACCCAGGGTTTCCGTCACGATTCCGGCCTCCTCGTTCGTTGCTGTCCGTTCAGATCCTTCGCGGGATCAGGCGCCGACCTCGAAGCGGGCGAACCGCTTCACGGTCACACCGGCCTCGTCGAGCACGGCCTTCACGGACTTCTTGTTCTCGGTCACCGACGGCTGCTCGAGCAGTACGACGTCCTTGAAGAAGCCGTTCACCCGGCCCTCGACGATCTTCGGCAGGGCGCCTTCCGGCTTGCCCTCCTCGCGGGCGGTCGCCTCGGCGATCCGCTTCTCGTTCTCGACCGTCTCGGCCGGGACCTCGTCGCGGGTGGTGTACAGCGGGCGCATCGCGGCGGCCTGCATGGCGGCGCCACGGGCGGCCTCGACGTTGTCGCCCTCGAACTCGACCAGCACGCCGACCTGGGCCGGCAGGTCCGCGGCACGCTTGTGCATGTACGCGGTCACCTTGCCGTCGAAGACGGCCACCTTGCCGAGCTCCAGCTTCTCGCCGATGACGGCGGCCAGGGCCTCGATGTTCTCGGCGACCGACTTGCCGTCGGTCAGCTTCTCGGTCAGCAGGCCCTCGACGTCGCCGACCTTGCTCGCCGAGGCGTGCGCGACGATGTCGGCGGCGAGCTGCTGGAACTGCTCGTTCTTGGCGACGAAGTCGGTCTCGCAGTTGAGCTGGACCAGCGCGTTCTCCGCCGCGGCCACCAGGCCGTTGGTGGCGGACCGCTCGGCGCCACGCTTCTGCGCCTTGGCCGCGCCCTTGATGCGCAGCTCCTCGATCGCCTTCTCGAAGTCGCCGTCGGTCGCCTCGAGCGCCTTCTTCGCGTCCATCATGCCCGCGCCGGTGGTGTCGCGGAGCTTCTTCACGTCAGCGGCGGTGTAGTTCGCCATTCCTCGTTCTCTCGTCTTGTCGATGCGGCTGGATGGGCGGAGCAGGCCCGGTGGCGGACCATGCGGCGCAGCGGGGTGCCGCCCGGCGGGACCGGGCGGCATCCACGGCTGTCAGGCCTCGTCGGCCTTCGGGGTCTCCTCGGCCTTGACCTCGGTCTCCTCAGCCTTGACCTCGGCCTCGACCTCCTCAGCCTTGACCTCGGCGGCGGCCTCGGTGGTCTCCGGCGCGGCCTCGATCACGGCGTCGGTCGCGACCGGCTCGGTCAGGACGTCAGCGGCCGGGGCGGCCTCGGCGGCCTTCTCCTCGGTCTTCGCGTCGGTCTTCGCGTCGGCGGACTTGGCGGTGCCGTTCTGGCTCTCCAGCAGCTCGCGCTCCCAGGCGGCCAGCGGCTCCTCCTGGCCCAGCTCCTCACCGGAGGCGGCAGCGCCCTGGCCCGAGCGGCCCATCAGACCGTCGGCGACGGCGTCGGCGACGACCCGCGTGAGCAGGCCGACCGAGCGGATCGCGTCGTCGTTCCCCGGGATCGGGTAGTCGACCTCGTCCGGGTCGCAGTTGGTGTCCAGGATGCCGATGATCGGCAGCTTCAGCTTGCGCGCCTCGTCGACCGCGAGGTGCTCCTTCTTGGTGTCCACGATCCACACGGCGGCCGGAACCCGGGCCATGTCGCGGATGCCGCCGAGGGTCTTGAGCAGCTTGTCGTGCTCGCGACGCTTCTGCAGCAGCTCCTTCTTGGTGACACCGGAGGCGGCGACGTCGTCGAAGTCGATCAGCTCCAGCTCCTTCAGGCGCTGGAGCCGCTTGTTCACGGTCTGGAAGTTGGTGAGCATGCCGCCCAGCCAGCGCTGGTTCACGTAGGGCATGCCGACCCGGGTCGCCTGCTCGGCGATCGCTTCCTGGGCCTGCTTCTTGGTGCCGACGAACAGGATCGCCCCGCCCGACGCGACCGTGCTGCGGACGAACTCGTACGCGCGGTCGATGTAGGACAGCGACTGCTGCAGGTCGATGATGTAGATGCCGTTGCGCTCGGTGAGGATGTAGCGCTTCATCTTCGGGTTCCAGCGCCGGGTCTGGTGCCCGAAGTGCACGCCGCTCTCGAGCAGCTGCTTCATGGTTACGACGGCCATGACTGTGTAGGTCTCCTGTCACGCTTCCCCGGGTGCTCTTCCGGGTCCGCGCGTCTCTCGGTTGTCTCACGACGCACCGGTTGGTGCACCGTGCCTGATGCCCGTCGCGCCGACCCACCCGAAGTAGCTCCGGGACCGAGGATCGTCACAGTTTGTGCGGGCATGCGAAGTCGCCCCAGTTACATGGGGCGCCACCGGAAGTGTACGTGACCAGCCGCGGGCAACGCGAACCGGCCCGGGTTATCCACAATCGCGCGGGCGACCGCCCAGAACCGTCCCCGGCAACGGCATCTTCCCAGGCATGCCTCTCGCCCTATTCTCCCTCGCCGCCCTACCCCTCACCGCCACTCCCGCCCCCACCGCGACCGCCGTCAGCATCGCCGCTGCCGGCCCGGCTGCCTCCGCGCCTGGCCTCGTCGCCTCGGACTGGCCGCTCCAGCCTCGCCCTGAGGTGCTGCGCGGCTTCGAACTGCCCGCGAAACCCTGGCTGTCCGGCCACCGCGGCATCGACCTCGCCGGCCGCCCCGGCCAGCCCGTCCTCGCCGCCACCCCCGGCACGATCACGTACGCCGGTCCGCTGGCCGGCCGCGGCGTCATCACGATCACCACCGGCCCCCGCCGTACGACGTACGAACCAGTCGTCCCCGCGGTCCCGGTCGGCACCACCGTCCAAACCGGCACCGTCATCGGCCACCTCTCCGCCGCCGGCTCGCACTGCCAACCCCGAACCTGCCTGCACTGGGGCCTACTCCAAGGCAACCAGTACCTCAACCCCTTGACCCTCGTCCCCAACCGCCCCGTCCGCCTACTCCCACTCACCAACCAGCAGCTTCAGCCCGCAGCCACCGCCCCATCCCCGCCGTCCCCACCACCGACAGCCCGCGCCACGAACGCCTCCCTCGCCCGCCCGGACACCAACCAGCGAACCGCCAAACTCCTCATCGCAGCCACAGGAGCCCTAACCCTGACCGCCGGCTTCCTCATCAGACGCGACTAGCCGCCACCGCAGATGACCCAATGCACCTGACCTGCTGCTCCGGGCCTGGCGCATGCCTGATGGAACGTGCCGGTCAGCTGCCGGGGACTCGGGCTTGCCAGGCGTCTTCGTCGCGGGAGCGGCGTTCGACGCCGGCCGGGAGTTTGTTCTTGGCGAGGTCGATCAGGGTCGTGTTCTCGAGCACGTCCCGCAGGCTGGCGCGCGCCGCGATCCAGACACGTTGGAGGACCACCGCTTGCTCGTTGTAGGACACACTTTCCGGCCGGACGCCGGAGATACTCACGATCGGCCCGTCGACCGCGCGCATCACGTCGGCGACCGAGATCTCGTTCGGGTCGACGGCCAGCCGCCACCCGCCCGACTGCCCACGCTGGCTGGACAGCACACCGGCCCGGCGCAGGTCGGCGAGGATGCCCTGCAGGAAGCCGTGCGGAATGCCCTGCGCCCGGCTGAGCTCCTCGGCCGACACCACCGAAGGATCGTTGGCCACCCATCGCTGGGTGATCTCGATCAGAGCTCGCAACGCATAGTCAGACTTCGCCGAAACCCGCATGTCCCGCAGTCTGCCGCATTCCACCACCCACGCGCCGCATCCCCCGCACACAGAGCCAATCCAAGCGAGTCCAAGCCAGTCCGTCCGAGCCGCTCGACTCCCGGGCCGGTGTGCTGGTCAGGCTCGTGGATGGGCTTGTTGGTAGGCCTTTCGGAGGCGGTCGCTGGAGACGTGGGTGTAGATCTGCGTCGTTGCCAAGGAGGCATGGCCGAGCAACTCCTGGACGCTGCGAAGGTCCGCGCCGCCTTCGAGGAGGTGCGTGGCCGCCGTGTGCCGCAGGCCGTGAGGTGCCAGATCCGGTGCATCGACGACCGCCATCCGCGCGTGCACCATCCGCCGTACCGCTCGTTGATCGATCCGGCCGCCACGGGCGCCGAGGAAGACGGCCGGACCGCTCCCCTCGCGCGCCAGCTTCGGTCGCGCCTCGGCCAGCCACCGCTCGAGGGCTTCCCCGGCCGGTACGCCGTACGGGACCGACCGCTCCTTCCGGCCTTTGCCGAACACGCGGACGACGCGACGTGACCGGTCGATGTCGTCGACGTCGAGCGCACACAGCTCACCGACGCGGATTCCGGTCGCATACAGGAGTTCCATGATCGCGAGGTCACGCAGCCCGATCGGACTTCCGTCGTCCGCAGCGACAGCGGCCGCGTCGAGCACGGCTCGCGTGTCCGCCTGCCCGAGCACGCCCGGCAAACTCTTGTGCGGTTTCGGGCTGGCCAGCAATGCTCCCGGATCCGTACCGATTCGCCCGGTCCGCTGCGCCCACGCCGTGAACACCCTTGCGGCCGTCGCCCGGCGAGCCATTGTGCTGCGGGATTTCCCCAGACTTTGCTGTTTGGCCAGCCACGACCGCAGCCCCCGGATGTCCAGCCCGGCAAGATCATCGTGACCAAGCCGAATCAAATGTTCGAGTAAATCCGCGACATCCCCGATGTAGGCTCTGACCGAGTGAGTGCTGAGGTCTCTCTCCGCCGTCAGATGCCGTTCGTAGTCAGCCAGTAACTGAGTGAAACCTTCCGGCCAGGAAGGGTTTCCACTGACATCGTCCGGCGTCATGTCTCGACGATGCGTGAGCCGGCCCGGCATCGCAAGCCACCGCGCGGAGACCGACGAGAGGAGGGCTGGTCGATAGCCCGACGGTCGACTACTGTTCGGCCCGATTGCCCTAGTAGCAACGGAGGCACCCCTGACCATGGCCCCCTCAGCGAACGGACAGACCGTAGGCCGGCGCCTGCCGGTCGAGTCGGCGTTCACTCGAGTCGAGGACGCGCGGCATCGTCTGCCGCGCTTGTTCGGTCGTCGCGACCTGGTCGTTCTCGGCCTGGGCGTGATGATCGGCTCTGGCATCTTCAGCATCAGCGGCGTCCAGGCGGCCAATGTCGCCGGACCGGCAGTGATCCTGTCGTTCGTGATCGCCGCGATCGTCTGTCTGCTGGCCGCGGCCTGTTACGCCGAGCTGTCCTCCACGATCCCTGTCTCCGGTAGCGCGTACACCTTCAGCTACGTGACGTTCGGGGAGATGTGGGCCTGGTTGGTCGGCTGGGCGCTCGTACTTGAACTCGTCACCGCGGCGGCGATCGTCGCACGCGTGTGGTCGGCGTACTTCCTGGCCACATTGGACGGATTCGGAGTGACACTGCCCGCCGGCGTCGCGCAGTTCTTCGGTCCCGAGGCCAAGCTGAACCTCGTTGCCCCGTTGCTGCTGCTTGTCCTGACCGCGCTGATCGTGACCGGCACCAAGTTGTCGTCCCGGGTGCTGACCGTGGTCGTGATCGCGAAGGTGGCCGTGATCCTGCTGGTGGTGATCGTCGGCGCCGCGCACATCAACATGGCGAACTACCACCCGTTCGTGCCGCCGGCCAGGGCCGCGCCTGCGACCGCGAGTCCGACGTTGCTGGGCTGGATCCTGGACTCGTCGTTCGGTTCGTTCGGGACGATGGGCATCTTCACGGCCGCGAGCACGATCGTCTTTGCCTACATCGGCTTCGACCTGATCGCGACCGCGTCGGAAGACGCCCGCAGCCCGCGCAAGACTGTCCCGCAAGGGATGCTGCTCGGCGTCGGCGCCGTGACGATCCTGTACATCGCGATGGCGGTCGTCCTGGTCGGCATGCGCCCGTACGGCAAGCTCGGTGGAGCCGCGCCCGTCTCCGAGGCGCTCGCCGCGGTCGGCGTCGGCTGGGCTGCGAAGGTGGTCAACCTAGGCGCGTTGCTCGCGTTGATGACGGTGATCATGGTGGTCCTCATCGCGCAGAGTCGAGTCCTGTTCAACATGGGCCGTGACGGCCTGCTGCCGAAGAGCCTCGGTCGGGTCAGCCGGGTGTACTCCTCCCCCGCCCGCGCCGCGGGCTTCGCAGGTCTCGCCGCGCTGGCGCTCACGCTCTATCCGAAGGTCCTCGAGCTCGAGGAACTGCTGGTCATCGGCGCCTTGTTCTGCTTCGCGTTCTGTGCGGTCGGCGTACTCACGTTGCGTCGCTCGGAGCCCAACCTGGAGCGCGGCTTCCGGGTGCCGATGGTTCCGTTGATCCCATTGCTGTCGCTCGCCGCAACCGTGTGGCTGATGCTCAACCTGAAGACGAGCACGTGGACCAAGTTCGGCGTCTGGATGGTCATCGGGATCGCGATCTACGGCCTCTACGGCCGCTGGCACAGCCGCCTCGCGAACGAGGACAGCTGGGACTTCGACCTCGGCGACACCGATCCCGGCACCGGCGGCCTGCAAGCCATCCGCGCCGACCAGGACCGCCCGCCCGAGCTCCGCGCCATCCGCACCCCGCCTGGCCAGCAACCGCAAAAACCCACCCGCGGCAAACACATGCGCAACTAGCCGCAGCCACAGCGCCGCTGGAGGCTCGGCTTGGCCTGTCAGGTCCAGGCCCTGCGGGTGGCGGCTATGTGGGCGATTGTGGCGGGCTGGTTGGTGATAGGCGCCAGCCTGTGGGGGTTTGAGTTATTAGGGTGAGGGCGGCTAGGGCTTCTAGGGATTGTTCGGTGGTGGGGAGATCCAGGCCTGCCGTGACGGCTATGCGAGTGGCCGGGGCAGGGTGGTTGACGGGGACGGCGTCCAGGGTGCGTTGGAGGTCGGCGTCGAGGGTGTCGGCGAGGGTTTCCGGGGCGCGTTGGGAGCGGGTGAGGCCGGCGCCGAAGGGTGAGATTGCCTCGACGATGTCGGCGACGCTGGTGGCCAGTACGGCGTTGCGCTCGCGGACGAGCAGGTGACTGCCGGCGGACATGCGGGACGTGACAGGGCCGGGCACGGCGAGGACGGCGCGGCCGCACTGCTCGGCCCAGCCGGCGGTGTTGAGGGCGCCGCTGCGGATCGCGGCCTCGATGACGACCGTGCCTTGGGTCGACGCGGCGATGAGCCGGTTGCGGGCGAGGAAGCGGAGCTTGGTCGGTGAGCAGCCAGGTGGGAGCTCGGCAACGACAAGACCGTCTTCGGCGATGCGGCTGAGCAAGGCTGAGTTCCGTTTCGGGTAGCTGACGTCGACGCCGCAGGCGAGGAACGCGATCGTCAGACCGGAGGCAGCGATCGCGCCGCGATGAGCCGCCGCGTCGATGCCGAACGCGCCACCGGACACCACGGTCACGCCGGTGTCGGCGAGGCCGGCGGAGAGCTCGGCTGCAACGTGTTCGCCGTACGACGAGCAGGCGCGGGCGCCGACGAGCGATGCGGAACGCTTCAACGCGTGCCGGAGATGCGCCCGACCGCGGACCCAAAGGCCGAACGGGGCACCGGCGCGCCGGCTCAGCTGCCCGGCATCGGCCAGAACGTCCACCGCGTCGGGCCATTCGTCGTCGCCCGGGATGATAAACCGGGCGCCGGCGGCCGCGGCCCGCTCAAGATCTCGTTGCGGGTCGACCTCGGCCAGGCGGGTCGACCAGCGCTCCAGGCCGCGTGACCGCTGCCGGAGGCGGTCCCAGATCTCCAGGGCGGGCATGCCGTCGAAAGCCTTCAGGGCGGCGATGTCGCCCGGCTCGACGACGCGGGACAAGCCGGCGCGGGCGAGGCGTTCCCGATCGCCGTTGCCGCCGGCAATCAGCTCGTCCCCGCCCGAGCCGCCCCCGGAGCCGACGGCATCGATCGTCAGTGCGTAGTTCGTCATCAGGCGTGTCCTTTGAGAGAGCGGAGGTCGGACAGCTGCGCCAACGGTTCGCCGGCGCGGAGCTGGAAGGCTTCATGGGTGAGCTCGACGGTCGGAATGCCCGCACCGGCCAGGTCGGCGAGGGTCCAGGCCAGTCGGACCACGCGGTCGAACCCCCGGGCGGTGAGGCGGCCGGCCGCGTAGTGGTCTTCGAGGAGCTTGTTGCTGGCGGCATCCAAGGGATGGTCGCGGCGAAGGATGGGTCCCGGAACCTGGCTGTTCAGAATCCAGGCGGCGCCTCGGTAGCGATGGGCCTGGCGGTCACGGGCGAGCTGCACGCGCTCGGCAACGACGGCGGTCGACTCGACCGGCTCGCCGTCAGTGATCCTACGAGCCGCCGGGAGGATCTGGCGTTGGATGTCCAGACGGTCTTTGATCGGGCCGCTGATCCGTTGACGGTAGCGGGCCAGGATCTGAGGTGTGCAGCTGCAGATGCCCTGATTGGTGCCGGAGAGGCCGCACGGGCACGGGTTGGCGGCCAGGACGAGCATGAAGCGGGCCGGGAACTTCGCGACCGCGGCCGCCCGATGGACCTCGACGAATCCGGACTCGAGTGGCTGGCGCAGTGTGTCGAGCGTGAGCGGATGCATCTCAGGCGCCTCGTCGATGAACAAGACGCCGCGGTGCGCGCAGCTGATCGCACCAGGCCTCGGGACGCCCGACCCGCCGCCGACGAGGCTGACCAAGGACGCCGTGTGATGCGGTGCGATGAACGGCGGCCGCACGACGAGCTCGGCGTCGTTGGTGAGCAGCCCGGCGAGTGAATGGACCGCCGACACCTCGAGCGAGTCGTCGGTGCTCAGGTCGGGCATCAGACCGGCCAGGCGCTCGGCGAGCATCGTCTTGCCGGAGCCCGGCGGCCCGTGGAGGAAGAGGTGATGGCCGCCGGCGGCTGCGACCTCGATGGCGCGGCGCCCTTCCCGCTGGCCGATGACGTCGTCGAGGTCGACCGACGGAACCCGGGTCAGCGACTCCGACACCAGGCGCGGCTCGGCGCGCGGCGGCGCTTCGTCGGGCATCTCCACCCCACGGAGCAGAGCGAGAACCTGCCGCAGCGAGCGTGCGCCGTACACCTCGATGCCGGGGACCAGGCGTGCTTCGCCGACGTTCAGGTCCGGGACGACGATGCGGTCGAAGCCGGCCCGGGAGGCGGCCAGGGTCATGGCGAGGGCGCCGCGGACCTCGCGGATGCGGCCGTCCAGACCTAGCTCGCCGATGATCGCCGTCCGGCGGAGAGCGCTCGGGTCGACAGCACCTGCTGCCGTCAGCAAGCTCAGTGCGATGGCGACGTCATAGTGCGATCCCGTCTTGGGCAGGGTCGCGGGTGAGAGGCCGATGGTGACCTTGCGGTCGGGGAATCGCTCGCCGCTGTTCACCACAGCGGCGCGGACGCGGTCGCGGGCTTCGGACAGGGACGTGTCGGGAAGACCGATCAGGGTCGTCTTCGGCAGGCCTTGGGCGATGTCGGCCTCCACCTCGACGAGGTGGCCCTCCAGGCCGACCAGCGCGACCGACCAGGTCTGTGCGAGCGGCATCAGGCCACACCTCGCACGTGGTCCACGGTGGGTGGCGTGTTGTGGTCGAACAGGACGGCGAGGACGTCGATCCGGATCGCCGCCGGTCTGAGCTGATGGGTCTGCAGCCAGCGACCCGCCAGCTTCCGGAGGGTGGCCAGCTTCCGGTAGGTGATCGACTCCAGCGGGCTGCCGTAGTTGAGCCCGCGCCGGGTCTTCACCTCACAGACGACGAGGGTGTCGCCTTCGCGCGCCACGATGTCGATCTCGCCGAGCTCGCAGCGCCAGTTGCGCTCGAGCACGGCGAAACCGTGCGTGCTGAGATACCTCGCGGCGAGATCTTCGCCGTACCGTCCGACGGTGTTCCTGGTCCGCATCGATGACCACCTCCGGCAGAGAACATGCCGGGATCAGCCGTCGAAAACGGGCCTCACTTTCCGCCTGTGGACAACCAGGGGCTCAGCGGCCGAAGTCGGAGTCCTTCGGGACTTCCAGGTCGGACTTGGCGAGCTCTTCGATGTTGACGTCGCGGAAGGTGACGACCTTGGCGTTCTTCACGAAGCGGGCCGAACGGTAGACGTCCCAGACCCACGCGTCGGCCATCGTCACCTCGAAGTAGACGTCGCCGCCCTCGGTGCGGACCTTCAGGTCGACCGCGTTGCACAGATAGAAGCGCCGTTCGGTCTCCACGACGTACTTGAAGATCCCGACGACGTCCTTGTACTCCCGATAGAGCTGTAGCTCCATATCGGTTTCGTACTTCTCGAGGTCGTCAGCGCTCATATGCCTGGCTCTCCACTCCGGTGGGACTGGTCACATTCTGTCCCATATCGGGCCGCAGACTGCGGCGGACATTCTCGAACCGCCGTCGATGTTGTGGGCACGGGCCGTATTCGTCCAGTGCCGCCTGGTGCTCGGGGGTGCAGTACCCCTTGTGGATCGCGAACCCGTACTGCGGGTACACGGTGTCCCAGTGCTGCATGACCCGGTCCCGGGTCACCTTGGCGATCACGGACGCGGCGGCGATGCAAGCCGCCACGCGGTCGCCCTTCCAGATCGCCAGCCCCGGTACGCCGAGACCGTCGACCCCGAAGCCGTCGGTCAGCACGTACGACGGGCGCACGTCGAGGCGGAACAGTGCCCGGCGGAGCGCCTCCACGTTCGCCACGTGCATGCCGAGCCGATCACACTCGGCGGCCTCGATCGAGACCACCGACCAGGCCAGCGCACGCTTGCGGATCTCCTCGTAGCACCGGTCCCGGGCCTTCGCGGTCAGCAGCTTGGAGTCGGCCAGCTCCGGGATCTGGCCCCGCTTGCCCTCCGGCAGGATGACCGCGGCTGCCACCAACGGCCCGGCACACGGCCCGCGACCGGCCTCGTCGACGCCCGCGATCGGGTCCAGGCCGACGCGGCGCAGGGCACGCTCGTACCCGTACAGTCCGGCGTCTCGCCGTACCGTGCTCCCGCGCGGCAACGCGCTCATTCAGCCCTCCGCATCACACGACCCAGCCTAGGCACCAGAGGTGACAGGAATTTACTTAGGTGGTGGTGTGAGGGATATCGAAGGTTTGTCCGGCGCCGGGCCAGGGACCGGCACCGCCTTGAACGTGTCGGGTACGCCGAGTTTGCTCCAGCGTCCCGCCGGCCAGACGATCGCGATCGCCCGCCCGGTGACCTTGTCGAGCGGCACGAAAGCCGCATCGCCCTGGTTGCCACCGTTGGCGTCGACGTCCTGCAGATGCACCCGGGAGTCCCCGGAGGCGGACCGGTGGTCGCCCATCACGAAGATCCGGCCGGCCGGGACGGTGACCTGGAACTCCATCTGGGACGGGGCATCCCCGGGATACAGGTACTTCGTCTCGTCGAGCGGCTGACCGTTGACCAGCAGGCGGCCCTTGGAGTCGCAGCACGCGACCTTGTCGCCCGGCATGCCGATCAGGCGCTTGATCAGGTGACCGTGGCTGGAGTCCGGCAGCAGGCCAACGATCTCGAAGAACCGGCCGACCGAACCGCGCTTCTGGCCGCTCTCCTCCGGCCCGAGCCAGCCGCCCGGGTCCTCGAACACGACCACGTCACCGCGCTTGACGTCGGTGAGCTTCTCCACCACGACCCGGTCACCGACCAGCAGCGTGTTCTCCATCGACTCGCTCGGGATGATGAACATCTGCCCGACGAACGCCCGCAGGATCGACGAGACGATCAGGGCCCCGACCACGATCAGCACGAACTCACGGGCTGCTGCCGCGAAGCCCGAGCGGTGGGCGGGTTTGGAGTCCGTCTTGGTCGGTGTATCGGTCACTTCTTCAGCCCCGGCTTCTTGAAGGTTTCCGGAGGACGCAGCATCGTCATCCGGTCAGACGGCCAGATTACGCAACAGGCCCGGCCAACCACGTTCTCGACCGGCACGAATCCGCCTCCGGGGCCGCCCATATGGGCACGGGAGTCGGCGGATTCGGCGCGGTTGTCACCCATCACCCACAGGTGACCGGCCGGCACCAGCACGTTGAAGGGCTGCTCCGACGGCTTCGCGTCCTTCAGCAGGTACTCCCGCTCGTCCAGCGGGATCCCGTTGACGGTGATCTGCCCCTGCTTGTTGCAGCAGATCACCCGGTCGCCGCCGATCCCGATCACCCGTTTCACCAGGTGACCCTCACCGCTGCGCGGCAGGATGCCGACGAACTCACCGACCCGGCGCAGCGTGCCGGGCTGGGGCTCCGCCTCGTTCAGCCAGTTGCCCGGGTCCTTGAACACGATGATGTCACCGCGGTCGACGTCCCGGTGCAGGTAGCTGATCTTCTCGGCGAGGATCCGGTCGTCCTTCGTCAAGGTGTCGTACATCGACTCCGACGGGACGTAGAACGCCTCCGCGACGAACAGCCGCAGGACCACTGTGATGACAAGCGCGAGCACCGTCACGGTGCTCATCTCGACCAGCAGGCTGAGCAGCGGGTTGCGCTGCTTCAGCCTGCGGTGACGTCCTTTGCTCCGACGTGCCCTCGTGGCGGCCGGGCGAGGGCGAGCTCGAGTCGCAGTGCTCGGCGCCATAGGAGACGGTCGTCGTTACGCGGCGTCAGGAGGCCGGGACTTCGCGCTTCTCCTTGATCTTGGCCGCCTTACCGCGCAGGTCGCGCAGGTAGTACAGCTTGGCGCGGCGGACGTCGCCGCGGGTCACGATCTCGATCTTCTCGACGATCGGGGTGTGCAGCGGGAAGGTCCGCTCCACGCCGACGCCGAAGCTGACCTTACGGACCGTGAAGGTCTCCTGCAGGCCGCCACCCTGGCGCCGGATCACGACACCCTTGAACACCTGGACGCGGGAGCGGTTGCCCTCGACGACCTTGACGTGCACGTTGACGGTGTCGCCAGGCCGGAAAGCGGGGATGTCGTCACGCTTGCTCGCGTTGTCGAGCTCATTCAGGACGTTGCTCATCAGGTGTCTCTTCCTCGCGCGTGCCACAGGTCACCCACGAATCTCGGTGGTGATGAAGTCATCAGAAGGCTGCCGGTCGGTGGTCACCCCCTGTGGCAGGAGCACCGAAGGGCAGCAGCAGACAATCTTGCCACACGCCCCACACCGTGACGAAATCCGCCCGATCCGTCAGCAGAGGGTGAGCGTGACGGCCGTCACTTCCGGCGACGGCGTTTGGTCAGGTGGACCAGGTCGACCTTGGGCGTCTGGGCCTCCCGGCGGATCTCCCGGTAGCCCGCCTTCCGGTAGAGGGCGAGGTTGCGGTCGCTCTGCGCGCCGGTGTTCAAGGCGTACGACGTGACGTCGCTCGGCGCGAGCTGCTCAGCGGCGCGGAGGAGGCGGGCGCCGAGGCCGCGGCCCTGCCAGTCCGGGGCGACGACAAGGCGCTCGATGTGCCCCAGGGAACCGTCGACGGTCAGCTGGACGGATCCGACGATCCGGGCGCCGGCGACGGCCTTCAGCGCAGTGGAGCGCTGCAGGCGATCCGCTGTGTCGGCGACGTCCGCCGTGAGGGGCGGGAGCCTGTAGTCGTCGTACAGGCGGGCCTCGGAGAGGAAGGCGGCCAGCTGCAACACGTGGATCTCGCCCGCGTCGGCAGCTGTGGCCGGGAGGATGCGGACGGCGGTGGCGTCATCCTTGCCCGCCAGTACGTCGCCCCACGCGGCCAGCAGGTCCGGCCGGCGTTCCGCAGTACGTCGTACTGACTCCTCGTGGTGCCAGTCGGCGATCAGGCCGTGGTTCCCGGACAGGAGCACCTCAGGTACGTCGTGGCCGCGCCAGCTCGGCGGCTTCGTGTAGACCGGGTACTCGAGCAGGCCGTCGCCCGAGTGTGACTCCTCCGCCAGGGACTCCGGGTTGCCGATGACGCCGGGCAGCAGGCGCGCGATGGCCTCGACCATGACGAGTACGGCGACCTCACCGCCGTTCAGCACGTAGTCGCCGATGGACACCTCGTCCACGCGCATCCGCTCACCGGCGTACGACGCGACGCGCGCGTCGATGCCTTCGTACCGGCCGCAGGCGAAGGCCAGCCACGGCTCGGCCGCCAGCTCGTAGGCCAGCTCCTGTGTGAACGGTCGACCGGCGGGCGTCGGCACGATCAGTCGCGGCTGCGCCGGACCGTCCACGGGTGCGATCGCGTCCAGAGCCTGGCCCCAGGGCTCCGGCTTCATCACCATGCCCGCTCCCCCGCCGTACGGGGTGTCGTCGACGGTCCGGTGGCGGTCGTGGGTCCACTCGCGCAGGTCGTGCAGGCGGACGTCCAGGAGACCGCTCTTGGCCGCCTTGCCGACCAGGGAGACGTCCAGCGCGGCCAGGTACTCCGGGAAGATCGTGACGACGTCAAGCCTCATCGGTCGGGACCACCTCGGCACCGTCCGGGTCCAGCAGGCCGGGCCGGTCGGCCACGACGACGTACTGCTTCTCCAGGTTGAGCTCCGGGACCAGCTCCTCGACCAGCGGGACCAGTACGGCGTTGCCCGCGGGACGGCGGATCTCCAGGAGGTCCTGTGACGGCAGGTGAACCACGTCGATGACCTCACCGGCGTCGGCGCCGTCGGTGGTGCGGACGGCGAGACCGATCAGCTCGCGGTCGTAGAACTCCTCGGGGTCCTCCGGGCGCTCGTCCTCGTCGATCTCGGCCTGGACGGGCAGGTTGCGCAGGAGCTCGGCGGCGGTCCGGTCCGGCACGTCGGCGAACTTCACCAGCAGCCGCCCGCTGTGCCAGCGGCTCGAGGCCACCGTCAGCGTGCGGGACACCTTGGCGTCCGTCACCAGGGTCGCGCCGTCGGCGAACCGGCGGTCCGGCTCGTCGGTCCGCACCTCGATGCCGACCTCGCCCTTGATCCCATGCGCGCGGCCGATCCGCCCGACAGTCACCAACACCTGCGAACCCTTTCTACGGAGATACCAGGGAGAGAATAGGACGAAGGGCCGCACCCCAGACCGGGTGCGGCCCTTCGAAGGACTGCTGAGCTCAGCGGCGCGGGCGCCGGTTGAACTCGTCGACGAAGTCGATGCGCAGCGAGGACTCCGAGCTGATGGCGCCGACGACGGTCCGGATCGCGGTGGCGGTCCGGCCGTTGCGGCCGATCACCTTGCCGATGTCGTCGGGGTGGACGTGCACCTCGAGGGTGCGTCCGCGGCGCAGGGTCCGGGACCGGACACTGACGTCGTCGGGGTTGTCCACGATGCCTCGGACCAGGTGCTCGAGCGCCTCGGTCTCCATCATCGTCAGGCCTCGGTGGTCTCGGCCGCGGCCGGCGCCTCGTCGGCCTTGGCAACGTCGTCAGCCTTGGCGGTGTCGTCGGCCTTGGGAGCCTCGTCAGCCTTGGCGGCCGGCGCCTCGACGGCGTCGTCCTTCTTCTCGGCCGGCTTGTCGGCGGTCTTCTTGGCCGCGGACTTCTTGGCGGTGACCGCTTCGGTCTTCAGCGAGCCGTGGGCCTCGGCCAGCGCCTCGTTGAAGATCTCCTGCTTGTCCCGCTTGGGCTCCTTGACGCGCAGCGGCGCCGGGGCCGGCTCGCCCTTGAACTTCTGCCAGTCGCCGGACGCCTTGAAGATCGCCGCGACGGCCTCGCTCGGCTGCGCGCCGACGCCCAGCCAGTACTGCGCCCGCTCGGACTCGACCCGGATGAACGACGGCTCGGTCTTCGGGTTGTAGATGCCGATCTCCTCGATCGCCCGGCCGTCCCGCTTGGTGCGGGCGTCCATGACGACGATGCGGTAGTGCGGGGTGCGCTTCTTGCCGATGCGCTTCAAACGGATCTTGACTGCCACGTTTGTGGGGTCTCCCTCGGAATTCCTGTCTGGGTGAGCAGCACGACGCGTCGTGGGGACAACGCAGTGACGACTCGATGGGCCGACCGGGCAGTGGAGTTAGAGGGCTGCACAAACCTGGACGGACTCAGCAGGCCATTGTGCCAGATATGGCGTGTCTCAGACCAATCGGCGTCAGGCGCGCAGGTAGGCGAGGTCGGGCAGGCGCTCGACGCACGCGTCCAGGACGCTACGGGCCACAGTCACCGAGTCGATCAGCGGGTGGTAGGCCAGGGCCTTCAGGGCGGCTGACCTCGACCCGGTTGTCGCGGCGTCGATCGTGGAGCGCTCGACGGCCTTCACCGAGCAGACCAGTCCGGCCTGGTGGTCGGTGAGCTGGGACACAGTCACCGGCAGCGCGCCGTTGGCGTCCACCGTGCACGGGATCTCGATGACGGCGTCGTCGTCCAGGTGGTGCAGTACGCCGCGGTTCCGGACGTTCAGGATCAGGGAGGCCCGTTCGTTGTGCGCGATCGCCCGCATCAGCGACAACGCGACCTGCTCGTAGCCGCCCGCCTCCATGTCGCGCTCGTCCCGCTCCCCTGCGTCTGCGACCTCACGGCTCTCCACCCCGTAGGTCGACTCGCGCTCGGCCCGCGTCTTCTGCCACAGCTCCAGCGCCTGGTCAGGGTGCTTCCCGGTCTCGGCGTAGAACGCGGACTGCTGCTCCAGCAGGAACGTGCCACGCGTCTGACGCACAGCTTGTACGGCGGCCAGCGTCTCCCGCGCGAAGTAGTAGTAGTGCAGGTACTCGTTCGGGATCGAGCCGATCGAGCGCAGCCAGTCCGGACTGAACAGCCGGCCCTCCTCGAACGAGCTCAGCGCGTCGTCCGACTGCAGCAGCTCGGGCAGACGGTCCACGCCACCGGACCGCAGGCCGCGGAGCCAGCCGAGGTGGTTGAGGCCCGCGTAGTCGTAGAACGCGGTCGACGGGTCCACACCGACAGCCAGCGCTGCACGGCGGCCGAGACCCGATGGCGAGTCGCAAATGCCGATCACCCGGTCGCCGAGGATCGGGATCATCGCCTCGGTCACCATGCCCGCCGGGTTGGTGAAGTTGATGGTCCAGGCCTCCGGTGCGACCGCAGCGATCCGCTGAGCGATCCGAACGGCGACCGGCAGCGTCCGCAGGCCATAGGCGATCCCACCGGCGCCGACGGTCTCCTGACCGAGCACATCGAGGTCCAGAGCGATCCGCTCGTCGATGGTGCGTCCCTCGAGGCCGCCGACCCGGATCGCCGAGAAGATGAAGTCCGCGCCGCGCAGGGCCTCGTCCAGGTCGGTCGTCTCGGTCACCACCGGGGGCGGAAGCGGATGGTCGGCCACAGAGGCCTGCTGACGGAGAACGGCGCCGATGGCTGCCAGACGGCTGCGGTCGGTGTCGAAGAGGACCACCTCGGTGATCCGTCCGGCCCCCCGGTCGCCCAGCAGTGCGTGGTAGACGAGCGGAACCCGGAAGCCGCCCCCACCCAGGATCGTCAACCTCATGCCAGCACCACCTGCACTCCTGCCTCGGTCAGTTGGGTCCGGGTCGCCTCGTCGGCTCCCGCCTCGGTCACCACCATGGACAGCTCCCCCGGCTCGCACACCCGGGCGACCCCGTGTCCCGGGAACTTCGTCCGGTCGGCGAGCAGCACGACCTGGTCGGCCGCCTTGATCATCGCTCGCTTCACCGGCACCTCGATCATCGTGCTGTCCATCACCCGGCCGTCCGGCCGCACACCGCTGGTCCCCAGGAACAGCCAGTCGACATGGATCTGCCGCAGGCTCTCCTCGGTCAGATACCCGACCAGGGACCGGTAGCTGCGCCGCACGAACCCACCGAGAACGATCAGCTCGATCTGCTCGTCATTCTGCAACTCTTCCAGCACTGCGAGGTTGCTGGTCACCACGGTCAACGAGCGACCGTGCAAGTGCTGCGCCACCCGGAGTGCCGTCGTACCGATGTCGAGCAGCACGGACTCGCCGTCGCTCACCAGCTCGGCGGCGCGACGGGCGATCCGGTCCTTCTCCTCGGCATGGACGGCGTTGACGTCCGCGAACGGCTCGTCTCCGCCGTCGACCGCGAGCGCACCGCCGTACACCCGGGTGAGCCGGCCTTCGGCGTGCAGCTGCTCGAGGTCGCGCCGGATGGTGGCCTCGCTGACACCGAGCTTGGTGGCCAGCACCTTGACGCCCCCGGCCCCGTCGGCCCGGAGCGCACGGACGATCTGATCCTGTCGCTGCTTCGGCAACACACCGCAGACGCTATCACGCAAACTCTGTCACTTTCAGTCAAAGTCTTGATCAGGTATTGCGGATCTTGCGCAACCGACTTTAGATTCGTGAACGAGTTTGATCGACCCTGCAGGAGTGTGCTGACCATGCACGAACTGGACGTGATGGTGTCCGGTCTGGTCTTCCAGGACCTGGTGCTCGGCCTGCCCACTGCGCCGCGTCCCGGCACCGAGGTCTGGGCCACCGAGTCGCACGAGAGCCCCGGCGGCATCGCCAACTTCGCCGTCGCGCTGGCCCGGCTCGGCCTGCGCACCGGGATGGCCGCAGTGTTCGGCGCCGACGACCTGGGCGACCGGGTCTGGCGCCGCCTCGTCGACGACGAGGGCATCGATCTGACGCTGTCCCGCAGACTCGCCGGCTGGCAGACCCCGCTGACCGTGGCCCTTGCCTACGACAACGATCGGGCACTGGTCACCCGGGGTACCTCTCCCCTGCTGTCGGCCGACGAGCTGATCACCACGCTGCCGGCTGCCCGCGCAGTCGCCGCCCACATCGGTCCCTGGCGCAACGAGTGGCTGGCGAAGGCGAAGGTGGCCGGCAGTGTGGTGTTCGCAGACGTCGGCTGGGACCCGACGGAGCAGTGGGACCCGGCAGTGCTCGACCAGCTCGAGCACTGCGACGTGTTCCTGCCGAATGCCGACGAGGCGATGGCCTACACCCGTACGACGTCACCCGGCGAGGCACTCGAGGCCCTGGCCGAGAAGGTGCCGCTGGTGGTCGTGTCGAACGGCGCCGACGGGGCGGAAGCACTCGACGCGAGTACCGGCGAGCGCATCGCCGTACCTGCGTATCCGGTCCCGGCGGCGGACACCACCGGGGCGGGTGATGTGTTCGCCGCCGGTTTCATCGCCGCCACGCTCTGGGAGCTGCCGCTGGAGCAGCGGCTGCGGTTCGCCGCGCTCACCGCGGCGCTGTCCGTCACCCGGCTCGGCGGTGCGGACGCCGCGCCGCGCTGGGACGACCTGGCGGAGTGGCAGGCGGCGCACCCCGACGACCACCACCTCCACGCGCTGATCAGCGCACACTCAGGAAGGTAGAACTATGGAGCTCTCACGTCGGATGCTGCTCGGGGGCTTCGCGGCCGTAGCCGGCGGTGCGCTCGTCGGCTGCTCGTCCGGGATGAACAACACCGGGACCACGGCGAAGAAGAACACCACCACCGAGCTGACCATGTGGTGCTGGCAGGGCGGTCTGGTCAAGTCGGTGCTCGACGACACGATCGCGCACTTCCCGGACCCGAAGATCAAGTACTCCGAGATCGGCGGCGACTTCAAGCAGAAGCTGGTCACCACGTTCAACGGCGGCACCGGGATCCCGGACATCACCGGGATCAAGGGTGAGGACATCGCCTCGCTGCTCCCCCAGGCGTCGCGGTTCGTGGACCTGAAGACCGTCGGGGCGGACTCGGTCCTCGGCGACTACCTGGAGTGGAAGGTCAACCAGGCCACGACGCTGGACGGGAAGGTGATCGGGCTGCCGATCGACGTCGGCCCGACCGGGCTGTTCTACCGCGAGGACATCTTCGCCGCCGCAGGCCTGCCCAGCGATCCGGCCAAGGTGGCCGACCAGCTGAAGACCTGGGACGACTACTTCGCCGCCGGGGTCCAGCTGAAGGCGAAGAACCCGAAGGCGCTGCTGGTCTGGGACGCGACCGACCTCTACGACATGGTCGTCGGCCAGGGCACCGAGCGGTACATCTCCAAGGACAACAAGTTCATCGGCGACCAGGACCACATCCGCAAGGCGTGGGACACCTCGGTCAAGGCGATGACGATGAAGATCGACGGCAAGACGCCGAGCGGCAGCCCGGACTGGAACGCCGGTCTCGACCAGGGCACGATCCCGACCCACATCGGCGCCGCCTGGGTCGCCCTGGACATCAAGTCCGCGGTGAAGACCAGCGCCGGCAAGTGGCGGCTGGCGCCGACGCCGAGCGGACCGGCGAACTTCGGCGGCTCGTTCCTGGCCATCACCAAGAACGCAGCCGATCCGCAGAAGGCGTTCGACGTGATCAAGTACATGCTCAGCGCCGACAACGAGGCCAAGGCGTTCACCGACGCGCAGATCTTCCCGTCCGCGCCGGCGGCGTACGACAAGCCGGAGCTGAAGGCGGCGGACAAGTTCTTCGGTGGCCAGGTCCCGATCGACGTCTTCGGTCCGGCCGCGAAGGCCATCCCGGTCGCCTACCAGAGCCCGTACGACGACTCGGTCGCCGCACCGTTCCACGACGAGCTCAAGACCGTGCAGACCGGCTCCAAGACCTCCGACGCCGCCTGGGCCAGCGCAGTCTCCAAGGCAAGGCCATCGCCAAGCGCCAGGGAGTGCAGTGACTGGTACTGCGACTGTGCCGGCGACCGCCGACGCGCTGACCGGACCACCTGCCGGTCAGCGCGCCAGGCGGGGGATCTGGTCGTACTGGCGGTTCTATCTGGCGTTGTCGCCGTTCTACGTCCTGTTCGCGGTGTTCGGGCTGTACCCGATGCTGTCCACGATCGTGCTGGCGTTCCAGCGCTGGGACGGGCTCAGCCCGCGGAAGTTCACCGGGCTGGGCAACTTCGCGTTCCTGATCCAGGATCCGACGTTCTGGACGGCGCTGGAGAACACCGTCGTCCTGTTCCTGATGTCGACGGTCCCGACACTGGTCCTCGCGCTCCTGCTCGCGGTGATGCTGCAGTCGGCGGTCCGGTTCACCAACGTCTACCGGATCGCGTACTTCATCCCGAACGTCACCTCGCTGGTCGCGATGGCGATCTTCTTCAGCTCGATCTTCAGCACGAACTTCGGCCTGGTGAACGCGGCACTGCGATCCCTCGGCATCCCGCAGCAGGACTGGCTCGGTCAGCCGTGGGGAATCAAGATCGCGATCTCCACGATGATCGTGTGGCAGTGGGTCGGGTACAACACGCTGATCTACCTGGCCGGCCTGCAGGCGATCCCGAAGGACCAGTACGAGGCGGCGAAGGTGGACGGGGCCGGCGCCGTACGGACGTTCTTCTCGATCACGCTGCCGCAGCTGCGTCCCGTCGTACTGTTCACCGTCATCATGTCGACGATCGGCGGGCTGCAGACGTTCACCGAGCCGCAGGTGATGGTCGGCAACAGCGGCGGCACCGGGCAGAGCGGCATGACCGTGGTGCTGTTCTTCTACCGGGCCGCGTTCCTGGACAACGACTACGGGTACGCCGCCGCGATCGCGCTCAGCATCTTCGTACTCGTGTTGTTGTTCACGGCAATCAACTGGCGGATCTTCCGGGGCCGGAGTGAGGACCGATGACGCGTTACCGGCTGCGCGGGATCGCGCTGCACGCCGCACTCGTGCTGGCGCTGCTGGTGTTCATGTTCCCGTTCGTGTGGACGATCATCATGGCGTCGAACACGACCGCGGACATCTACCGGTTCCCGCCGAAGTTCACCTTCGGCGGTCACTTCGGCGACAACGTCCGGCACGTGCTCGACAACGTCGCGTTCTTCCAGTCGATGGCGAACACGGCGACGGTGGCGGTCTCGACCACGTTGCTGGTGCTGTTCTTCGACTCGCTGGCGGCGTTCACGTTCGCCAAGTTCCGGTTCCCGGGGCGGAATGCGTTGTTCGTCGTACTGCTGGCGACGATGCTGCTGCCGGCGCAACTGGCCGCCGTACCGCAGTTCCAGACGATGGCGCTCCTGGGCTGGGTCGGATCGTTGAAGGCGCTGATCATCCCCGGAGCGGCGAACGCGTTCGGCATCTTCTGGATGCGGCAGTACTTCCAGAACTCGATCCACGACGAGTTGATCGAGGCGGCGACGCTGGACGGCTGCGGCTTCTACGGCACGTACTGGCATGTGGCGCTGCCGTCGGCGCGGCCGGCGCTGGCGTTCCTCGGCATCTTCACGTTCGTCGGTTCGTGGAACGACTACATGTGGCCGCTGATCGTGCTGACCAACCCGGACCACGTGACGCTGCAGGTCGCCCTGTCGACACTGAACCGGTCGCACGGCGTCGACTACAGCATGGTGATGACCGGTGCGCTGATGGCGATGGTGCCGCTGGTGATCGTCTTCGCGATCTTCGCCCGCCAGTTCATCAAGGGTGCGACGGAAGGCGCCGTCCGCGGTTGACGAGCACGCCGATCGCGACCAGTGCGTTGCCGAACAGGCCGGTGAGGAAGTCGGCCGCCGAGTGTCCCTGGGTCAGGGCCGGGATCCCGCCGACGATGCCGATCGCCGAGTAGGTCACCACGGCCGCGGTCAGCCAGGTCCTGGTCCTGGCATCGACAGCGGCCAGGGCCGGCCAGGCGAGGGCGACGGCCACGATCGGGTCGAGGATCGCCAGCGGGGTGACGGTGAAGAACGAGACCCCGTCGCTGTGCGGGACGACCGCGCTCAGCACCAGCAAGATGCCCCCGGCAACGACCATCGCGGCGGCCGGTGGCCACACCGGCCAGAGTGGCCAACCTGGCGGCTTCAGCACGCGCAGGAGTACGGCGGTTAGCGCGATCCCGATCGCGGCGGACAGGGACCATGCGGAGGTCTCGTCGGCGGAGATCCCGCCGCCGACGATCACGGCGGCGCCCTCGATCGCGGCGACCGCGCACCCGGCTACGACGCCCAGGGCGACTGTGCCGGCCCAGCGCGCGACGAGGGCCGCGAGGAGGGCGACGAAGGCGCCGGCGATGGCGGGGTCGTACCAGGTCCGGTACAGGTACCAGCCTTGGTTCGAGTCGTACCAGAGCTTGCGGGAATAGGCGATGCCTGGCCAGTTCAGGTAGACGAGGAACGCGCCCGCGGCGATCAGCACGCCGATCAACCACCACGGCGGCTCACCCGACGGCGGCTCACCCGAGAGCTCGCCGGTCGGTTCGCGGGGCGTCGGCGCCGGAGCCGAGGTTGCGGCCGGCGCTCGCACCGCGGCCGCCTTCGGTGCGGGCTTCTCCGCCTTGGGTTTCGCCTCCGGCGCAGGCCACGTCGGCCGCGCGGCGGACTTCGGCGCAGGCCTCGGAGCGGACGTCGCTGCGGGCGTCGGTGCGGGCTCCGGTGACAGAGGTGGTGCTTCGGCGATCGTCAGCCGGACCGGGATGGTCCGCTCCCCGACCGGTCCGGCCAGTTGGACTTCGGCTTCGTGGGTGCCTGGTGTGGACTGCTCGGCGTGGAGGCGGATGACCTCGCCTTCCTGCTCGAGCTTCAGCCAGTCGACGTTCGAAGACGCCCCAGCGGTCAAGGCAATCGGCGGACCGGCCAGATGCAGGTCGGCGGACGTTGCGCCGGTGAGTTCCACGGACCCGGGCGTGACCCGGAGTTCCGCGCTCGACAGTGCCTCGGACGCGGCCTCGGAGACCTTGCGGCTGTCGTCGTCGATCATCTGCCGCAGCGCCTTCCAGGCGGCGTACGCCTGCCCGAGGTCCTCGTCGTACAGCCGTTCGCGCAGGTAGTCGACGACGCCGAACCTTGCCGCCGGCAACGGACTCTCCATCGCCTGGGTCAGTTCCGGCGCGAGCGGCGCCGGCGTGATCCGGCGTACCCGGCTGCGGGCGATCAGCAGCTCGCCCTGCGAGCCGAAGGTCCACATCTGCGGGTTCTGGTTCGGCGTGACCCGGTGAATCCGATCGGTGACGAACCCGACCAGTTCGGTCAGACCGACCCAGCCGTCGCCGTCCCGGTCCGCCTCGCCGGTCGTCAGCCCGTCCACCACAGCGCCGGTGAAGACCGACGGCGCAGGCGCCGAGGCGTCGGACGCCAACTGCCCGCCCTCGAAGGCGTACTCCATCGCGCTGGACGCGGTGATCACCACCCGCCCACGGCCGCCGCCGACTTCGGCCTGCCGGGCGAATGCGTCCAGTACCTGTGCCTCGCCGGCCGCCCGCACCACCATGCCGCGCGGGAACGCACCGCCGTAGCAACAGTCCAGGAACAACGCGATCCGCTGCGCCCGGCTGTCCGCCATCTGCCGGTTGACGAAGTCCGCGGCCACCGCCGTCGACGCGAGCCGGGCCGGCTTGGTGTCGGCGACCGCGAGGAACAGTTCACCGGCCGAGTTCTTCAACCCATGGCAGGAGAAATGCAGCAACAGCAGGTCTTCCGGATTGCGGTCGGCGAAGAAGTCCTCGACCGCGAGCCGGATGTCCTGCGCGGGCGCGTTCCGCAGTACCTGGACCTCGAATCCGCCGACCGCCGGATCCGCCAGTACGCCGGCCAGCGCGGCAGCGTCCTGCGCCGGGGCGACGAGCCGCTTCAGACCGGGGTCGTCGTACTGGTCGTTCGCCACCACGAGCGCGACGCGCGAACCGTCCATCTCACACGTCCGCTCCGGCGTGCCGTCGTACGAAGGCATCGACCAGTTGCTGCTGCATGTCGTCACTCGCACGGGTCAGCTCGATCACGTCACCGTCGATGGTGAGCTTCACCGTCCGCCCGTCACCGACCGCGCCGAGCCACCCCCGCACGACAGCAACCACCGAACCGAGCACCTGCAGACCGGGCGCCAGCGAAACGCTCAGCACACCTGCGACCGCGGCAAGAGCACCGCGCGTGCCGTCCGGCGCCTCACCGTCGCGGAAGGGCTCGACCGCGCGTACGTCGAGCGCCAGCAACTCCTGCCGTAGCAGCAGTGCCAGCTCCTCGAGCCGTGCGTCGTCCGACCCGTCCTCGGTGACCCCCACCAAGACCCCGTCCAACCCGCTGTCCCCCATCGCCCCTCCCACCCCAGGCCGACGTCTCCACAATGCCGCCGTACTGCGTCGGCGACAAGGCGTCACGACAACGTAGGCTTCGGGAACTGGATCGTGTGCTGCGACGTCGGAGGGTCAACATGGTAGGCAAACGGGGGCGGGTGATCGGCCGGATCGCACCCGGGATCGTCGGCGAGGTGATGCTGCCGGTCCGCGGTGCCACCGAGGCCTTCTACGCTTACCCGGCGACCGACGAGGTGCTCGAGGTGGGAACGCAGATCGTCGTGGTCGACTACGACCCTCCCCGCACCGTGTACGTCGCTCGCGCCATCTAATTTCGTTCCCTTGGAGGGGAAATGCTCTGGACGTACGTGATCATCGCCGCCGTCGCGGTGGTGGTCCTGCTCATCCTGTTCCGGATGGTCTGGCGGGTGGCGGAGCCGAACGAGGCGCTGATCATCTCCGGCCTCGGCGCGCACTCCAGCTCCGAGCAGGTCAACGAGACCCTCGGTTTCAAGATCGTGGTCGGCCGCGGCACCTCGGTGCTGCCGGGCTTCCAGACGGTACGGCGGCTGCCGCTGGACATCCGCGCCACGCCGTTGACCGTGACGTGCGTGTCCAGCCAGGGCATCCCGCTGCACATCAAGGGCGTCACGGCGTACAAGGTCGGTGACGACTACGGCTCGATCGCGAACGCGGCCCGGCGGTTCCTGGAGCAGAGCGACGAGCAGGTGATGAGCACGATCCACGAGCTGTTCGCCGGTCACCTGCGGGCGATCGTCGGCTCCACCACGGTCGAGGAGATGCTGCACGACCGGGAGACGCTGACCACCAACATCCGCGGCTCGCTGGCCGGCGACATGGAGAAGCTCGGCCTGGTCGTGGACTCGCTGCAGATCCAGGAGATCGACGACGAGTCCGGCTACATCAGGAACCTGGGCCGCCCGCAGGCCGCCGCGGTCGAGGCCGCGGCCCGGATCGCGCAGGCCGAGCGGGATCGCGAGGCCACCGAGCGCGAGCAGGTCGCCGCGGCGGCCAAGGCCGCGGCGATCCGGGAGAGCGAGATCGCGAAGGCCGGCTACCAGGCCGAGGTCGACCAGGCGTCCTCGAAGGCGTTCCAGGCCGGCCCGCTGGCGGCCGCGCTGGCCAAGCAGGAGGTCGTCGTCGCCGAGACGGAGACCGCGAAGCTGAACGCGTCGCTGTCCGAGCGGCAGCTGGAGTCGACGGTGCTGAAGCCGGCCGACGCCGAGGCGTACAAGCAGCGCACGCTGGCCCAGGCCGCCCGGGACGCACAGATCGCGGCCGCCGAGGCGAACGCCCGGGAGGTCCAGTTGCGGGGTGAGGCGCAGGCGAAGGCGACCGAGCTGACCGGTAAGGCCGAGGCGTCCGCCGTCGAGGCGAAGGCGATGGCCGAGGCGGCCGGTATCAAGGCGCGCGCCGAGGCGCTGGCCACGAACACCGACGCGGTCGTCGCGCAGCAGCTGGCCGAGGCGTACCCGGAGATCGTCCGGGCCGCGTCGTCGTCGTTCGACAAGGTCGGCAACATGGTCGTGCTGAACGGCGCCCAGGGCATCGAAGACACCCTGGTCAAGACGATCACCATGGGCGGCTCGGGCTTCGCGCTGGCCAAGCAGCTGATCGAGTCGCTGGCCACCAAGCCCGACAAGCCGACCCTGGAGTCCGTCCCCGACGAAACCGCCTGACCGACCACGTAACGTCCGAAGAACTGAGGCCAATAGCGCTCGGTTCTTCGGACGTTGCGGTTTTCAGGCGGTGTGGAGGGTCAGGCCGTAGTTCTGCAGGATCTCGTTGACCGGCTGGAACCAGGTCTCGCCGCCGCTGGTGCAGTCGCCCCAGCCGCCGGACGTCACGCCCTGCGCCTGGTCGCCGGTGATGAACGACCCGCCGGAATCGCCACCCTCGGCGCAGACGCTGGTCTTGGTCGCGCCGTAGAACAGCTGACCGTTGCCGTAGTTCACGGTCTCGTTCTTGGCCAGGATCGTGCCGCAGTGCCAGTGCGACGTCGAACCGCTCCGGCAGACCGACGAACCGATCGGGGCCTCCGCCGACCCGCGGACCAGCTGGTCGCTCACCTGTCCCCAGCCGAGCACCACCGGTACGGTCCACCAGCCGTTGCCGACCGAGACCCAGGCGTAGTCGTTGTCGGGGAACGACCAGGCCTGGAACGACCCGATGGCCGAGCCGTCCCAGCCGCTGACCGTGCCGCTACGACCACAGTGGCCGGCGGTGACGAATCCGCCGTACACGGAGAAGCCGATCGAGCAGCGGATGTTGCTGACGTAGTACGGGTCGCCGCCGACCGTGCCGGCGGAGTACGTGCGTGGCACCTGGGCCGCTACCTCCTTCACCGTGACCGGGCCGGCCTTGGCGACCTTGGCCACGAACGCGTCGACGGCCTGGGATCGCTTACCTGCTTGGACGTTGATCACCACGCTGCCGGTCCGCGGGTCGGCAGCCCAGCCGCTGACCGCAGCCGGCACGATCTTGCCGGCCAGCTTGTCGACGGCGGCCTTCCGGTGGTCCAGCGTCTTGGCAGTCACCGGTACGGCGGTGACTGTGGCTCCGGTGGCTCGTACGGCGGCCGCACGGTCCGGACCAACAACGCCGACGACAAGCTCGTGCGTGGCGTCGTTGTACCAGGCTCCGCCGAACGCGGCGCCGGCTGCCTTCTGGGCCGCGGGCAACAGCTTCGCGGCCGACGTCTCGGCCACGAGCCGTTGCTGCAACTGCTGGTCGGTCAGCCCGAAGTCACGTTGCATGGCGGCCGATTGGCCGGCCACAGCCAGTGGTTCGGGCGCGGCGATCGCCTGTGCGGGCACGGTCAGGACACCCGCCGTGATCACGGCGGCCAGTAGGACCTTCATCTGAACTCTCCTCACCTAGGGGCGGTTCGGTGGATGAGAGCGCTCTCAGTGATTGAGAGTGGCGTACTGCGGACGGTCCGTCAAGGGCTGATGCCGACGTTGTCAGCCCGGCCGATCAGCCGGCGAGCGCCTGGAGGGTCGGCTTCTCGCGCTGCACGACCACGGCGCGCGCCTTGGCGAGAGCGGTGCGGATGGCGACCGGTTCGGGTGACATGGTCCAGTTCGACCACAGCACGACCAGCAACTGGTTCCCGACGGGCACGGCGTAGGAGTCCATCCCCGGCCCTCCCTGCTTGGCGTCCTTGGACGAGAACGCCATCGAGCCGGCCGGGAGCTTGGCGCTCGCCGGCGCTGCCGCTACGCCGATCCGGTCCGGGCAAACGGTGGTCGCGGCCCGCTGAAGGTCCTTCAGCGCAGCCTGTACGCCGCCTTGCTGGTAGACGACCCGCTCCTCGGACACGAACTCGTCCCGGCCGGCGCTCCAGACCAGCTGTCGACGCGCCATCCGCAACTTCTCACTGCTCATCCCGGCGTCGGCGGTTCCACACAAGCCTCCGAGGGTCGGCGAGTCGAGACGCGTGACCGGCGCACCCAACGGCCGCATGCCTGGCAGCTCTCCGACACCGATGCCGCCGGTCGCGAGCGCCGCGGCGGCCCGGGTGTCGTTCAACGGCTGCGACGTCGGCGTTGGCGTCGCCGACGTGACGGCTGCCGGCGACGCGCTCGCATCATCCTGCTTCGGCCCACCGCACGCCGCGACCGCGGCGACGCTCGTCACAGCCATCGCGACCATCAGGCCGCGGAACAGCCGACGGCCTTCCCTCATCTTGACCCCAGACATGACGGATCCATCCGCTCTCAATGTTTGTTCCGGCGCCGGAGAACATAGCCGACGCCAGGCTCACAGCCCGAGGTAGGCGAGAACGGCGAGGACGCGGCGGTGGCCCGAGTCGGTCGGCACCAGGTCGAGTTTGAGGAAGACATTGCCGACGTGCTTGTGCACAGCGCCGTCGGAGATGATCAGCTTCTCGCCGATCGCGGTGTTGCCGAGTCCTTCGGCCATCAGCGCGAGTACCTCGCGTTCGCGGGGCGTGAGCCGGTCGAGCGGGCTGCTCCGCTTGACCATCAGCTGGCTGACCACCTCCGGGTCGAGCACAGTCCCGCCGGCCGCAACCCGCCGTACCGCATCCAGGAATTCGTCGACGCGGGACACCCGGTCCTTCAGGAGGTAGCCGACGCCTTCGCTGCCGGCGGCGAGGAGCTCGGCCGCGTACACCTCCTCGACGTACTGCGAGAACACCAGCACCGGGAGCCCCGGCCGGCCGCGGCGGGCCTCGATCGCGGCCCGCAGGCCCTCGTCGGTGTAGGTCGGCGGCAGTCGTACGTCGACCACGGCGATGTCCACGTGGTGCTCGGCGATCGCCTTGGCGAACTCGTCCGCGTCGGTGGCGACCGCGGCGACCTCGAAACCGTTGTTGTCCAGCAGCAGTCCGAGGCCCTCGGCGAGGATCGGGTTGTCCTCGAGGATGATCACCCGCACGGAAGGATCACCTCGACGGTGGTCGGCCCACCGATCGGACTCTGCAGCTCCATCTGACCGTCGATCGCCTGCACGCGGTGGAGCATGCCATGCAGCCCACTCCCCCGGCCCAGCAGGTCGGACTGCTCACTGATCCGCGCTCCACCGATCCCGTCGTCCATGACCACCAGATAGAGCTCCGAGCCACGCCGCTCGAGCTGTACGTCGACATGCCCGGCCGCACTGTGCTTGGTGACGTTGGTGAGCGACTCCGCGACGACGAAGTACGCAGCGGCCTCCACTGCGGCCGGGACCTCGCCCAGCTCACCAATGCGGAGCTGGACCGGCAGTGGGCAGCGAGCGGCCAGTGCGGAGACCGCTCCGGCCAGACCACGGTCAGCAAGGATCGGTGGGTACATGGTCCGCAGTACGCCGCGCAGCTCGGTCATGGCCTGCTCCGCGCCGTCACGGGCGTCGTCCAGCAGCTTGGCCGCCTTCTCCGGGTCCTCCGCCATGGTCTGCTTCGCGATACCGATCCGCATCGCCAGCGACACCAGCTGGGCTTGCGTCCCGTCGTGCAGGTCCCGTTCGATACGCCGCAGCTCGGCTCCGTGGGAGTCGACAGCACCTGCTCGGCTCTTGGTGAGCTCGTCGACCCGCTGCGACAGCATGGCGTTCTCCAGCTGGTCCTGGCTGGGAGCGAGCAAGGTGAGCGCGGCCTTGGCGTGTCCGCGAGCCAGAGCCGGTGCGACCCAGCCCAGGACACCCAAGCTGAACAGCACCTGCAGCGGACCCAGCGTGAGGGCCTGGAACCAGTTGTTGACGTCGATGCCCATCAGGCTGAAGTTGCCCGGGTCAAGCTTCCACAGCAGCATGCCGGCGACGGCAGCGGGCACGCCGACAAGTCCGATCACCGCGACGAGCAGTTCGGGGACCATGGCCAGCGGCGTGAGCAGCAGCCACAGACTGCGCTTGAACGACCTGTCCCTGAACAGCGTGACCACGTCGCCTGGCTGGCGTGGTGTGGCTGCCGGCAACGGCGCGTCCCCGGACCGGCCCAGGTACTTGGCGGCCCGGCGGCGCTCGCTGTTGGCCAGCTTCACCAGCGCGCCGGTGAACGGCGTGATCAGCCAGCCGAGGAGCACACCGTTCGGCAACGCCAGCAACAGCAGCAGGGCCCGGAGGTAGCGGACCGCCAGGTAGGCACATGCCCGTCCGCCCCGAGCCAGGATCTTGTTGACCATGACTCAATCCTGCGGGACGGCCGGGCACATGTCGGTACAGCAGGCTCTACCTTTGCCGCTCTAGCAGTCTGGAACGCCTGGAAGCTTGGCATTCGGATCGTCGATGTAGATGTTGGTCATGTAGCCGTTCTGGTCGCGGAGCTTGGCCCACCAGTTGTTGGTGTAGCCGTTGGCGGTCACCGTGTCGCCCTGGACCTGGCACTCGACGAAGACCTGGGTCGGGCCGGGCAGAGTGGTCACGACCGAGGCGGACAGCTGCGGGGCGGAGCGGACGTTGACGCCGTTCCCCCAGGTGGTGAAGTTGTACTCCGGCGGGTTCGGGTCGCCGCCGTTCACCAGCTGCATGTAGTAGTCCCAGTTCCAGTTCGGTCCCGGGTCGGTGTGGTCGTTGCCGGGCATCTCGCTGTGGCCCTTGATGTGGTTGCGGTCCTTCGGGATGCCACGGCGGTCGGCGATGTTGGCGGTCAGGGCTGCCGACGACCGGTACATCGCGTCGGTGAACCACGACGGCTGGTCGATGAACCCCTCGTGCTCGATGCCGATCGCGTACGGGTTCGCACTGCGGGCGTGCCAGGCGGTGTCCTTCTCGGCCACCATCTGGGTGATCTGGCCGTCGCTGGACCGGACCACGTAGTGCGCGCTGACCTGGGCCGCGGGGTCCTTGAACCAGCTGATCGTGCCGGCGTACGAGCCCTGGGTCACGTGGATCACGATCGTGGTGATCGCCTGCGTACGGCCGACCTGGTAGTTGCAGGTGCAGGCCGGGTTCCAGATCGCGCCCGGGTAGTCGACGGCCTGGACCGACGCCTTGGTCTTGGTGCCGAGGGGCGTCACCTTCGCGTAGGCGCCGAGGTCCGGTGTGACCTTCTTCGGCTCGGTCGAGACACCGGCGGTACTGACGCCGCGCGCGATCACCCGGTAGACCTCGTCGGTGTACAGCCGCGCGGTCGGGCCGTCCGCGGAATGCGAGTACTTCGCGATCACGGAGTACCACTTGCCGAGATCGGAACGGTCCTGCAGGCCGGCTTGATCGGCGTACGAGTCGAGCACCGCGGCGGCGCCGAGGACGTTCGACGTGTCGTCCTTGCTCAGCTGCGCGACCGGCAACCCGGTCAGCTTGCTTGCCTCGGACATCGTCTTGTTCACGTTGTTGGCGGCCAGGTGCATGACGCCGTAGCCGTTCGCCTGGCTCGGCGTACCGTCGTGGCCGTCGAGGTGTGTCTCGGCGAACCCGACGCCGACCAGCACCTCACGCGGTACGTCGTACTTCGCGGCCGCGGTCTGGAACGCGGACGCGAGACTCGGCTGACCGGTCGGCGGGGGTGGCTCGGCGGCGTGGCTCGGGAGGGCTGTCAGCGCGAGCGCTCCGACAGCAAGCAGAATCGTGGCGGTGTTCCGCATGGGCGGCGGTCCTTCCCTCGTCTGGTCCGCCGAGGGGCGTCGGCGGTCCCGAGAGCCACGCTAAGGCAAGATCTTCCGCTCATTCCAGTGCTTAGGTGAATATTTTCCCGTCACCGCTGGAACATCACGCGACCACGGAGCGCGATCAAGCGCGGGTGAGTGAGGACGGCAGGGTTCGCCCGCGGATCCTCGTCGTACACCACCAGGTCGGCGGGATCGCCCGGTCGCAGCTCGCTCGGCGCACCGAGCCAGGCGCGGGCCGCCCACGATCCCGCGGCCAGGGCCTGCTCCCCCGACATGCCGATCTCGGTCAGCGCCTGGATCTCCTGGGCGACCAGCCCGTGCCCGAGGACACCGCCCGCATCGGTCCCCGCATACACCGGTACGCCGGCCTCGAACGCGTCCCGCAGCCGGTGCAGGCGACGGTCGTACAGGTCGCGCATGTGCGCCGAGTACACCGGGAACTTGGCGTCGGCCTGCTCGGCGTACTCCGGGAAGTTCTCGAGCTGGATCAGCGTCGGGACGACCGCGACCCCGTTGGCGGACATCTGCGCGAGCAGGTCGGGCTCGACGCCGGTGCCGTGCTCGAGGCAGTCGATGCCGGCGGCAAGCAGGTCCGGGAGGGCGTGCTCGCCGAAGACGTGCGCGGTGACGCGCGCGCCGAGCTCGTGTGCGCGGGTGATCGCCGCTGTCAGCGCCTCGGCCGGCCAGCACGGGGTCAGGTCGCCGGCGTCGCGGTCGATCCAGTCGCCGACCAGCTTCACCCAGCCGTCACCACGGGCGGCCTCCTGCTCGACATACGCGACCAGTTCCTCCGGCTCGATCTCCCAGCCGTAGTTGCGGATGTAGCGCTTGGAGCGGGCGATGTGCCGGCCGGCCCGGATGATCTTCGGCAGGTCCTCGCGGTCGTCGATCCAGCGGGTGTCGGCGGCCGAGCCGGCGTCGCGGACCAGCAGCGCGCCGGCATCGCGATCCACGATCGCCTGCTGCTCCTGGACCTCCGCGTCGACGGCGCCGTGCTGGTCGAGGCCGATGTGGCAGTGCGCGTCGACCAGGCCGGGCACGATCCAGCCGCCGGTGTGCACGGTCGTCACATCACCGGCGGTGGGCCGGTCGACGACCAGCCCACCGCTGAGATGAAGCTCCTGCTGCTCACCGGCCGGCAGCACCGTGCCGACCAGCTTGAGTACGGTCATGCAGCCGACCGTATCCGGGGATCTGTCAGCCGTGCGAGCCGCCGCCCGGCGTACAGGTCGGGGTCGTGGTCTCGTTGCCGGCGCACGGCGTCCCGCTCGGGGTGTCCGACGGGGTCGACGTGGGAGTCGGCGTCGGAGTCGGGGTCGGCGTCGGGGTCTCCGTCGGCGTCTTCGTCGGAGTCTTCGTGGGGGTCTTGGTCGGTGTCGACGTCGGCCGGTGCGTCGGAGTACCGGTCGGGGTGTCGATCGGCCTCGGCAACGTCGGCTTGTTCCAGTCGGTCGACGGCGGTGTGGACGGCAGCACCGGCGGCGGCAGGGTCGTGGTCGGCGTCGCTGTCGGGGTGGTCGTCTTGGTGTCGTCCGGGACGTCCGGGACCTGCCGCGGATCGACCTTGCGGTCGGCGTTACCCGTCCACTTCGCGGCCGCGATGTTGCCGGGCGCATTCGGGATCAGGACCGCGTTCTTGCTGTAGACCCGCATCCACTTCAGCACGGTGGCGACGAAGTCCTTGGAGTGCTGGTAGCGCAGCAGTGCCTCGACCAGGTCCCGCGGCTGCTTCAGGTCGTCGCCCTGGGAGCAGAGCACCACGGCGACGGTGGTGACCGCGTCGTACACGTTGTTGGGGTTGCGGTAGCCGTCGCCGTTGCCATCGGCGCCGTACTCGTCCCAGACCTGCGGGATGATCTGCATCGGGCCGACCGCGCGGTCCCAGGTCGCGTCCGCGTCGAACTTGCCCTTGTCGGAGTCGCTGATCCGGCCGTTGCCGTGGCGTCCGTTCAGCACCGGGCCGAGGATGCGGCCGCGGGTGGTGCCGGCCACGTCGACCCGGCCGCCGCTGGCGTGGTCCGACTCGACCTTGCCGACGCCGGCCAGCAACGGCCAGGTCAGCCCACAGTTCGGCCGGACGACCGCGAGGTTGGCGGTGGCGCGGCGGTACGCGGGGAAGACCCCGCGCGGAATGCCGTTCACAGCTCCCGGCCGGCCGGGACGGACGACCGATCGGCCGTCGGTGGCCCCCTGCACGGGGACGTCGGCGCGGGCGGGCTGGTCGGATCCGAGCCGGCCGTCCACTCCGGGACGCTGCGGCACGATCATCGTCAGTTCGTCGAACTCGCCACTGTTCAGCCCGGCCCCGGGCGACGGGGCGACAGGGCTGGTGCCGGCGAGCTGGCCGGTGGCGCCGGCTCCCCCCGAAGCAACAGTCACGATGGCCCCGACCAGGAGCGGGGCCGTGCACAGTGAAGCGATGATTATTTTGACCCGACGGTTACCACTACGGGTTAGGCGCATAGCCCCTTCAACGACCCATGCGCCAGAAAGTTACATCAAGACGACGCAAAGTTACGCGGCACAGAATCCCCTCGGAAAACCGGCACCGAGGTAACGATTGCGGCTACCTCGGTGTCGACCGTTGTCAGCTGGCAGTCGCGCTGCACTCGGGTCTCAGTTGCTCGGCTGGGGAGCGTCGCTCGGGGTCGCCGCCGTCTTGGTCGGGTCGGACTCCGTGCCGGTCGAGTTGCACGGGCTCGGCGTCGGGGTCGGCGTCGGCGTGACCGTGGGGTCGCCCGGCGTCGGGGTCGGCGTCTCGGTCGGCGTCGTCGTGGGCGGGGTCGTCGGCGGACAGGTCGGGTCGCCCGGCGTGGTCGGCGGAGTCGTCGGAGGCGTGCTCGGCGGCGGCGTGTACGGCGGCTTGGTGGGCGACGTCGAGGTCGAGCCCGGACCGTTCGTCGGCCTCGGCACGGTCGGCTTCGTCGTGCTCGGGCGGGAGCTCGTCGGACGTGACGTGGTCGGGGCCGTCGGCGTCGTGGATGGCGGCACCGTCGTCGGCACCGTGGTCGGCACAGTCGTCGGCGAGGTGGTCGGCGGCGTCGTGGCCGACGTCGTGGTCTCCGTACGGGCCCTGTCGTCGCCGTTGTTGCCGTCGTCGCCCGGGGTGTCGATCGTGCCCGGCTTGTCCGGCACCGTCACGGTGTCCTTGCTGTACGACTGCATCCACCGGAGCACGGTCGAGACGTAGTCCATCGAGTGGTTGTAGCGCAGCACCGCCTGGACCAGGCCCTGCGGGTCGGCCAGGTTCGCACCGCCGGAGCAGAGGTAGTCCCCGGTCGCCCGGGCCGCGTCGAACACGTTGTGCGGGTCCTTGATCCCGTCACCGTTGCCGTCCGCGCCGAACGCTCGCCAGGTGCCAGGGATGAACTGCATCGGCCCGACCGCACGGTCCCAGGTCGCGTTCCCGTCGTACACGCCCTGGTCGGTGTCGGCGATCGCCGCCATCCCGGGGCTGCCGTCGAGGACCGGGCCGAGGATCTTCCCGCGGGTGTTGCCGTTCGCGTCGACCTTGCCGCCGCTGGCGTGCCCGGACTCGACCTTGCCGATGCCGGCCAGCAACGGCCAGGTGAGATGGCAACCCGGCATCGAGAGCGCGAGATCGTTGGCCGCCTTCTGGTACGCCGCCAGCACCGTCCCCGGGATGCCCGAGGTGTCGCCGATCGCACCCGGGATGGGCTGCACGGTGCCGTCCGTCGTCCCGGTCAGCGGAACCTGGATCGTGGACTTGTCCTGCGTCGGCAGGCTGCCGTCGACACCGGGCTGGGACGGCACGTTGTTGGCCAGGTCGTCGAAGACCGCGTCCTGGCGCGGCGCGGCCAGCGCCTGGGCGTCGACGATGAACGTGTTCGAGGTGACGCCGCCGACCACGAACACGGCGACCATGGCAGTAGGCGGCGCCAAGCAGGTACAGGCGGCGGACAACTTGCCCCGCCACGTGTCCAGGTTCTTGAACTGCTGCCTCATCCGAACCGTCCTCGACGCATTCCGCAGGTGGTGTGTCTCTCGGGCGTAGGCATGATCTTAGCCGCCACGGGGTCGTGATCAACCGGTCACCGTGCGCCGCTGCACGCTGTGAACGGTTTTCCGCGGGCGTGTGCAGCCTGTGGTCGCGGAAAGTTCACACTGCGGACACTGCCCTTTCGGGCGGTGTCAGGAGGTCAGTTGCCGCCGAGCATCTTCTTCAGGTCGTCCGGCAGCTCGAAGTCGCCGTCGGTCTGGCCGCCGCCGAACGCGGCCGGCAACTGGCCCGGCTGCGGCGCCTGCGGCTGCGGGCCGCCCTGGTTCGCCCGCTTGGCGGGGTTGCCGGAGCCGCGCTTCTTGCCCTTCTTCGCCTGCTGCTTGGCCTTCCGCGCCGCACCGGCGCCCGCACCCGGCATGCCCGGCATTCCGGGCATCCCCGGGATGCCCTTGCCGGACGCCATCGCGGCCATCATCTTGCGGGCCTCGAAGAACCGCTCGACCAGGCCGCTGACGGTCGCGACCTCGGTGCCGGAACCCTTCGCGATCCGGGCCCGGCGGGAGCCGTTGATGATGTTCGGATCGTTCCGCTCGGCCGGCGTCATCGAGTGGATGACCGCCTCGATCCGGTCGATCTCGCGCTCGTCGAAGTTCTCCAGCTGGTCCTTGAACTGGTTCGCCCCGGGCAGCATGCCGAAGATCTTGGTCAGCGGGCCCATCTTGCGCACCGACTGCATCTGGGCGAGGAAGTCGTCCAGGGTGAAGTCCTTGCCGCCGCGCTTCTGCAGCTTGGCCGCGGTCTTCGCGGCCTCCTCGGCGTCGAACGAACGCTCGGCCTGCTCGATCAGGCTCATCACGTCGCCCATGCCGAGGATGCGCGACGCCATCCGGTCGGGGTGGAAGACGTCGAAGTCCTCGAGCTTCTCGCCGTTGCTGGCGAACATCACCTGGCGGCCGGTCACCTGCGCGATCGACAGCGCCGCACCACCACGGGCGTCACCGTCGAGCTTGGACAGTACGACGCCGTCGAAGCCGACGCCGTCGAGGAACGCCTGCGCGGTGGTGACCGCGTCCTGGCCGATCATCGCGTCGACGACGAACAGGATCTCGTCCGGGCTGACCGCGTCGCGGATGTCCGCGGCCTGCTTCATCAGCACCTCGTCGACACCCAGCCGGCCGGCCGTGTCGACGATGACCACGCTGTACTGCTTGGCCTTTGCCTCGTCCATCGCCTGGCGGGCGACGTCGACCGGATCGCCGACGCCGTTGCCCGGCTCGGGCGCGAACACCGGCACGCCGGCGCGCTCGCCGACCACCTGCAGCTGGGTGACCGCGTTCGGCCGCTGGAGGTCCGCGGCGACCAGCATCGGGGTCTGGTGCTGGGTCTCGCGTAGCCACTTGGCGAGCTTGCCGGCCAGGGTCGTCTTACCCGCACCCTGCAGACCGGCGAGCATGATCACCGTCGGCGGCCGCTTCGACATCCGCAGCTCGCGGGTCTCGCCGCCGAGGATCTTGACCAGTTCCTCGTTGACGATCTTGATCACCTGCTGCGCCGGGTTCAGCCCGCCGCGCACCTCGGCCCCGCTGGCCCGCTCCCGGACCGCCGCGATGAACTCCCGCACCACCGGCAGCGCGACATCGGCCTCCAGCAACGCGATCCGGATCTCCCGGGTGGTCGCGTCGATATCGGCGTCGGTCAGCTTGCCCTTGCCCCGCAGATTCTTGAACGCGGTGGAGAGCCGATCGGAAAGCGTGTCGAACACGAGAAACAGTCCGTTTCGTCGAAGCGATGAACTCCCCGAGTCTACCGGCCCCACAACCTGTGGATAACTCCGGCAGCACGAGACTCTTTCTCGCTACCGTGATCGCCATGCCCCTCGACATCCCAGCCTTCAACATGGCGCTCAACCGGGCGTACGACCGAGTGCATCGCAGCGCCCAGCCTGCGGACCTCGCAGCCGAACAGGACAAGCTGCGAGCCCTCGTACCGGCCGACGCCTCAGAACACGACCGCACCTGGACCGGCCATCTCGTCAACGACCTCGCCGAGCCGCCACCGCCGCCACCCGAGCGGAGCGACCTGTACCGCGAGGCAGTGCAGATCCACATCGCTGTCTATCCGCCGAAGGGCACGACGGACGAACAGATCGCGATGCTGGAAGACGGCCGCCGCAGGATCTGGGAACTCGCCGATCGGGCCTCAGCGGACGAGGAGGATGACATCCGGGCGCTGACTGAGGATCTCAAGTCCATGGAGAACTGGATCGCAAACCACCGTTCCCGCTGACCGACAGCCCCTTCCCTCCCTCCGATGCCTGAGTCCGCTGAGCGCGTTTCCGAGAACTCGCCGACGTACCGCGAGTTCACGCGGCTGTACGACCTGGCGCGACAGCTCCGGCCGACCGGCTTCGATCGCTGGAACCGCGAGCTGTACGAGACGAGCGGACGTGGCGGCTTCGATCAAGACACCGGTGCGATCGGGATCCATCAGCCGCTCCTGCGTGAGGAGCTGACGAGGCATCCGACAGCCACCCCTCGGCGGCAGGCGCGCGCCCTGGCGACGGTTCTCAACCGCGTCACGCAAGGTGATTGACAGGTGGGGGTCGGCCGTCGAGGATCTAACCGGTTGGGTGGTGGCTATAGGTTAGGAGCTTGCTGTGCGGGTTGTGGTGGATGGGACTTCTAACTTGGGGTTGCGGCCGCCGGTGGTGGGGTCGGTGCCGGGGTGTTACAAGTTGGCGGGGGCGGTGCGGGATCTGGGGTTCGTGGGGCGGATCGGGGCGGAGGACGGCGGATCGGTGACGCCGCCACGGTACGACCGGGGTGGGTGGAAGCCCGGCGACGGCGTGTTCAACGCGGAGGCGATGGCGGCGTACACGCTCAAGGTCGCGGATCGGGTGGCGGGGTTCGTCCAGCAAGGGAAGTTCGTGGTGTTGCTGGGTGGAGAGTGCAGCAACCTGCTCGGGCCGGCGTTGGGGTTGAAGCGGCTGGGGCGGTACGGCGTGGTGTATCTGGACGGGCACTCGGACTTCCGGACGGTGGACAACTCGCCGTACGTCGGGGCCGCGGGTGGTGAGGCGCTGGCGTTGGTCACTGGGCGCGGGCAGGCGGATCTGACCGATCTTGAAGGGCTTGAGCCGTACACGCGGGACACCGACGCGGTGCTGCTCGGGATTCGCGAGGACGACGAGTACGTCGAGGATGTGGAGCGCGCCGGGATTCCGGTGTGGCCGGCGTTGACGATCGCGGCGGATCCGGCCGCGGCGGCGCAAGGGACGTTGGAGCATCTCGTGCGGGACGAGCTGGACGGGTTCTGGGTCCATCTGGACGTGGACATCCTGGACGCGGCGATCATGCCCGCGGTCGACAGCCCGGATCCGGGTGGGATCGACCATCAGCAACTGCGGGCGCTCCTGCGGCCGCTGCTCGCGTCGCCCAAGTGCGCCGGCATCGACATCGGCATCTTCGACCCGGACCTCGACCCCGACGGGGTCTACGCGGCCGAGCTCACCGACACCCTGGTCGCGGCGCTCAGCTAGTCCCCCAGACAAGCTCCTGGCCGTGCGGTGCGGCGGTACCGAGCGTCTGCACAACTCCCCCAGGCCAGGTACGCAGGTCAACGCGGTACTCCCAGCCGTCCGTGGCCCGGCTGTGACTGATCACGTGGTGCGGCTCGAGGCTCAGGTGCGCGAGAGGTGCGGACTCGGTGGCCTGCGCGCCGAGTTCGTCCAGCCGAGCCTCGATCGCGGCTCGGTCCGGCCTGCGCAAGTACTGCCACATGATCGAGTGCCACACGACGGTCACGTGGCCCTCGGACAGCTCCAGTGCGCGCAGGAACGCGACGGCGTCCTCCGGGCGTACGTCGGCCGGCACCTCTTGCGCGACCGTCAACGCGCCCCGCAACCGCTCCAGGCGATCCGCCATGTCCGGCCAGACGTACGACGTCAGCGTCAAGGCACCGTCGGCAGTCAGCGGGTTGACCGGCGCGATGTCGCATCCCACCCGTTCGACGATCCGCAGGTCCGCAGCAGGCACCTGTCCCGACCAGGCCGAGGAGAACACGACCGGGCTGTCCTCCGGCCCGTACGACGTCCCGTCCGCGACGTACCGGTACCGGTCTGCCCGCAGATTCAGCCCAGCCGATGCACCGATCTCGAACAACCGCACCGGCAACGGCACGGCGTCGACCAGCTGCAGCAGACCGCCGTACAGGGCAGCCGATCGGCCGACCTCGTTCGTCTGGGGCGGCTGGGTCAGCAGCGAGCGGACCTCCACCACCCGCGACTGCAGCACCTGCTCGAAGGCCTCCCAGCCGAGCACCGGGTCCCACGTCCCGCCGACACTCGGGTAGAACGCCGCCAGCTCAGGCACCGTGCCGGACAGCACCAGACCGTGTGCGGCGCCCAGCAACCGCAGACCGATCGCCTCGCCGAACGAACGGTCCTCGTACCCCTCCAGTACTCCGACGGACACGCCGCCGACCTCGTAGTCGTCCACGATCAGCCGGAGCAGTTCGGCGTACATCGGGGACCCCAGGTCCTCGCAGGCGACGGCTTGGCGCTGTAAAGCCTCTACGACATGCACAGCGCTGAGACTAGAACGTCAGACGATCCAGGACAGACTTCGCCGTCGTTCGCGCGTCCTCTGGTTCGAGCGGCGCTCCGTCGCGATCGGTCAGGTAGAAGACGTCCACGCATTCTGCACCGAGCGTGCTGACGTGCGCCGACCGGATGTCCGCGCCAGTGGCCGCAATCGCCGCAGTGACGTCGTACAGCAGGCCTGGACGGTCATGCGCTCGCACCTGCAGCACGGTGGCCGTCTCGGATGCTTCCGGCAGGAGGTCGACTCGACTCGCAACGCGAGCACGTGCCGCGGACGCATCCCGCGCGGTCAGTCGTCGTACGACGTCGGCGTCGTCGCGCAGCGCCACCGCGAGCCGGTCCCGCAACCGGACCGGATCGGGCGCTGACCCGGCGACGGTCCACTGTGAGATGCCAAGGCCTTCTACCGACGTGATGACTGCGGACCGCACGGCCAGCCGCTCTACCGCGAGTACGGCGGCAACTGTGGACAGCGTGCCGACCTGGTCGGGTACGGCGACGTTGATGCGGAGATCGCCGTGGTGATCGGAGACAGTGAGGCCAAGCCGGCCCACACCGACCACCTGGTGCAGCACCGGCACTGGAACGGGCGGCGCCTCGGTCCACATGCTCTCGCCGCCACCGGACAGCTCACCACGCACCCGGCGGCACAGCTCACCCACCAACCGCATCCGCCACGGTGAAGACGCCGCCGGACCGGCTGCCCGCGCATCGGCGTACGTCAGCGCCTCCAGCAGGTCCAGCGTCTCGGTGCTGCGGACGATGCCGGCCACCATGTCCACGGTCATCGGGTCGTCCAGGTCGCGCCGGGTGGCGACCTGAGCGAGCATCAGGTGCTGCCGGACGAGCAGAGTGATGGTGTCCGAGTCCGCGTCGCTGAACCCGATGCGCCGCGCCACCTTCGCAGCAATGACCGCGCCGGTGACGCTGTGATCGCCGTCGACTGCCTTGCCCAGGTCGTGCAGCAGCGCGGCGACCAGCAGAAGGTCAGGTCGCCGTACGTCGCGGACCATCGCCGAGGCCTCGACACACGTCTCCAGCAGGTGCCGGTCGACAGTGAACCGGTGGATCGCCGACTGCGGCGGCCGGAACCGCACCGAATCCCACTCGGGCAGGATCCGCGAGATGTAGCCGGCCTGGTCCAAGGCCTCCCACACTTCGAGCAATCCGCTCCCCGCACCGAGCAGGGCGCAGAGCAAACGCAGCCCCTCCCTCGGCCACGGGTCCGGCAAGTCAGCAGCCGACGCGGCCAACCGCGCACAGACAGCAGGCGACAGAACAAGCTCACGATCCGCAGCGACCGCAGCAGCGCGCAGACCGAGCACAGGGTCCCGCTCCGGTCGCGCATCGGGCATCAGCACGACCTCACCCTCGTGCTGCCCCACGCCCTCGTCGAGTGCGAGCAGCAGAGGTCCACCGCTCCGCTGCCGGCGCCGGGACCGCGGCGGCTTGGTCATCAAGCTCTCGACGCGTCGCCAGGACACATCGCACACATGCGCCAGCGTGCGGCCCGTCGCGTACACGTGCCGCAACAACTCGTCCCGCCCCGACAGACCGAGTCCGGCGGCCACCTCACCCGCCAGGTCAGCCACCAACCGATCCGTCGCCCGTCCCGCCACCTCATGCAGTACGTCGCGAACCTCGAGCAGATCGCGCCGCGCCCGCTCCAGCACCGGATGCGGTACGTCGATCAACCACGACGCCACCAGCGCACGCAGTACGACGGCATCGCGCAGACCGCCATACGCCTCCTTGAGGTCGGGCTCCGCGAGATGGGCGAGCTCTCCGACCGTCGACGCCCGGTCACGGCACGCCTGCGCCAGTCCGGGCAGCCGGGAACGCGCAGTACGCCGCCAGTCCGCCATCAGCACGGATCGCAACTGCAGCGTCAGATGCGAGTCGCCTGCCACATGCCGCGCGTCCAGCAGACCCAACGCGACCCGGTCGTCCGCTGCGGCGGCCTGGCGTGCCTCGGCCAGCGTGCGGACGCTGTGGTCCAGCTTGGTCCGCGAATCCCACAGCGGGTACCAGATCTGTGCAGCCAGCTCGTCCACCCGTGGGTACCCCTCGACGTGCACGAGCATCACGTCGAGATCGCTGTACGGCGACAGCTCCTCCCGGCCGTAGCCGCCGACCGCGACCAGCGCGACGCCCTCGGTAGGTACACCGAGGGCGTCACAGGCCTTGGAGAGGAGCAGGTACAGCAGCGCGTCGGCCTCCTCGGCACGGACGCGCCGCTGCTCTGCTCGGTCCACCATCTAGAGGGCGTCTCCGTCCAGCTCGCCGGTCCGGACCCGGACGATCGTCTCGACCGGGGTGACCCACACCTTGCCATCACCGATCTTGCCGGTCTGCGCCGCCTTCAGGATGACGTCGACCACGTCGGCGCTGTCACCGTCCTCGACGACCACCTCGAGCCGGACCTTCGGCACCAGGTCCACCTCGTACTCGGCGCCGCGGTAGACCTCGGTGTGGCCCTTCTGCCGGCCGTAGCCGCTCGCCTCGGTGACCGTCATACCGGTGACACCGAACGTCTCCAGCGCGGCCCGGACGTCGTCCAGCTTGTGCGGCTTGACCACCGCGGTGACCAGCTTCATGCCTTGACACCTTCCTTCTCCGAGGCCTCAGTGGTGCCATTGTCCGACCCGGCTTCCGCCGCCGCCGGCGCCGGGCGGGACGACAGCGCCCCACGCAGACCGGACGAACCGAGATAGTCGTACGCCGTCTCCGCGTGCTCGACCTGGTCGACACCGGTGACCTCGTCGTCCTCCTTGAGCCGGAAGCCGATCGTCTTGTCGATCACCTTGCCCAGGATGAAGGCGACCGAGAAGGAGTAGATCGCGACCACCACGTTGGCCACCGCCTGCCGGCCGAGCTGCGTGACACCACCACCGTAGAACAAACCGTCCACGGCCGACGGTGCCGCCGCCGAACCGAACAGGCCGATCGCCAGCGAGCCGAACAGGCCGCCGACGAAGTGCACGCCGACCACGTCGAGGGAGTCGTCGAAGCCGAGCTTGTACTTCAGCGAGACCGCGAAGGCGCAGATGCCACCGGCCAGCAGACCAACAGCGAGCGCGCCGAGCGGGGTGACCGCACCACAGGACGGTGTGATCGCGACCAGACCGGCGACCGCACCGGACGCCATACCCAGCGTGGTGGCCTTGCCGTGCGTGAGCCGCTCGACGATCAGCCAGCCGATCACGGCCGCGGCGGTGGCGGCCTGCGTGTTCACGAAGGTGACGGCGGCGGTGGTACCCGCGCTCAGCGCGGAGCCGGCGTTGAACCCGAACCAGCCGAACCACAGTAGACCGGCGCCGAGCAGGACCAGCGGCAGGCTGTGCGGCCGCATCGGGTCCTTCTTCCAGCCGACCCGCTTACCGAGCACGATCGCCAGCGCGAGCGCGGCGGCACCTGCGTTCAGGTGGACCGCAGTACCACCGGCGAAGTCGACCGCTTTGAGCTTGTCACCGATCCAGCCACCGTTGCCGTCGTCCAGGAACCAGACCGAGTGCGCGACCGGGAAGTACACCAGCAGCGTCCAGCCGACCACGAACGCGATCCAGCCCCGGAACGTCGCCCGGTCGGCGATCGCGCCGGAGATCAGCGCGGGGGTGATGATCGCGAACATCAGCTGGAAGGCGACGAAGGCGAGCGTGGGCGTCGTCCCGCTCACCGCCTCCGGTGCGAGCAGGCCCTTCAGGCCCACCTCGGAGAAGTCCCCGATCACGTGCCCGGTGTCACCGGCGAACGTCAGCGAGTAGCCGACCACCACCCAGAGGATGGTGACGACGGCGATGGTGATGAAGCTCATCATCATCATGTTCAGCACGCTCTTCACGCGCACCATGCCGCCGTAGAAGAAAGCCAGGCCCGGTGTCATCAGCATCACCAGGGCGGCGCTTGCCAAGACCCAGGCGGTATCGCCGGCGTTGATCTCCATCAACGTCATCCCTTCCATCGATACAGGGGGGTGGCCGACGTCCTCAGTCGGGAGAACTCCACAACGCCGGGGAGCCCGCGCCCAGCCACACCGCAAACGGTGTCGGCGCGCCGTTTCAGCCGATCGGTCCGTTTGTTTCAGGCATGTGACAAAGCGGGCTCCCAGGTGACATCGAGGTGACATGCCTCACCACGGGCCAACTTGTGGCACTCTGGCCTGGACCACACGGGCCCGCAGCGCGCCACTGCACCCGTCCTAGCTGGGGACAAAGAAATGGAGCCCATTTACGGGGTGAGGCCGCGCCGTGGCAGACCACGGGACCCGGAGGCGGAACCGAGGATCCGCCGCTACGCCGTGCAGCTGCTACTGGAGCGGGGATTCGACGGAATGACGGTGGACGACGTCGCCGAGGCCGCGGGGGTCGGCAAAGCGACGATCTACCGGCGGTGGGCCAGCAAGGAGCTGCTCGCCAACGACGCGATGGCCGACCTGTTCAACCTGGAGATACCGGACGCCGACACCGGCTCGATCGCCGGCGACCTGCTCGAGGTGTACCGGACGGCCTTGTTGTTCGCCAACTCAGAAAGGGGACTTGCAGTGATTCGCCTGGCTGTCGCCGAGGCGAACCGTGACCAGCGGTCCGCGCAGATCTACCGGAACGTCCTGGACCGGCGGATCGAACTGACCGAGGACGCACTGGACCGGGCCAGATCCCGGGGAGAACGGGTCCGCAGCACCGCGGATCCCGTCTTGATGGTGGAGTGGATGGCAGGTGTGTTCGTTGTCCGGGCGCTGACCGGGCAGCCGATGCCACCGCCGGAAGACGCCGAGCGCCTGGCCGACGTCACCCTGCGGGCCATCCTCGAGGACTGGAGCGGCTCATGGCCGCAGCCCCGGTCCGAGAGCGACTTCGCCTACAGCGAGTTCGGTAACCCGCCGGACCCCTCCTGAATACAGGTCCCAGGCCAAGACCCAGCCTCGGACCTGCACCAGCACATTCTGCTCGTCGTACCAGCCCAGCACTGCGCAACAACCCGGCTCCCGCACATCCCCGGGATCCCCAGGGGAGGGCGGTGTCCGCCCGGAATCGGTGCGAGGTTCGCCCAGGATGAGGAGCCTTCCAGGCACCGCCCGGAAGGTCGACATCACCGCGACGCCCTGTGGCTGCGAGCGAAGCGTCGGGACCTGCGGAAGCTTGCCGGCGATGAACAGCCGGGCGACGCCGCCACCGTCGGACGAGAACGTCTGCCCCACCCACGACTGGACGGGGAGCGTCAGGGTGGTCTCTTCCGTCCACTGGCCGTTGTCCACGTAGCGCATCACGGAGCCGGTCTGGATGCGGAACGGCGCGGTGACCGCCTCCGGGTCGTTCGAGCCCTCGATCCGGACCAGAGGCGGCTCGCCGTCCCCGCCTTCCCCGAGCAGCACCCGGTACGCGATGCCAGGCCCACTGACGAGGATGTGCTGCGCATCCGCGAGCCAGGACACGCTCCGGAAGTCTCCGACGGGCAGGCGGTACTGCGAGATCTCGGCCGTCGATGCGTTGACGACGACCAGTTCTCCGGGCTGGACGAAAGCGGCCAGCCTGCCGTCGTGCGACACCGCGCCCGGGCTCAACGGCGGGGTGCCGTCGACACTCACCAACTCGACCGCGGCCTGCGACCACGACGAGTCATGGCCGAGCAGCAGCGGCTCGTAGGCATCGCCGTTCTTCACCAGCACCACAGCGGCGATGCTGCCGAGCTTGTTGCTGGACAGCGCGTGGACCTTGTCCGGTAGCTCCAGGCGATCCCCGAGCTGAGTCTCGAGCCGCTCGAGGAACCGCTCGCTGCCAGGCGGTGGCGCGATCCAGAAGTCGACTCCGGAGATCTGCCCGGCCGGTGCGACGTAGCCGGGCAGGTTGGTGGGCAGCTTGATCGGCGGGGTGAGGTCAGCCTTGCCGTTGGAGCCCACCTCGATCGAGATCGACACGACGAGCAGTGCGACCAGCACGAGGAGCAGGCTGACCACGACGATCCGTCGCCGGCGACGTCGTACCGTCAGCCCCGCAGCCCACGCCGCATCGGCCATATCCGGCTCGGGCAGCAGGTCGACGGTCTCGCGCAGCAGCGGCTGGATGTCTTCCCGCCTCATGGGGCATCACGCCAGTCCCCCGCGCCGAGCGCCGTACGGAACCGGCCGAACGCGGTCAGACCGTGCGCGTGGACGGCGGTGTGCGTCATCCCGAGCAGATCGGCCACCTCGAACTCGGTGAGCTCCTCCACGTGCAGCAGGACGAACACCGTGCGCTGCGCGGGCGTCAGTTCGCCCAGTGCGGCCTTCACCTGGTCGTCCTCGTCCGGGAACGCCGGCGTCCGGTTCCACGGCTTCAGCGCCGGCAGGTACAGCGTCCGCTGCACGAACGCGTCGGGGTCGTCCACCCTCGTCCACTGCATCGACAGCTGCGTGAAGGCGCGCAGAAGCACCTTCTCGGCTCGTGCCAGGTCGCCGTACACCAGGTACGCCGTACGGAGCCATCTGCCTTGCCGTGCATCCACGAACGAGGCGAAATCCGGGTCGACCGTGTCGCGCATCCACCCTCCCGGCTCCATTCAACTCCTCAACTACTGCGCACTGCCACTGCCTGACGGGTCTCTTCGGTGATCAGGTCGAAGTTGATACCTGCGCCCGCCATCAGTCCGGCCGCCGCGGAGGGCATCACCTGTGCCATCGGATTGGTGACGTTGCCCGCCGCGAAGACGCCAGGCACCTCTGTGGCACCCATTCCGTCGACCTGGACCGCGGTACCGATCTCTACGCCGTTGTTCTCGATGAGCGTCGGCTCCAGCCCCAGATCGGCCAGGAAGCCGGCCCGGGCGCGCACCGTGGTCTGGACCGCCAGCGCCTGCCGCGGAACGACCGTGCCGCCCTCCAGCCGCACACCGGTGATCCGGTCGTCGGTCACCTCGATCTGCTCGACCTTCCCCTGTACTACGGAGATTCCACGCGCAGCCAGGTCCTCCCACTGTTCATCGGTCGGCTCCGGCGCGGTGTGCAGGAACAGGGTCACGTCGGCACTCAGCTGCCGGAACAGCTGCACCTGGTGCAGCGCCATCGAGCTGGTCGCCAGTACGCCGATGGCCTGGTCCCGCACCTCCCAGCCGTGGCAGTACGGGCAGTGGATCACGTCCTTGCCCCACCGCTCGGCCAGTCCGGGTACGTCGGGCAGTACGTCGGTCAGCCCGGTCGTCACCAGCAGTCGCCGGCTGCGGTACGTCGTACCGTCGGCCAGCTCGACCGTGAAACCGTCGTCGTCCTGCCGCGCCGTCGTGACGGTCCCATCGGCGAACTCACCGCCGTACCCGATCACCTCCTGGCGGCCGAGCGCGTAGATCTCGCCCGGCGGCGTGCCGTCGCGGGTCAGGAAGTTGTGCACGCCGTCCGCGGGCGCGTTGCGCGGCGTACCGTCGTCCACTACCAGCACCGACCGGCGCGACCGGACCAGGGCCAACGCACCACTCAGCCCGGCGGCGCCGCCACCGATCACCACCACGTCGTACTTCGTCATCTCGGGACTCCTCTGCTCGGGTATGTCTCGAGGATCCGTCGTGGTTTTCATTTTCGACAAGTATTGTTGCCGCTATGGCAAACGACGAGGACGTGCTCGAGTCGGTCGGACCGCGACTGCGGGGTCTGCGGGTCGAGCGCGGGACGACACTGGCTCAGCTGTCCGAGGCGACGGGTATCTCGGTCAGCACCCTGTCCCGGCTGGAGTCCGGTCAACGGCGGCCGACGCTGGAGCTGCTGCTGCCGCTCGCGCGGGCGCACCAGGTGCAGCTGGACGAGCTGGTCGACGCACCGCCGACCGGGGACCCGCGGATCTACGCCAAGCCGATCAAGCGCCACGGCACGGTGCACATCCCACTGAGCCGGCGGCCGGGCGGGCTGCAGGCGTTCAAGCAGATCCTGCCGGAGGGGTATCCGGGCAATGACATGACGCAGAAGACGCACGAGGGCTACGACTGGCTCTATGTGCTGTCCGGACAGGTCAGGCTGAGGCTCGGCGACCAGGACTTCGTGCTGAAGGAAGGCGAGGTGGCCGAGTTCGACTGCCGGGTGCCGCACTGGTTCGCCAATCCCGGTCCTGGACCGACCGAGGTGCTATGTCTTTACGGCCCGCAAGGGGAGCGGATGCACGTCAGAGCCCGCACCACATGACAGGAGACTCGTAGTGAGCGTCGCGTTGTTCACGTTGGGTGGAACGATCTCGATGGCCGGCAGCCATCGCCTGACCGGTGACGACCTCACCGCCGCGATGCCCGGTCTGGCCGAGCTGGGCCACCCGGTGGAGATCCAGGACATCGAGAAGATCCCCAGTGCCAACCTGACCGCCGCCAAGGTGCTCGAGGTCGCCGACGCCGCCTCGAAGGCAGTCACAGCAGGTGCTGCGGGCGCAGTGGTCACGCAGGGCACCGACACCCTCGAGGAGAGTGCCTTCCTCGCGGATCTGGTCTGGCCGCACCCGCAGCCGCTGGTGTTCACCGGCGCGATGCGCAACCCGACCCTGGCCGGTCCTGACGGCCCGGCCAACCTCCTGGCCGCACTGCGGGTCGCCTGCTCCCCCGCTGCCCGCGACCTGGGCGCACTGGTCGTCCTCAAGGACGAGATCCACGCGGCGCGCTGGGTGCGCAAGACGCACAGCACGAGTACGGCGACGTTCGTGTCACCGAACACCGGTCCGATCGGTCATGTCGTCGAGGACCAGGTCCGCGTCCTGACTCGTCCGCTCCGGCTGGACGGCGTCCAGGGCAGTGCCGAGCCTGCCGAGCTCGACAACCTCAGGGTGGCGCTCTACACGGTCACCATGGACGACGACGGCCTGCTGCTGCAGGGACTGGCCGACACGCACCACGGCCTGGTCCTCGCCGGGTACGGCGTCGGACACGTGCCGGCCGCACTGGCGCCGGTGCTCGGCGAACTGGCGGCCCGGATGCCGGTCGTCCTGACCTCACGCACTGGTGCCGGCTCGGTGGTCCGCAACACGTACCACTCCCCCGGCTCGGAGACCGATCTGTTGCAGCGCGGTCTGATCGACGGCGGTTTCCTCGACCCCTACAAGGCGCGGGTGCTGCTTCGGTTGCTGCTGGCAACGGACGACGACATCACTGCGGCGTTCGCGCAGTACAGCTAACTGAGCGAGGCCGCCTTGGTCATCAGGTAGTCCCGCTCGGGCAGGCTCGTCGTACCGCGGGCCGCTGCACGGAAGTGTCCGGCGGCGGTCTCGTCGTCGCCGCGCATCTCGTAGAGGTGCCCGCGGGTGGCGTCCAGGCGGTAGTGCCCGGCCAGCTCGTCGTCCAGTGGCTCGAGGAGCTTCAGACCGGCGTCGGGGCCGTCCACCATGGCGGCCGCGATCGCCCGGTTGAGTTTCACCATCGGGTTGCCGGACAGATCCTCCAGGAGCCCGTACAGCGCGAGGATCTGCGGCCAGTCGGTGTCCTCGGCGCGGTCCACCTCGTCGTGCAGTGCGGCAATCGCGGCCTGGATCTGGTACTCGCCCAGTGGTGGCGTGTCGAACGCTTCGACCGCGAGCGCCACGCCTTCGGCGATGTGGTTGCGGTCCCACAGCGACCGGTCCTGCTCTGCCAGCGGGATGAGCTCTCCACCCTTGCCGGTCCGCGCCACGCGCCGGGCGTCGGTCAGCAGCATCAGGGCGAGCAGTCCGGCCACCTGCCCATCGTCGGACAGCTGAGCACGTACGGCGCGGGTCAGCCGGATCGCCTCGGTGGAGAGATCGCTGCGGTGCAGCTCCGGGCCGCTGGTACTCGTGTAGCCCTCGTTGAACATCAGGTACAGGACGTGCAACACGTTGCGCAGCCGCTCGGGGTCGGCGTCCAGCTCGAAGCTGGCGCCCTTCAACTTCTGCTTGGCCCGGCTGATCCGCTGCGCCATCGTTGCCTCAGGCACCAAGTACGCCGTGGCGATCTCGGCCGTCGTCAGACCGCCGACCGCCCGCAGGGTCAGCGCGATCGCCGAAGCCGGTGTGAGCACGGGATGGCAGCACAGGAACAGCAGCCGGAGGGTGTCGTCGTGTTCCTCGACGTCGGCGGCCGGCACCTCCCGCAGCGCGGCCCGCTCCTCGCGACGCCGCCGCGCCTGCTGCCGGCGCACCTCGTCGATCAGCCGCCGCGAGGCGGTCTGGATCAGCCAGGCCTTCGGCTTGTCCGGGCGGCCGTCCCGTGGCCAGGTGGTGGCTGCGGCGAGCAGCGCCTCCTGGACTGCGTCCTCGGCCGCAGCGAAGTCACCGGACCAGCGCACAACGGCCCCGAGGACCTGCGGCGTCAGTTCACGCAGCAGATCCTCGAGGCCGTCGCTCGGACCCTCAGGGTCAGAAGTCTTGGAGATCGGCATCCGACTCCATCACCCGGCGGACCTCGATCGGTTGCTCGAGCGGTACGCCGCCAGGTCCGGGTGCGGCGGACTGGTAGGCCGCGATCTCGTAGGCCCGCTCCTCCGACTCGACGTCCACCATCGTGTAGCCGGCCAGGACCTCCTTCGACTCGGCGTACGGACCGTCCGTCAGCACCGGCGCGGTCACGCTCGCGGCGCGGACCACCTTGGCGTGCGACGGCCAGGTCAGGCCCATCACCTCGACCAGCTCGCCGTTCTGCCGCAGTTCTTCGATGCCCTGGCCGAGGTGGTCCATGTGGGCCTTCATGTCGGCCTCGTCCCACTCCAGCATCGGCGTCTCGCAGTTCCCGCCGTCCATGTTCATCAGCAGCATGAACTTGGTCATGTCATCTCCTTCTCGTAGCGCCTTTACCCGGGAGACGGAGCCGCTGCCTGGTCCTCTACATCAGTCCAGCAGGGCGTCGACGAACTGCTCCGGATCGAACGGCGCCAGGTCGTCGGGTCCCTCGCCGAGGCCGACCAGCTTCACCGGTACGCCGAGCTCGCGCTGCACCGCGATCACGATGCCGCCCTTCGCCGTACCGTCCAGCTTGGTCAGGACCAGTCCGGTGACGTCGATGACCTCTGCGAACACGCGGGCCTGGGTGAGGCCGTTCTGACCGGTGGTGGCGTCGATGACCAGCAGCACCTCGTCGACCTCGGCCGACTTCTCGATGACGCGCTTCACCTTGCCGAGCTCGTCCATCAGACCGGTCTTGGTGTGCAGGCGGCCGGCGGTGTCGACCAGTACGACGTCCGCCTCCTCCGCAATGCCCTCCTTGACCGCGTCGAACGCGATGCTGGCCGGGTCGCCGCCCTCGGGTCCCCGCACGGTCCGGGCGCCGACGCGCTCGCCCCAGGTCTGCAGCTGGTCGGCGGCCGCCGCGCGGAAGGTGTCGGCGGCGCCGAGGACGACGCGCTTGTCCTCCGCGATCAGCACCCGGGCCAACCGGCCGACGGTCGTGGTCTTGCCGGTGCCGTTCACTCCGACCATCAGCATGACGGCGGGCCGGCCGTCCTTGCGGCTCGCCTTCAGCGACCGATCCATTGACGGGTCGACCAGCTGCACCAGCTCCTCGCGGAGGATCTCCCGGGCCTGTGCGGCGCCGACACCCTCCACGCGCATCCGCGTGCGCAGCTTCTCGACCAGCTCCTGCGTCGGCGCGACGCCGACGTCCGCGGTGATCAGCGTGGTCTCGATGTCCTCCCACGCCTCCTCGTCGAGCTTGTCCCGGGACAGCAGCGCGAGCAGACCCTTGCCCAGTGAGCCCTGGGAACGAGCCAGGCGGGCCCGCAGCCGAACCAGCCGGCCCTGCGCGGACTCCGGCTTCTCCAGGGTCGGGGTCGCAGCCTCCGGCAGCTCGGCGTCCTCCAGCGTCCGGGTCGGCGTGTCGCGGGGTTCCTCGGCGTCCTCACCGACCTTCGGCTCCGGCGCCTCCACCGCAGCGGGCTTGGCGGCCGGAGGCAGCTCGGAACGGCGCCGCCGGGCGACGACCAGTCCGGTGGTACCGACGACGAGGACGACCGCGATCGCCACGACGATCGTGATCAGGGCCTGGTCGGTGAGGAGCGAGACGAGCTGTGGGGTCAACACGATTCCCAATCTTGACAGACGCCCGGCCCGCCGCCCGCATTTGTCACGTCAGGCAAACCAGTCGTCGCGGTACGTGAGTGGGCACCAGCTCAGGCCGATGCGTGAGCAGGACCACGGTCCGGTCGCCCGCCGCCGCGAACAGGTCGTCGAGCAACGCCCGGCCGGTCTCCTCGTCCAGATGCTCGGTCGGCTCGTCCAGGACGAGTACGGCGCGGTCGGCGAGCAGGAGCCGCGCGAACGCGAGTCGCTGGCGCTCACCACCGGAGAGCCGGGCACCGTGCTCTCCGACCATGGTGTCGAGGCCGTCCGGCAGCTTCTCGACGAACAACCCCAGACGCGCCCGGTACAGCGCCTTCCACAGCTGCAGGTCGCTCGTTCCCGGCTTTGCGAGGAGCAGGTTCTCCCGGATGCTCGTGTCGAAGACGTGGCTCTCCTGGGTCAGCAGGCCGACGACAGATCGGACCTGGTCGCCGTCGAGCCTGGTCAGGTCCACGCCGTCCAGCAGCACCTGTCCCCCGCGCGGCTCAAGGAACCGCAGTAGTACCGCGGCCAGAGTGCTCTTGCCCGAGCCGCTCGGACCGGTGATCACCACGCGGCTTCCGGCGGGCATGTCCAGACTGAGCCCGTCCAGTACGTCGGTGTCGTCGTACCCGACGTGTAGCAGCCTCACTTGCAGGTCGCGTCCGGTCGGAAGGGGCAGGGGGTTGGTTGGTTCGGTGACTGGGTCTGGGGTGTCGACGAGATCCTGGACCCGGGTTAGGGCGGCTCGGACCCGGATCGCTAGTTGGGCGGCTGCGGGGATGCCGCCGAGTACGTCGGCCAGTGCGAGCGGGGTGAGGACCAGTACTGCGAACACTGCGCCGGTGATGTTCGCCGTACTGCCGAGGAGCAGGGCGGCCACGCTGGCGCCGCCGACGCACAGGACGAGGAGGGCGCTGCCGAGGCCGGTGCTCCAGGCGGAGCGGCGTTCGGCGGCTGCTAGGCGGGCGTCGTCGCAGCTGAAATCGTTCAGTACTGCGTCGATCGCGTTGTAGGCGACTACGTCGGCTGCGGTGAGCAGGGTCTCGGTGGTGGTGGCTGCCACGTCGCCGCGGGCGCCGGTGATGTTGCGTTCGGCTCGTTGGGCGGTGCGCGCGGTCAGCCAAGGTACGACGGTGCAGGCGACCAGGACTGCTAGTGCGACCGCTGCGCCGGCTGTTGGGAGCAGGAGAGCGAGGAGGGCCACCGTCGCGGCGGATGTGACGGCTGCGACCGCGACTGGCAGGAGTACCCGCAGCCAGAGGTCGAGGACGGCATCCACGTCCAGCACGAGTCGAGCCAGCAGATCGCCTTGGCGCTGCGAGGTCAGTCCACCTAGTGCGATCTGCTCGAGTCGGCCGCTGATGCGGGCGCGGGTATCCCCCAGCACCCGGTACGCCGCGTCATGGCCGACCAGCCGCTCGACGTACCGGAAGACGCCGCGCCCGACGCCGAACGCACGCACCGCGACGATCGGCACCAACAGCAGCAGCACTGGAGGCTGCGCCGAGGCAGCCGCAATCAACCACGCAGAAGTAGCCAGCAACGCCACAGCCGAGCCCGCCGCCGCAGCGCCCAACACCAGCGCAAGCGCAAGCCGCCACCGCACACCCGCTGCAGGCCGCACCAGCTGCCACCACGCCGGGCCAGTCGATCGGTCCGGCCTGATCATGCGTTCACCAGCTCTTGAGTTCCTACGCTGACTGTTCGGTCGGCGGCGGCGATCAGGGCGGGGCGGTGCGCGACCATCAGGACTGTGCGACCGCTGGAACGCAGACCGGCGACAACCGCGGCCTCGGCGTCTAGGTCGAGGCCTGCGGTGGGTTCGTCGAGGAGGAGTACGGAGGCGTCGGTGATCAGGGCGCGGGCTAGAGCGACTCGGCGTTGCTGGCCGCCGGACAGGAGCTGGCCCTGTTCCCCGACCGCCTTGTCCAAGGACAGCTCACCGGCTCCGGCAGTGAAGAGCGCCAGCCGCACCTCGTCGTCCGACGCGTCCGGGCGGCCCAACCGCACGTTGTCCGCGACGGTCCCCAACCGCAGCCCCGGTCGCTGCGGCACCCACGCGAACTGCCGCCGCCACGCCACCGGGTCGAACTCATCGGCCGCACTGCCACCCGCCACGACCACACCACGCTCCAGCTCCACAAACCCCAGCAGCACCGCCAGTGCAGTCGACTTCCCAGCACCACTCGGACCAGTCAGCGCGACCACCTCCCCGGGCCGCAGCTCCAGATCGAACCCGTCCAGCGCAGGCTCATCACGCCCCGGGTACCGCACGGTCACGTCGTACATCTGCAGCGGACTTACGCGCAGATCAGGCACATCGGTCCGGTCACCACGCACCGGCAGCGGCGTCTCCAGCACCCGGAACACCTCTTCACTGGCCGCCACCCCGTCCGCGCTGGCGTGGAACTGCTGACCGACCTGCCGTAACGGCAGATACGCCTCCGGCGCCAGGATCAGCACCATCAACGCCGTCTCCAGCCCCAGCTTCCCGTCGACGAGCCGGAGACCGATGCCCACGGCAACCAGCGCCACCGAGAGGCTGGCCAGCAACTCCAACGCGAACGACGACAAGAACGCCAACCGCAAGCTACTCATCGACGCAGTCCGGTGCTGATCGGTCACCCGGCGTACGGCGGACTCCTGGGCCTTCGCGCGACCGAACAGCTTCAGCGTGGTCAATCCACCAACCACATCCGCGAAGTGATGCGCCAGCACAGCCAGCGCATGCTGGCGCCGCCGGCTATGCGCCTGCGTCGCCCAACCGATCAACACCATGAAGATCGGGATCAGCGGCAGCGTGACCAGCACAGTTCCAGCGGCGATCAGATCGCCCGTCGCCATCCAGCCGATCACGCCGGCCGGCACTGTCGATGCCAGGACGAGCTGCGGCAGGTAGCGGGCGAAGTACGGATCCAGATCGTCAAGGCCCTTGGTGAGCAGCGTTGTCAGCGCACTGCTGCGTTCACCACTCAGCCAGACCGGCCCGAGCTTCAGCGAGTGCTCCAGCACCTGCCGCCGCAGCGTCGACTTCACTGCCGCCGCAGCGCGCTGCGCGACCACCTCCTGCGCCCAGACCAGCAACGCCCGGCCCGCAACCACCAGCGCCAACCCCCAGGCCACATCGGTGACCACACTGCCCCGCAGTACGACGCCTGCAATTCCGTGCGCCAGCAGCACAGCCTGTACGACGATCAGCACGCCGCTGGCCACACCGATGAGCACCGACGCCGCCAGGAAGACCCGAGCGCCCCGGGCCCGCCGCAGCAACCGCGGGTCGAGCGGCTTCACGACGCCGCCACCATCACGCGCTTCCGGAACACCCAGTAGGTCCAACCTTGGTAGAGCATCACCAACGGCAGGAAGATCGCCGTGATGATCGTCATCACCTTCAACGTGTACGACGAGGACGCCGCGTTGACCGCGGTCAGTGTCGACCCCGGATCGAGCGTCGACGGCATCACGTCCGGGAACAGTGCGACGAACAGCGACACCACGGCCAGTCCGATGGCCGACGTCGTACCGATGAAGGCCCAGCCCTCACGGCGCAGGAGGTTCGCCACCAGGCCGCCGGCGAACGCGACCACCGCGGCAATCGTCACGATGACCGAGACGGTGTCGCCCCGCAGCGCCTGTGCCCAGGCCAGGAAGGCGATCGTCAGTACCGCGGCGACGCCACCGGTGCGGGTGGCCAGTCGGTTGGCGCGCACACGCAGGTCGTCGGTGGTGCGTAGCGCGAGGAAGATCGCTCCGTGGGTCACGAACACCGCCACGAAGGTGAGACCGCCGAGCAGCGCGAACGGGTTGAGCAGGATCCCGAAGCTGCCGACGTACTCGTGGCCGGCGTCCAGCGGCACGCCCCGCACGATGTTGCCGAAGGCAACGCCCCAGAGCAGCGCCGGCAGCAGCGAGCCGATCGTGATCATCAGATCCATCCGCCCGCGCCAGGCCGCGTCGTCGCGCTTGCCGCGGTACTCCAGCGCGACACCGCGGACGATCAGGCCGACGAGGATCAGGAACAGCGGCAGGTAGAACCCGCTGAACAGCGTCGCGTACCACTCCGGGAACGCGGCGAAGGTCGCCGCGCCGGCCATGATCAGCCAGACCTCGTTGCCGTCCCACACCGGCCCGATCGTGGTGATCGCCGCCCGTCGTTCGGGCTCGTTGCGGCCGAGCACGCGGAACAGCATCCCGACTCCGAAGTCGAAGCCCTCGAGTACGAAGTACCCGGTCCACAGCATCGCGATCGCGATGAACCACACAGTCGTCAGTTCCATCAGATGCCCCTCAGTACGCCAGCGACAGCGGTTTGTCGGGCTGATCCGGCGCGGTGTCCGGTGGGTCGTCGGTCCCGGCCAGGCCGCCGCGGATGGTCCGCAGCAGCAGCTTGGTCTCGACGATCGCGAGTACGCCGTACAGCAGGGTGAACCCGACCAGGGAGGTGATCACCTCGCCGCTCGTCGTACTGGGCGACACACCTGATGCCGTGGGCAACAACCCGAACACCAGCCAGGGCTGCCGCCCGGTCTCGGTGAAGATCCAGCCGAACGTGTTCGCGACCAGCGGCAGCAGCGGCAACGGAGCCGCCAGCCAGACCAGCCAGTGGCTGGGCGCCCGGCCGCGGCGGGTCACCCACAGCAGCCAGAGCGCGACGGCTGCGGACGCCATGCCGACGCCGATCATCAACCGGAAGGTCCAGTACGTCAGCGGGATGTTCGGCTTGTACGACCCGGGACCGTACAGCTGCTCGTACGCCTCCTGCAGCGAGTTGATCCCCTTCACCTCACCGCCGAAGTGCCCGGTGGCGAGGAAGGACAGCAGGTACGGCATCTTGATCGAGAAGATCTCCTTGGACCCGTCCAGCGTGCCGACGGTGAACACCGAGAACGACGCTGGCTTCTCGGTCTCGTACAGCGCCTCGGCCGCGGCCATCTTCATCGGCTGCACCTCGGTCATCACCTTGCCCTGCAGGTCCCCGCTGATCGCGACGCCCACGCTGGCCACGAGCACCACCGAGGCGCCGATCTTCAGCGCCGACCGGAACACATCCCGGTCCGTGTCGGGCCGCCGTACCAGGTGCCACACCGCAACCCCCGCGACGAACGCGCCGCCGACCATGAACGCGGCGAAGATCGTGTGCGGGAACGTCACCAGCACGACCTTGTTGGTCAGCACCGCCCACAGATCCGTCAGCTCCGCCCGCCCACGAGCGGCGTTGTAGCGGAAGCCGACCGGATTCTGCATCCACGAGTTGGCCGCGAGGATGAAGTACGCCGACAACTGCGTGCCGAGCACCACCATCCAGATACAGCCCAGGTGGACCAGCTTCGGCAGCCGCTCCCACCCGAAGATCCACAGGCCGATGAACGTCGACTCGAGGAAGAACGCGAGCAGGCCCTCGAGCGCGAGCGGCGCACCGAACACGTCCCCGACGAAGCGCGAGTAGTCGCTCCAGTTCATCCCGAACTGGAACTCCTGCACCAGCCCGGTGACCACGCCCATCGCGATGTTGATCAGGAACAGCTTCCCGTAGAACTTGGTCAGCCGCAGGTACTTCTCCTTGCCCGTGCGGTACCACGCAGTCTGCAGGCCGGCCGTGATCGCGACCAGCGAGATCGTCACCGGCACGAAGAAGAAGTGGTACACGGTGGTGATCGCGAACTGCCAGCGCGCCAGATCCAGGGTGTCCATCCCGAAGGCCTCCCCAACCCATCTACGACGTTTCGTAGTAGATGCTAGCGCGGATCTACTACGACGTGTAGTTATACTGGTCACGTGGCGAGTGAGGACAAGGCACCGCGCCCCCTGGGTGACCTGGAACGCCTGGTGATGGAGCAGCTCTGGGCCGCGCCGACCGCGTTGACCGTGCGCGAGGTGCACGAGCAACTGGCCGGCACGCGAGAGCTCGCGTACACCACCGTGATGACCGTTCTGGACCGGCTGGCGAAGAAGAAGCTGACCGAGCGCGAGCGCGACGGCAAGGCCTGGCGCTACCGCGCCGCTGCGCCGCGCGAGGAGCTCGCCGCAGACCTGATGCGGGACGCACTGGACCGCGCCGGTGACCGGAGGGAGGCTCTGGTCCGCTTCGTCGGCCAGGTCTCCGACGAGGAAGCAGCACTGCTGCGCGAGGCCCTGTCCCGACTGGACGGTCAGGAGCAGACGGGGTGATCACCCCGGTCCTGCTGGCCGTCCTGGCTCTCGTGCTCACCGGCCCGGCACCGGCCGTGCTGGCTCGCTCCAGCTGGCCCTACCGGGTCCCCCGCGCTGCCGTCATCCTCTGGCAGGCGATCGCGCTGGCCGCCGTACTGGCCGCACTGGGTGCCGGTATCGCCCTGTCGTACTCGATCGCGGGCCGGCCAGGTGAGCCGCGGTTCGACCCGTCGTCGCCGCGTGACCTCGTGGCCGCACTGATCCTGGCGATGACCGCACTGGTCGTGGTGCGGCTGCTCTGGGCGGTCGGACGGGTGGCAGTCGGCACGAGGGCTCGTCGCAAGCGGCACCGCGATCTGGTCGACGTACTGGCCACTCCGGACGGCCTGATCCCCGGACTGCGGGTGCTGGCCGAGGAGACGCCACTCGCCTATTGTCTGCCCGCGCTGCGAGGCGCACGGGTTGTAGTGTCCGTCGGTGCGCTGGACCGGCTGGACGACAGCGAGCTGAAGGCCGTGCTCGCCCATGAGCAAGCTCATCTCCGGGCACGTCATGATCTGGTGCTGGAGGAGTTCACCGCACTGCACCATGCCTTCCCACGCTGGGTGCGCAGTGATGTGGCGCTGGAGCAGGCCCGCACATTGGTCGAGTTGCTCGCTGACGACGACGCCAGGCGCCGCAACGGTCCACGTCCGCTGGCCCGCGCACTGGTAGCGCTGGCTGGTTCCCCGGCCCCAGAGGCGGCTCTGGCGGCAGCCAAGTCCGCCACTGTCCTCCGAGTCGAGCGCCTGGCCGGTCCGGCCCCCAACGAGCGCACACTCTCCACGCTGACCTACGCCGGCGCAGTCACGCTCTTGGTCCTTCCCACGATCACCATCGCCGCCCCGATCGTGAAGGCGATCGTGGACGCGGTCAGTTGACCGCCGGCTGGTAGCGCACCAGTACGCCGCCGCGGCCCCACTGGCGTGCCTCGATCAGCTGCAGATCCACCGGCGACTCGCCACTCGGGAACGCACTCTTCCCCCCGCCCAGGAGGATCGGGCAGATGCGGAGCTGGACCTCGTCGACCAGTCCGGCCCGCAGCAACGACTGGAACAGCGTGATGCTGCCCCACAGGATGATGTCCTTGCCGGTGTCCTCGGCCTTGAGCGCACGCACCGCATCGACGTCACGGAGCACCAGACCCGGCTCGTGCGATCCCCACGGCGCGTTCTCCAGCGTGGTCGACACGACGACCAGCCGCAGCGAGTTGAGCTTCGGCGCGATCGGTTGATCCGCCGACGCCTCGGTCGGCCAGTACGCCGCGAACAACCGGTAGGTCTCGGCGCCCAGGAGCATCGTGTCGATGCTCTCGAGCAGCTCGAGGTTGTCGTCCGGGTGCTCCCCGACGGACTCGAAGAAGTCGAGCCCGCCATCCGGCCCGGCGGCGTACCCGTCGAGCGTCACGTACTCCTGGAAGATGAGTCGCCTCATGCTCCGGGACACTACAGCGCCGCTACCCGAAGCGTTTACCTTCTCCCCGCGCCACAGCGAGCAGCACCAGGCCCGACAGAACCAGCAGAACGACCATCGTCACGACGAATGTCAGCACTTCTCTCCCCGAATCCCCACAGCCCCACACCCAACACAGGGCCTGACGCTCTCAGCGGGTCAGAAGTTCCCCGAACGCCTTGGCGATCTCGTCGACCTGCCAGGTCAGCGAGTGCGGTGTCACCACGACCTCGATCCACGACCAGCCAGGTACGTCGGCCGACTGCCACGGCGAACACAATGCCTCGCGGGTCCGCTCCATCCGCTCGACCGCGGTGCGCTCGATCGCATCCGCGGCACGTGGTGCGTAGAGCCGGAACGAGTTGGTGTGCGGCGGCTCCGGGAAGACGCGGAATCCTTCGCTCTGCAAGGCCATCGCGACCTCGACCGCCCGCTGGTGCAGGACGTCCATCAGTGGCAGCACGGTCCGCAGTCCGTCGCGGGCGGACACGGCGTACGGGAAGAGCGAGAAGACATTGCCGCCCAGTCGCCGCTGCCACCGCCGTACCTCGGCGATCACGTCCTCGGGGCCGGCCAGCGCAGCACCGCTGATCCCGCCGAGCACCTTGTAGAACGACACGTACACCGTCGAGGCCAGTGCAGCGATCCCAGCCAGGCTGTGCTCGAGGTACGGCGTGCTCTCCCACAGCCGCGCCCCGTCCAGGTGCAGCGGTACGCCGCGCTCAGCGCAGTACTCGGAGAACACGACCAGCTCGTCCCACGTCGGCAGCACGTATCCGGCATCGCGCAGCGGCAACTCCAGGGTGACCGCAGCCAGCTTGCCTGGAATCGCGGCCAGCTCGTCCGGCCGGGGCTGTCGTGGCTCTGACGTCAGCCGCTCGATCCGGAGGTGATGCACCTCTTCCAGCGCGTTCAGCTCGTGCACCAGGAGGTGAGACAGCCCGTGTACGGCGACCCGGTTGGTGCCCGCGCGGTCGGCGTACACGCGGAGCACACTCTGCTGCGCCATGATGCCGGTCGGCAGGAACACCGCTGCCGGCTTACCCAGCAGGTCAGCCACCTCCTGCTCCAGCGCCGCGACCTCGCCGCCGTTGCCGTACATGTCGGCGAGGTCGTCCGTGACGACATCTGCGAGTTGCCGCAACCGGTCCGGCACCGGCACTCGCCGGTTGAACAGCCAGCGCTCGCAGTTGTCCGCCGCGTTCTTCCGGCGCTCTCGGAGGTCCTCGGAGGTAGTAGCCACGGCCCCATCCTCTCGTGTCCCGCAACTACTTTCAGATCGTTGTCGTGACTACGTGCTTCCCCTGCAGGGTCCTGATCTCCACGGACTGCACCTGATCCAACGGCACCAGCACACCGCCGCCGAACGTGCTGCCGTTCTTGGCTGCCTTGGGCGACACCACCCAGCTGCCCGCCGTCCAGGTCTTGCCGGCCCTGTCGGTGACGAGGAGCTGACACTGGTCCCCTGCCGTCAGCCCACTGACCTCCACCTGCACCCAGCTCCAGCCGGTCCGCGGCTCGACCGTCGTAGCCATCTTCGCGCCGGTGACCGTGTCGGTTGCAGTGACTTCCTTGTAGCCGGCCGCGGGTTCGCTCGCCTGCGGTGGCGCGGTCGAGCGACCTAGCACGACGCCGCCGCCGAGCGCTCCGGCGACCACGACGAGGGCAGCGGCCACCATCAGCCAGCGGGAGCGATTGCGCTTGGCCGGGACCGGGAGCGGCGGCTCTGCCGACGACTCACGGACCTCCCGCAGCGTGCGCTGCAGCAACAGGTCACCGCCCTCCGGCGGCCCTTCCAGGAACGCCTCCGGCGGCACCTCACCGAGGAAGTCCTTCATCTCCTCGAGTTCAGCAAGCTCAGCACGGCACTCCGCGCAGGTGGCGAGGTGCTCGTCGACAGCCTGCACGTCGCCAGGCTCCAGCGCGCCCAGGGCGTAGGCGCCGAGTTGCGTACGGTCATGCTCATTCATCGGGACACCTCCGCTTCTGATCCGGCCATCACCGCGCGCAGAGCTCGGAGGGCGTAGTACGAACGCGATTTCACGGTACCGGGTGGGACACCCAGCTCCTTGGCAGCCTCTGCCACGGACCGCCCGCGGTAGTACAGCTGCACGAGTACTTCACGATGCTCAGCCGACACGTGATCCAGGGCGTCCATCACGACCATGGTGTTCACCACGGACTCGGAGTGGTCTCCCTGGACGGGTGGCTTGTCGACCACGTCCGCCACCTCTGCCGGACGTACGGCCCGGGCCCTGGCTCGGTCGGTGACGATGTTGCGCGCCACTGTCAGCAGCCAGCCCCGGACCGACCCTCTGCCGGTGGTCAGGTCGTCGGCGTGCTTCCAGGCCCGGACCAGTGTCTCCTGTACGACGTCCTCGGCCGCAGCCCGGTCTCCGGTCAGACGGGTCGCGTACGCCAACAGGCTGCGCCCGTGCTCGGCGTACAGCGTGCGGATCAGTGTCTCGGCATCGTGCGGCCCTGGGGTGTCACCCACCGACCGCACGATACCGGCATCAGCAAGCGGCCACACCAGGGCAGCACCAACGGACTCAGTAACCGCCATTGCCGGAGCCGGCCGGCTGGGTGGTGATCTTCTTGCCGTCCGCACCGACGACCCACCAGACACCGCCGACCGCCTGGCCCTTGGCCTCACCGGCCTGGCTGTCGCTGGCGAACAGGTAGAGCGGCAACCCGTTGATCGCCAGCTGCTTGGATCCGTCCGAGCGGGTGACCGTGCTGATCAGCGAGGCATCGATCCCGGTGAGCTGCGGCGTACCGTCGCCGGCCGCGACCACCGGCCACTTGGCCAGGCAGTCGCCCTCGCAGTTCGACTTGCCCGAAGTGTCCTTGTCGAACACGTACACGGTCCGTCCGTTGCCATCGACAACGACCTTGCCGAGACCGTTGACGTCCGCGGTCGCCAGCTTCGCTCCGGCACCGGCCGGCTGGCCGGCCGGCGCCGAACTGCTCGCGCCGGAACCAGAACCTGAGCTCGAATCATCACTACCGCAAGCGGTCAGCCCTGCCAGGCCGAGCACCGCTACGCCGACCACGCCGACCACACTGCTCAGTCGCTTCATCAGACCCTCCTTGGTTGACCGTCCGTCACCCCGCCACACGTACGGATGCACGGACCGGTTCAACCAGGAGGGTTATCGTCGCCACCATGAGCCAGGAAATCCCAGCAGCGGTACAGCGCGCGCTGACCGCGATCGACGAGCAGGACAACGACGCGTTCGTGGCCGCGTTCGCCCCGGACGGCTACGTCAACGACTGGGGCCGGGAGTTCCGCGGCCCCGACCAGATCCGCTCCTGGAGCCACAACGAGCTGATCGGCAAACAAGCCACCTTCACCGGCACGGTGGTCACAGTCGCCGGCAACCCCCTCACCATCCTCACCCAGGTAGGCGGCCAGGGCTTCAACGGCCCGTCCCACTTCACCTTCGCCATCGAGAACGACCAACTCACCTCGATGACGATCACTGCCTAGACAGGTTCGGGTTCGCGGATTCGCTGGGAGATGACTGCGGAGACGCCGTCGCCGCGCATGGTGACGCCGTACAGGGCGTCGGCGACCTCCATGGTGCGCTTCTGGTGGGTGATGACCAGGAGCTGGCTGTTCTCGCGGAGTTCTTCGTAGATCTCCAGCAGCCGGCCGAGGTTCGTGTCGTCGAGGGCGGCCTCGACCTCGTCGAGGATGTAGAACGGCGACGGGCGGGCCTTGAACAGCGCGACGAGGAAGGCGACCGCGACCAGGGACCGCTCCCCGCCGGACAGCAGCGAGAGCCGCTTGACCTTCTTGCCGGGCGGGCGGGCCTCGACGTCGATCCCGGTGGCGAGCATGTCGTCGGGGTCGGTCAGGACCAGCCGGCCCTCACCACCCGGGAACAGCCGGCTGAACACGTGCTCGAACGCGATCTCGACGTCGCGATACGCCTCGGTGAAGACCTGCTCGACCCGGTCGTCGACCTCCTTGACGATGTCCATCAGGTCGCGGCGGGACTTCCTCAGGTCGTCGAGCTGCTCGGACAGGAAGCGGTGCCGCTCCTCCATCGCGTCGAACTCCTCGAGCGCGAGCGGGTTGATCTTGCCGAGCTGGTTGAGCGCCCGCTCGGCCTGCTTCAGCCGCTTCTCGACCTTGGTCCGGTTGAACGGCTCGCCCTCGAGCTCCAAGGTGCCGTCGTCGCCGTCCTTGGGCAGCGGCGGCACCAACTGGTCCGGTCCGTACTCCGTGACGAGGGCCTCGACCTCGATCCCGAGCTCGCCGAGCGCCTTCTCGTACAGCTGCTCGAGCCGCATCTTCTGCTCGGCCCTGGCCAGCGCGTCGCGGTGAACGGTGTTGGTCAGCTGCTCCAGCTCGGAGCTCAGGTTCCGCGTCGCGGACCGGGACTGCGCCAGCGCCTGCTCGCGGTCCGCGCGCTGCGCCTGGATCGCCGCCCGCTCGGACGCAGCCAGCTGCAGCGAGGACTCGAGCCGGGCCAGCACGTGGCCGGCGGCCAGGTGCACGGCCTGCGCCGCCTCGGCCTGGCGGGCCCGACGCGCCGCCCGGGCGATCGCCCGCGCCCGCGCCTCACGCTCCTGGCGGGCAGCACGCTCCAGCGAGTCGGCCCGGCCGGACAGCGCCCGGGCCCGCTCCTCGGTGGTCCGCAGCGCCAGCCGCGCTTCCATCTCGGCCGCACGTCCCGCCTTGGCCGCATCGGCCAGCCGGTCGCGCTCGGACGTGTCCGGCTCGTCGCCGTCGTCGTCGAACGCCTCGGCGTCCATCAGCCGCTCTTCGAGCTCGGCCAGGCCGGACAGGTTCTTGTCGCGCTCCTCCTCGGCCGCAGCGATCGCCTCGCCCATCCGCTGCGCCTCACCGCGGGAGGCCTTCGCCAGCGACCCGAAGTGGGCCAGCTGCTCAGCCACCGCGGCCATCGCCGCATCGGACTCGTGCAGCCGGGCCAGGGTGATCTCGACGGACTCCTTCTGCCGGGACCGCTCGTCCTCCAGCCCCTGCAGCTCGAACCGCAGCCGCTCGCTCCGCGCCGTCGCCTCGGTCAGCTTCTCCGACGCCTCGTCGACCGCGGACTGCACCTCGATCAGGCTCGGCGCCGCATCCGACCCGCCGTACGCGAAATGCGCTCCGAGTACGTCGCCGGCGCGCGTCGTACACGTGACATCGGGCAGATTCCGCACCAGGGACTGCGCCGCCGGTACGTCGTCCACCACGGCGACCTTGCGCAGCAGCCGCCGCAGCGCGGGCCGCAGCGTCTCCGGGCAGTCCACGACATCGACGGCGTACGACGCTCCGTACGGCAGGACCGGCCACATCGAGTAGTCGTCGGCGGGCGCGTCGCCGAGCAGCATCCCGGCGCGGCCGAGGTCGTGCTGCTTCAGGTGCCCGACGGCCTGCAGTGCGGCGTCAGCGTGCGTCACCGCGACCGCGTCGGCGGCCTCACCAAGAGCGGCCGCGATGGCGGTCTCGTACCCGGCGCGCACGCTCAGGAGCGCGGCGACGGAGCCCATCAGGCCGTTGACCTGCTCGGAGGCGGCCAGCAGGGCGCCGGCGCCGTCCTTACGGTTCAGACCCAGCTCGAGCGCTTCCTTGCGGGCGGCCAGACCGGTGCGCTCGCGTTCGGCGTCACGCTCCTCGGCGCGCAGCTTCGCCAGCCGCTCGTCCATCTCGTCGAGCACCGCCTGGGCGGCCTCGAACTGGTCGTCGAGACCCTTCTCGCCGGCATCCAGCCCGGCGACCTGGGTCTCCAGCGCGGTGAAGTCGTGCTGGGCCTTGGCAGCGCGAACCTCGGCCTCGTGCATGTTGCCGGCCAGACGGCCGATCTCGGACTCGGCCGCGGCCGCGCGGCTCTGCAGCGCATTCACCTGGCCGGTCAGCCGGGCCAGGCCCTCGCGGCGGTCGGCGGCGGCCCGGATCAGCGCGGAGATCCGGCGCTCCTCCTCGGCCTCCTGCGCCTCCAGCTGCTGGCGGCGCTCGACGGACTCGGCAAGCAGCTCGGAGTGCGCCTCGACCTCGGCCTCGATCTGCGCCTCGGTCTCCCGGACCCGAGCCGCCTCCAGCTCGAGCTCGTCGGGGTCCCGCCCCGAACGCGGGCCGTCGTCGGCCTCGTCGTTCAGCGAACGGATCCGGTCGGCCGCGATCCGCGCCGTACCTTTGACCTTCTCGCCGAAGCCGGACAGCTGGTACCAGGTGTCCTGCGCGGCCTGCAGGGCCGGCGCGTCCTCGCGGAGCGCGTCCTCGAGCTCGGCTTCCAGCTCGCGGGCCTCCCGCAGCTTCGCCTCGGTCTCGGACCGGCGCTCGGTCAGCGCGGCCTCGTCCCGCAGCTCGGCCTCGAGCGCGGACTGGGCCTGGACGATGTCGTCGGCGAGCAGCCGGGCGCGGCCGTCCCGGACCTCCGCCTGGATCGTCACTGCTCGGCGCGCCACCTCCGCCTGGCGTCCGAGCGGCTTCAGCTGGCGGCGGATCTCGGCGATCAGGTCGCCGAGCCGGTGCAGGTTGCCCTCGGTGGCCTCCAGCTTCCGGATCGCCTTTTCCTTGCGTTTGCGGTGCTTCAGGACGCCGGCCGCTTCCTCGACGAATCCGCGCCGGCCCTCGGGCGTGGCGCGCAGGATCGAGTCGAGCTGGCCCTGGCCGACGATGACGTGCATCTCGCGGCCGATACCGGAGTCGCTGAGCAGTTCCTGGACGTCGAGCAGCCGGCAGTTCTGGCCGTTGATCTGGTAGTCGGACCCGCCGTTGCGGAACATCGTCCGGCTGATCGTCACCTCGGCGTACTCGATCGGCAGGGCGCCGTCGGTGTTGTCGATGGTGAGCACCACCTCGGCGCGGCCCAGCGGGGCGCGGCCGGAGGTGCCGGCGAAGATGACGTCCTCCATCTTGCCGCCGCGCAGCGACTTCGCGCCCTGCTCACCCATCACCCAGGCCAGTGCGTCGACGACGTTGGACTTGCCGGAGCCGTTCGGCCCGACGATGCAGGTGATGCCTGGTTCGAAGTTCATCGTCGTCGCGGACGCGAACGACTTGAATCCCCGGAGCGTCATGCTCTTCAGGTACAAGGCGAAGCTCTCCAACCCGTGAAAGGACAGACGATACCGAAGGAACCGTCGTAACTGCTCGTGCCGCTACCCGGGGGAAGTAGTTCCGCTGTGCAGTCTACAAACAGATGCGCGCGAACTTGTGGAGGCCGACCGGTGCGAACGGGCCGGCTGTAAGGGCAACAGAAGCTGAACATAGAACCGGCGGAGGCCCGGACGGGGGCCACCGCCGTGGTTGTGCGGACGGTCGAGATGCAAATTCTCTGTTGTCGCGGGCTAGGGTCCTCAGACCGAAGCGGGGGCGCGCAAAGCCTCGTCGACGGTCAGCAGGCGACCCTCGTGAATCTGTGCGACGAGGTGGTCGTTCTCTGCCTGCAGACGCATCACGTGCGCCTCCAGGTCGGCGACACGCCGGTTGAGCAGACGAACCTGCTCGAGCATGCGCGGGTCAGTGCCTCCAAGATGCCCTAGAAGAGCCTTGGCCATTGTGCTGTCCTCCGGAAGGGTTCTGGCCGGGTGCGCTCCAGGTCCTGGTCATGAAGGAGCGCTGAAAATGTGTGCCGTCTTTCAGGGTGACACCGGCGGGGGCGACGGGTCAACCTGGGCCACGTTTATTAACGATACCTCGCTCACCAGCGAACGTGGCGAGGAACGGGCTGACATTTCGGGCACCGGTACGACGAACGGTTCATGAACGGCTCGCGACGGATCGGCCGCCCGTCCCGCGGGCACGGCGATCCCTCCTGCCCGTAGACGTTCAGGCCGCGCTCGAAGTACCCGGATTCCCCGTTCACGTTGACGTACAGGGCGTCGAAGCTGGTGCCACCAACGGTCAGCGCCTCGGCCATCACCTCGTGCGCCTGCTGGAGAATCCCCTTGATTTGTAAGGGCTTCAGCGAATCTGTTGCCCGGGCGTAGTGCAGCTTCGCCCGCCACAACGCTTCGTCGGCGTAGATGTTGCCGATCCCGCTGACCGCGGTCTGGTCGAGCAACGCCCGCTTGAGGCCAGTCTTCCGACGCCGGATCTTCGCCGTCACCGCCTCCGGATCGAACAGAGGATCGAACGGATCGCGGGCGATGTGGGCGATCTCGGCGGGCAGCTCGGCACCGCCCTCGGAGTACGACAGACCACCGAACATCCGCTGGTCCACAAAACGGACCTCTCCGAGGTCGTCCGCAAAGCGGAATCGGACCCGGAGATGCGGCTCGTCGGGCGCGCCGACGGGCTGGACCCGGAACTGACCGCTCATCCCGAGGTGGGTGAGAACGGCATCCCCGGAGACCAGCGGGAGCCACAGGTACTTCCCGCGGCGGGCCGGCTCGGCGAACACCTGGCCCTTGAGCCGGGCCACGAAGTCGTCCGGCCCTGCGGCGTGCCGCCGTACCGGACGGGGGTGCAGGACCTCGACGGCGTCGATCGTCCGGCCGGTGGTGAACTGCGCGAGCCCCCGGCGGACGACCTCGACTTCGGGAAGTTCCGGCACCTCAGGGCTGGGTCGACGGATCGATCGTGTCGGGATGCGCCGCGCGCAGGGCCTTCCAGGCGGTCTCGGCGGCCTGCTGCTCGGCTTCCTTCTTGCTCCGGCCGATGCCGTGACCGTACGTGTCGGAGCCGATCCGGACCCGGGCCTCGAACGTCTTCGCGTGGTCCGGTCCGGACTCCGCGATCACGTACTCCGGGACGCCGACGCTGAGCTGGGCGACCAGCTCCTGCAGCGACGTCTTCCAGTCCAGGCCGGCGCCGAGCCGGGCCGACGACTCCATCAGGTCGTCGAACAGCCGGTGCACCACGCTGCCCGCGACCTCGAAGCCGCGGTCCAGGTAGACGGCGCCGATCAGCGCCTCGACGCAGTCGGCCAGGATCGACGACTTGTCGCGGCCGCCGGTGGCTTCCTCACCGCGGCCGAGCCGCAGGTACTTGCCGAGGTTGAGCTCGCGGGCGACACCCGCGAGCGCACGCATGTTGACCACCGCGGCCCGTAGCTTGGCCAGTCGGCCCTCGGACAGGTCCGGGTGGTTCCGGAACAGCGACTCCGTGACGATGACGCCGAGCACGGAGTCCCCGAGGAACTCCAGCCGCTCGTTGGTCGGCAACCCGCCGTTCTCGTACGCGTACGAGCGGTGGGTGAAGGCGTGCTCCAGCAATTCGTCAGCCAGCGATACGCCGAGCCGCTGGTTCAGCTCGGCGTAGAGCCCCGTTTCGTTGGCAGAGTTCACTGGGTTGGTGCCGTTTAGCTCTCGACGACCTGGCGACGCTCGCCCTTGGCGCCGTACTGGCCGCAGTTGGGGCAAACGGTGTGCTGCAGGTGCTTGGCGCGGCAGGCGGGGTTCACGCAGGTCACCAGCGACGGGGCAGTGGTCTTCCACTGGGCCCGGCGGCTACGGGTGTTGCTGCGCGACATCTTCCGCTTCGGAACGGCCACGGTTATGACTCCTCGGTTCGGCCGGGGGCTGGTGGACCCGGCCGGCTGGCTGGCGTGTGTTCGGTCTTCAGTTGTCTTGCTGGTCGTTCTGGAGCAACCCGCCGAGGGCGGCCCACCGCGGGTCGACACCGTCCTCGTGCTGGTGGCCGGGCTCGTCCGCCAGGCGTACCCCGCAGTCGGGGCACAGACCCGGACAGTCGTCCGTACACAGCGGCTGGAACGGTAGTGCGAGCACCACCTGGTCCCTCAGCACCGGCTCGAGGTCGATCAGATCGCCCTCCATCCGGCTGGCCTCGTCCGGCTCGGCTTCGCTCTCCGGGTAGACGTACAGCTCCTGGACGTCAGCGAGGAACTCGTCCTCGATATCGACCAGGCACCGCGCGCACTCCCCGACCAGACGGCCGCGGGCCGTACCGGTGACGAGCACCCCTTCGACCACCGATTCCAGCCGTAGATCGAACTGGATCGGATCGCCTTCGGGGACGCCGATCACGTCGATTCCGAGATTTGCCGGCGCCGGCGCCATGAAAGTGACTTCGCGTTGGGACCCGGCGCGGCGTGACAGCTCGTGCGTGTCGATCACGAGTGGGGACCGCGGGTCCAAGACGCTCAGAGCAAACCTTTCAGGCGTGGGCAGGCAAGAACTCGGTCTCGTCGAGACCGGTGCTCTACATTACCAACTCCGCGGCGCTGCGCCCAATTCGGGGTCGGGCTAGAACTTGTTCAGTAACCGGGAGTGAACGGCCGGGGTGACGAAGGTGCTCACGTCGCCGCCCAGGCGGGCGATCTCCTTGACCCAGCTGGAGGAGATGAAAGCGTTCTCCGGCGCGGTCGGGAAGAAGATCGTGTCGACTCCGGTCATCCGCCGGTTCAGCTGCGCCATCTGCAACTCGTAATCGTAGTCGGCGGCCGAGCGCAGGCCCTTCACGATGACGCCGGCGCCCTCGGCCCGGCAGTAGTCGACCAGCAGCCCCTCGAAGGTGCCGACCCGCGCGTTCGGGAACGGCGCGATCAGCTCGGTGAGCATCTCGATCCGCTCCTGCGGCGCGAACAGCCGGTTCTTCGACTGGTTCACCCCGGTCGCGACGATCAGCTCGTCGAAGGCGGCAGCCGCCCGGGTGACGATGTCGAGGTGCCCCACGGTGGGCGGATCGAAGGTCCCTGGAAAGACGGCCTTAGCCATGGCGGTGACCGTACCAAAGGCGGGCCTCGCCGTACTTGCGGTCCCGCAGCGCGGCGAACCCTTCCGGCCACTCCCACGGCTCCCGCTTGCCCCGCTCGACGACCACCACCGCGTCGTCGGCCAGCCATCCGCGCTCCGCCAGGTCGGTCAGCAGGTGCTGCAGCTCGCTCGTCTCCAGCTTGTACGGCGGGTCCGCGAACACCAGGTCGAACTTCACCGGGGTGTCACCCGCAGTGATCTTCTCGACCGGGCGTGTCACGAGCTTCGCGCCGGGGAGCCCGACCACCTTGATGTTGGCCGCGATCACGTCGGCGGCTCGCCGGTCCGACTCGACCAGCACCACGTCCGCGGCGCCACGGGACAGCGCTTCCAGCCCGATCGCCCCCGACCCGGCGTACAGATCGAGCACGGCCAGCCCGTCGAAGCTGCCGAACTCCGACTCGAGCGACGAGAACAGCGCCTCCCGCACCCGGTCCGCGGTCGGCCTGGTCCCACTCCCGGCCGGCACGGCGATCCGCCGCCCACCGGCCGCTCCCCCGACAATCCGCGTCACGGGGCCTCCCGTTCTGGACTGAGGAGCGGAGGGAGCGAAGCGACCGGAGCGACGAGGGAAGAACGGGAGCAAAAGCCCCGTGACCCCCGCGCCGGAGGCGCGGCATTCAACACAGTCACGTCTTCTCCAGGTACTCGGTGGTCTCCGATTCCAGAGCGGCCCGTACTACAGACCGTAGTACTGGGTACTCGGCGAGGTCCGCGTCGACCGAGACGATCGAATTCGCCACGTGGCGGGCGGCGAGGATGATGTCCTCGTCGCGGAGGACGCTGAGCAGCTTGAGGCTGCTTCGACGGCCGGACTGCGCCACGCCGAGCACGTCGCCCTCGCGCCGGGTCTCAAGGTCGATCCGGGACAGCTCGAAGCCGTCCGTGGTGGACGCGACGGCGTCGAGGCGCCCGTACGAGCGCGATCCCGGCCACAGATCAGTGACCAGCAGGCACAACCCCGGCACCTTGCCCCGCCCGACCCGGCCGCGCAGCTGGTGCAGCTGCGAGATGCCGAACCGGTCGGCGTCCATGATCACCATCGTCGAGGCGTTCGGTACGTCGACGCCGACCTCGATCACCGTGGTCGCGATCAGTACGTCGACGTCGCCGGCCGCGAACCGGGACATCACCGCGTCCTTCTCGTCCGCGGGCAGCCGCCCGTGCAGGATCTCGACCCGCAGGTCGTGCAGGATCTCGCCGAGGGCCTCGGCCACCTGCATGACCGAGATCGGCGGCCGCGCCTGCTGCTTCTTGCCGCCGGCCTGTTCCTCCTCGCCGGCCGCGAACTCGCCTTCCTCGTCGCCGGCGTTCTTGACGTCGTCGCCGATCCGCGGGCACACGACGTACACCTGGTGGCCCTTGCCGACCTCCTCGCGGACCCGGGTCCAGGCGCGCTGGAGCCACTCGGGCTTCTCCTTGGCGGGGACGACCGACGACTGGATCGGCGACCGGCCCGCGGGGAGCTGGGTGAGTGTCGAGACCGCGAGGTCGCCGAACACCGTCATCGCCACGGTCCGCGGGATCGGGGTGGCGGTCATGACCAGGACGTGCGGGGTGTTCTCGCCGGATTTCGCGCTCAGCGCGGCCCGCTGCTCGACGCCGAACCGGTGCTGCTCGTCGACGACGACGAGCCCGAGGTCGGCGAACTGGACCTTGTCCTCGAGCAGCGCGTGCGTGCCCACGACGATCCCCGCCGCACCGCTCGCGGCATCGAGCATCGCCGTACGGCGGCCTGCCGCGTTCAGCGAGCCGGTCAGCAGACCGATCTTGGTGGCATGCTCCGCGCCGCCGAGCATCCCCTGCTCCGCCAGGTCGCCGAGCATCTTCGTCAGCGTCTTGTGGTGCTGGACGGCGAGCACTTCGGTCGGAGCGAGCAGCGCCGCCTGACCGCCGTTGTCGACCACGGACAGCATCGCCCGCAGCGCGACCACGGTCTTGCCGGAGCCGACCTCACCTTGCAGGAGCCGGTGCATCGGGTGCGGACGGGCCAGGTCGGCGAAGATCTCCTCCCCCACCTCGGCCTGGCCCTCGGTCAGCTGGAACGGCAGCCGCTGGTCGAACTCGTCGAGCAGACCGCCTTCGGCCCGCGGCCGCGGTACGGCGTTGAGCGCATCCGTGACGGCGCGGCGCTGCGCGAGGATCGTCTGCATCACCAGCGCTTCCTCGAACCGGAACCGCTGCTGCGCGTCCTGGATGTCCTTCTCGGTGTCGGGAAGATGCACCTTCTGCAGGGCTTCGCGCAGGCTGAGCAGCTGCTCGTTGCGCAGGATCAGGTCCGGGATCGGGTCGTCGAGCCGCTCGTCCAGGCTGTCCAGCACGATCTTGACCGACCGCTCGATCGTGGCGGTCGGCAACTTCGCGGTCGCCGGGTAGAGCGGGCGGAACGGCCGGGCCCGGCGTTCGATCTCGGCCTCGGTCAGGTCGTCCTCGTCGAGGATCTCGGTGCCGGGGCCCTTCAGCTGCATGGTGTCGCGGAACATCGTCACCTCGCCCCAGAACAGGGCCGCGGTGCCGGGCGTGAGCTTGGTCGCCAGCCAGGGCTGGTTGAAGAACGCCAGCTCGAGGTCGCGCCGGCCGTCGGTGACGACGACCTTGGTCAGCGTCTTGCGGCGGGCCCATTTCTGGACGTCGGTGAGCGGGATCTCGGCCTTGGTGTCGAGCGATCGCACGGTGACCTTCTTGACCCGCCCGTTGACGGTCGCCTGGTCGCCGACCTCGAGCTCGTCGAACGGGGTCAGCTCACCCTTCTTCAGGTACCGCCGCGGGTAGTGCCGCAGCAGCTCGCCGACGGTCTCGATCTCGAGCACGTCGGCGAAGGTCTTGGCGGTCTTGGCTCCGAGGAAGTCTCGCAGCTTCCGCTCCGTGTCGTTCTTCATTCGACCCCGATCAGCAACGGGTACCTGTCCTGCCCTCCGTCGTACACCACGACGTCGACATCTTTGCGCTGCCGGCGGACGTGCCGCTCCACAGCCTCGGCCAGGCCGGGGGGCACATCCCGGCCGGTGACGATGGTGAGCAGCTCGCCGCCGCCGCCGAGCAGCCGGTCGACGACACCGACCGCGGCGGTCTCCAGATCCTCGGTGATCAGCGCGAAGTCGCCGTCGACCACGCCCAGCGCGTCGCCGGTCCGGCAGCGGCCGGCCATCGTCCAGGCGTCCTTGATCGCGATGGTCACGGCGCCGTGCCGGGTCTGTCCGGCGGCCGCGGACAGGTGTACGACGTCGTCGTCGAAACTGCGCTCCGGGTCGTGGACGGCGATCGCGGCCAGACCCTGGACCTGCGCGCGGGTCGGGATGACGGCGACCCGGATGCCGTCCTGGCGGGCGGCGGTGGCGGCGGCCTCGGCGACCGCGATCGAATCCTGGTCGTTGGGCAGGATCACGATCTCGGGTGCCTGGGACTGTTCGATCGCCTGCAGCAGTTCGCCGGTCGAGCAGCGCCGGCCGGGGCCGCCGCGGATGACCCGGGCGCCGGCCTCGACGTACAGGTCGGCCAGTCCGTCACCGGCGACGACGGCGATCATGGCCCGGCCCGGGGCGGGCTCGTGGTGGTGGGCCTGGTCGTCAAAGTGGGTGACCCGGATGCGGTGCGGGCGGCCGATGTCGATTCCGTGCTCGATCGCGGCGCCGACGTTGTCGGTGTGGACGTGGACGTTCCAGAGCCCGTCGCCGCCGACCACGACGACCGAGTCGCCGAGCGTGGCCAGCGTCTGCCGGAAGTCGCCGACCTTGTCGTCGGGCGCGTCGAGCAGGTACATCACCTCGTACGCCGGTCCGTCCTCGGCCTCGGCGCTCTCACCTTGGGGCTCGACTCTGGCCGGCACATCCACCCGGACGACCTGGCCCGTGAGCACGGACTCCATCGCGCCGAGGATCACCACCAGACCGGCTCCCCCGGCGTCGACGACGCCCGCACGCCGGAGTACCTCGAGCTGTTCGGTGGTCTTGGTGAGGGCCTGCCGGGCGGATGCGACGGCGGCCAGGCAGACGTCGGCGAGGGTCTTGCCGTCGTTCGCGGCGGTCATCGCGCCGGTGGCGGCGGCGCGGGCGACGGTGAGCATGGTGCCTTCGACGGGTTGGGCGACCGCGCTGTACGCGGCGTCGGCGGCGTACTTGAGCGCGTCGGCGAAGGCGGCGGGTTCGCTCATCCGGGGGTCGGCGAGGACACCGTCGGTCTGGTGGTGCGGGAGGTTCTCGTTGAGGCGGAGGCCGCAGGCCCGGATCAGCTGGGAGGTGATCACGCCGGAGTTCCCGCGCGCGCCGAGCAGGGCGCCGCGGCCGAAGGCCTGGATCGCCTCGGTGAACGTCAGCTCGCCCTTGGGCAGCGCGTCGCAGGCGGCTTCCCAGGTCAGGTAGAGGTTGGTGCCGGTGTCGCCGTCCGGGACCGGGTACACGTTCAGCTCGTCGATCTCGGTCCGGGCCCGCGCCAGCTCCGCCAGCGCCGTCCGGGCCCAGGCCCGCAGTACCTCGACCGTCAGTTCCTCCACGCCGGGAAGATTAGGGCATACCGGGCGCTCCCGTGCAGTCGCGAGCAGGTGCTCGGCGGAGTGCCTCGGCGTGCTGGGGACGAGGGCTCGATGCGGAGCATCGTGACCTTGGCCCCAGTGCGCCGAGGTGCCCGTCGAGTGCCGCGCAGCACGCACGGGAGCGCCCGGTATGCCCTCGACGGGTGCGTTTACGATGTGTTGTGCCTCGCTCCGTTCTGTTCTCGTTCGCGTCCGACAGTTACCGGTACGCGGTCCGCGAGATCCGGGAGGCGTTTCCTGGTGAGCACCGGTTCGAGCGGCTGGGAGCCGAGGTGGCCCGGCTGGCCGACACCGCGGTTCCGGTCGAGGAGTTCGCGGCGGCGTGTGACGAAGGCCGCATCATGTTCGTCCGGCACCTGACCCGGGAGATCGCCGGCTACCCGCTGGACGACCTGCCGACCGAGTCCGAGCTCGCGACGACGCTGCTCGAGGAGATCTCGGCCAGGTCGGTCGCGGTACAGACCTGGGTCGACGGCACCGGCAGCTCCTACCACCACCTGATCGTCGACGCGCTGGCCGGCCGTGGGGTGACGAGCACCCGGTCCGGCCAGGACGTCGTCGTGTCCGGCGTCGTGGCCGGGAAGCAGTTGCTGATCGGCGTGAACCGGCTGGCGGACAGTCTGTCGGACTGGCCGGGTGGGCGGATGCGGCTGGCTCGTGGGGACGAGCGGGTGTCGCGGTCGGAGTTCAAGCTGGAGGAGGCGATCGCGACCTTCGGGCTGGAGCTGTCGCCGGGCGGGAAGGCGGTCGACCTGGGCGCGTCGCCGGGCGGCTGGACGCGGATCCTGCGGCAGCACGGGCAAGAGGTGTGGTCGGTGGACCCGGGTTCGCTGGACCCGCGGCTGCGGGGCGATCAGCGGATCCATCACGAGGCGACGACCGCGGGGCGTTTCTTCGCGGCGAACCGGGTCCGCTTCGACGTGGTCGTCAACGACATGCGGATGGATCAGGTCATGAGCGCCCGGATGATGCTCGACGCGGCGGCTCAGCTGCATCGCGGCGGTCTGGCGATCGTCACGTTGAAGGGCGGCGGCAAGAATCCGCTCGACGGCGCCCGGCGCGGCATCGACGTGCTTCGCGAGCGGTACGACGTACTGCATGCCCGCCAGCTGCATCACAACCGGAACGAGATCACGGTGGTGGCGCGCAAACACGACTAGGCGCCCGGGGCGAACCCGGGCGCCTGGTCGAAAGGCCCTACACGGAGTAAAAGCTGGTGATCAGCCGACGACGCGCTGGACCTTGCCGGCCTTGATGCAGGACGTGCACACCTTCAGCTTGGTCGGGGTTCCCTTGATGATCGCCCGGACCGGCTGGATGTTGGGGTTGAAACGGCGGGGCGTACGAGCCTTGACCCGCCGGATCATCGCGCCCTTACCCAGACGGGCAACGCTGTTGCCGAACGTCGGCTGCTTGCCGCAGACATCGCACTTCTTAGACATGATTCTCCGTGTTCAGGGTCGTGACACCGACAGACCATGTTACATGGGTGTCAGCGGGCCACCAATTCGGCTTCAGGACGTGAGGTAGGCCACTTCGTCCTCGGTCAACGACACCGAAAGACCCGGTGTCGAGGTGCGTGTTTCGCTGACGTGCCGCGGCCCGATCAGCGGAAATACAGGATACGGCTGGTGCAGCAGCCACGCCAAAGCGATGGCGGTCGGCTCGACTCCCTTGGCCTTCGCGAGCTCCCGCGCCCGGTCCAGCCTGCCGAAGTTCTCGTCGGAGTAGAAGCAGCGCACGAGCTCGGAGTCCGACGTGTCCTCCGGCTTGGCCCGGCCGGTGAAGAACCCGCGGGCTTGGCTCGACCACGGGAACAGCGCGACCTGCCGTTCCCGCAACCACGCCTGCGATTCGTCGTCGGACACGTGCCGGCAGCCGGCCCACGGTACGTCGTACGCGCGGGCGAGGCTGAGGTGGTTGCTGAGCAGGGTGAACGGCTGCTTGCTGTTCGCCTCGGCGTACGCGTTGGCGGCGTCGAAGCGTTCCAGCGACCAGTTGGAGCCGCCGAACGCCTTGATCCGGCCGGCCTTGAAGTGCTCGTTGAGGACGTCGACGAACTCGGAGACCGGGATCTCCTCGTTGTCGCGGTGCATCAGGTACAGGTCGACGTGGTCGGTCTGCAGTCGTTCGAGGCTCTCGTGCAGCTGGCGGGTGATCGACTCGGGGTCGCAGTACGGCGTGTGCGCGCCCTTGCCGATGACAACGACGTCGTCGCGGTTGCCGCGGGACGTCATCCACTGCCCGAGCAGCTTCTCGCCGCGTCCGCCGCCGTAGATGTACGCCGTGTCGAACGTCGTACCGCCGCGCTCGACGAAGTCGTCGAAGATGACCGCGGCGTGCGGCAGCGTCTGCTGGTTGTCGACGCCCATGACGAGCCGGGACACCTGCTTGTCCAGGCCGGGCACCTTCCCATAGGTCATCGGGGCGTCGTCGCGCCGGGTGAGCGGACGTCCGGTCGCGGTCGGGATGACCGCGTCGTCGCGTTCGCTCGCGTACTGCTGCCCGATCGCCGCCCGCCACTGGTCCTGGACGGTGAGGTTGCCGAGCGTGTCGGCCCAGCTCATCTCCGGGGCCTGTTTCGCGCCCGACCGGATCGCTGCCTGCACCGCCTCGGCCTCGGCCGTGTAGATGAGGGCCGGCTCCGCGGAGATGTCCCGCGGCTCCTCCCCCACCTTGTGCAGGGTGACGTGGGCCGGCTTGCCGTCGCCGCCGAACCACGGGTCCTCGACGACGAGGTAGCCCTCGCTGCCGAAGATCCGGACCTGGTTCTGGTCGGACAGCCGTACGCCGGTGCTGACCTGCGCGGTGATGCCACCGTCGAAGAACAGCGTGGCGACCGTCCACTCGTCGACGCCGGTCTCGCCGACGTGGCCGACGGCGCTGACCGCGGCCGGGTCGGCGAACGGCTGCCCGGCCGCGATGCCGGCGATCAGCCGCGCGTACGAGACCGGGTAGCCGCCGACATCGAGGATGCCGCCGCCGGCGAGCTCGTCGGCGAAGATCCGGCTCTCCGGCCGGAATCCGGCGGCGAAGGCGAAGGTGGCCTGGATCTGGTGGACCGTGCCGATCTCGCCGTCGCGGACGAGCTGGGCGACCAGCTTGGTCTGCGGCAGGCACCGGTACATGAACGCCTCCATCAGGAAGACGTCGTTGCGTACCGCGGCCTCGATCATCGCCTCGGACCAGGCCCGGTTGATCGCGAGCGGCTTCTCGCACAGCACGTGCTTGCCGGCCTCGGCGGTCTTGATCGCCCACTCGACGTGCATCGGGTGCGGGGTGGCGATGTAGACCGCGTCGACGGTCTCGTCGGCGAGCAGGTCGTCGTAGGAACCGTGCCGGTGCGCGATGTCCCACTTGTCGGCGAAGGCGTTGGCCGAGTCGAGGGAGCGGCTGCCGACGGCGACGACCTCGTTGGTCTTCGACGTCGGCACCTGGCCGGCGAACCGGGAAGCGATGTTGCCGGTGCCGATGATGCCCCAGCGGAGCGTTTGGTCAGTCAAAAGAGATCCCGTGGTTGGTTTGTGGTTTCAGGTCAGAACTTCATGGCGCCTGCCGCGAGATCGGCGATGAAGGAGCGTGCGCCGATCAGGAAGACGCCGATCAGGGGGATGACGCTCATCAGGGCTCCGGCCATCACCATTGAATAGTCGGTGCCGTAGATGCCGTTCAGTTGGTCGAGGGCGACCTGCAGGGTGAGGCGGTTCGGATCCGTCATCACGATCAGCGGCCAGAGGTAATCGTTCCAGACGTTGATGAACGTGAAAATGCCGAGGAAGGCCAGACCCGGCCGGAGGACCGGCAGGCCGACGGTGAGGTACTGCCGGAAGAATCCCGCGCCGTCGACCTTGGCGGCGGAGATGAGCTCGTCGGGGATCGCGCCCTTGGCGTACTGACGCATCCAGAAGATCCCGAACGCGTTCGCGGCGCCGGGGATGATGAGTGCCTTGAGCGAGCCGATCCAGCCGAACTCGGCGAGCGTGACGAACTGCGGCACCAGCGACAGCTGGGTCGGGATCATGAACGTCGCGAGCAGGATCGCGAACAGGACGTTCCGGCCGGGGAAGTCGTACTTCGCGAACGCGAACGCGGCCAGCGAGTCGAAGAACAGCACCAGCACGGTCACACCGAGCGACGCGATCAGCGTCAGCAGCATCGAGCCGAAGAAGTCGATGTTGTCGAGCACCTTGCCCATGTTCTCGAACAGATGGGATCCGATGAAGAGCTTCGGCGGATAGGTGAAGATGTCCGGGGTGGTGTTGGAGGCCATCACCACCATCCAGTAGAAGGGGAACAGCGAGACCAGGACGCCGAGCATGAGCACGACGTGGCCGACGGCGGTGCGTAGGCGCTCAATGGACATCTGTGGCCTCCCTCTTGGCATTCTGGGCTGCGATCTTGCGTTCCACCCGCCGAGCGGCGCGTCGGGTCAGGCGTTCGTCGTCGCTGCCGCCGATCAGCCGCCAGTTGATGATGCTGAACAGCACGATCAGGACGAACAGGGCCCAGCCGATCGCGGCGCCGTACCCGAACTGATTCTTGATGAACGCGCTCTGGTACAGGTACGACACGATCGTGAGGCCGGCGTCGCCCGGTCCGCCGATGTTGCTGGTGTCACCGAACAGCACGCGGGACTCGGTGAAGATCTGCAGTCCGCCGATGGTCGAGGTGACGGCGGTGAACAGGATGACCGGTCGCATCATCGGCACGGTGATCCGCCAGAACGTCTGGCGGGGACTCGCGCCGTCCACTTTCGCGGCTTCGTACACGTCGGCCGAGATCGCCTGGAGTCCGGCGAGGTAGATGATCGCGTTGTAGCCGACCCATCGCCAGGTGACGATGGTGGCGATCGCGATCTTGATCCCCCACGGCTGGGTGAGCCATTCGACCTGGCCGAGCCCGATCGATTGCAGGAACGCGTTCAGCAGGCCGAAGTTGTTGCTGAAGATCGAGCCGAACACGAGCGTGATGGCGACCACGGACGTGACGTTCGGGATGAAGTAGGCGATCCGGTAGAAGGTGCGGAGCCGGGTCGCGTTGTGCAGCGCGTTGGCGATCACCAGCGCGAGCAGCAGCATCGGCACGGTGGACAGCACCCAGATGATCAGCGTGTTGCCGATCGTCTTCCAGAACGTGGCGTCGGTGAGCAGGTAGTGGTACTGCTCCAGCCCGACCCATTTCATCTGCCCGATGCCGTCCCAGGAGTGGAACGAGATCCAGATCGAGAACAGCACCGGGAACGCCCCGAAGATCGCGAACAGGATGAAGAACGGCGAGACGGCGGCGTACTGCGGGAGCGCCTGCTTGTACTTGTTCGGGGGCTTGTCGGCCGCCGAAGCGCTCGCAGTAACCGTGGTCGGGACAGCCTTGCTGGTCACAGCCATGTCAGATCGCCCCCGCTCGGGTGAGTTCGCGCTCCACCTGGCGCTGCGCGTCCGCCCAGGCCTGATCCGGGTCCTTGCCGGCCGCCTCGACGTTGACGAGCTCGGAGCTGATCGGCGTGTCGATGATCGTGTCGTAGGGCGAGAAGTACGCGCCCGGGTACTTCTTGGCGGAGTCCGCGAAGAAGTCGACGATCTGCTGCCCGCCGAAGAACGGGTCGGGCGCGCTCAGCCGGGAGTCGGTGTAGCTGGCCGGCGTCGACGGGAACAGGACCGGGTCGAGGAAGGCCTGCGCCTGGTTCTTCGCCGACTCCAGCCAGCTGATGAACGCGAACGCGGCCTTCGGGTTCTTGCAGTACTTCGTGATCGCCAGGAAGGACCCGCCCTTGTTGCCGGCGCCACCAGGAGGCGCCGTCACCCGCCAGAGTCCCTTGGTCTTCGGCGCCGCGTTCTTCGGCCCGAGCTGGGCCCACCACACGGCCGCGTTGTAGGCCACGAGTTTGCCGTTGGTGACGACCGCGTTCTTGTCGGTCGAGTTCTGCGCGTTGGCGGACAGCCCTTCCTTGACCACCCGGACGGCGAGGTCGAAGGCCTGCCGGACGTGGTCCTGATCGCCGATGTACTGCCCGTCCGACGTCATGTAGCGCTTGGGCTGCTGCGCCATCCGGTAGCCGTAGATGCCGGTGATGTTGTCGGTGATCGACGAGCCCGGGACGGCCTGCTTGAGCTTCTTGCCGAGTTGGATGTAGGAATCCCAGTCGGGTGCGAGCCCGGCGACCGCGGCGGGGTCGATGTCGATCCCGGCCTTGGTGAAGGTGTCGCTGCGGTAGAACAGCGCGGTCGGACCGGTGTCCATCGGGTAGGCCATCATCTTGCCGTCCGACGTGATCCCGAGCTTCCACTTCCAGGGCAGGAAGTCCTTCTCGAGCTCCTTGGCGCCGAGGTCGTTGAGGTCGTGGAACTGGTCGGCGTTCGGGAAGTACGTCGCGACGTCATCGTTGATCGCGACGATGTCCGGGACGAGCGACTTCCCGGCCAGGGCGGTCAGCACCTTGGTCTTGTAGTTGCTGCCGATCCGGGTCATCGACAGCTTCATGCCGTCGTACCCCGGGATCGCCTTCTCCGCCTGACCGATCAGGCCGTCGTTGACCGACCCGACCCAGGTCCACATGCTGAGCTCGTTCGATCCGCCCAGTGAGCTGCGGGAGCCGCAGCCGGTGAGTCCCGCGGCGGCTGCGGCTGCGGAGCCGCCGGCCGCGAGGAAGTGCCTTCTGCTCAACGTCATAGCCTCACCTGGCGCTTTCTGTTGGATTTCGCCGGAAGGTGTCCAGATATGTTTACGTAGCCATTAGGTAAGCGCATACCGACTGAACCGGTCAAGGCTCCGGTGACAAGATTGGTCTCATGATGATGCGAACCGTCACCGCCGTCCTCTTCGACGCCGACGGCGTGATCCAGCGCCCCAGCCGCGACTGGTGGACCCAGCTGGGCGCCCTCGTCCCCGGCGACCGAGAGGCATTCGTCGCAGACCTCATGGCGGCCGAGAAGCCGTCGCTGGTCGGCAAGGGCGACTTCCGCGACGCGGTGGCCGACGTACTGCGGCGGTGGAACTCGCCGGCGTCCGTCGAAGAGGCGCTCGAGCCGTGGAGCTGGTTCGCCGCGGAGCCCGGGGTGGTGTCGTTGATCGCTTCCTTGCGGGCGGCCGGCGTCGAGTGCCATCTCGCGACCAACCAGCAGGCGTACCGACGGGCGATCATGCAGGACGAGCGCGGGTACGGCGATTGGTTCGACCAGACGTTCTACTCGTGCGATCTCGGGCTGGCCAAGCCGGATCCGGCGTACTTCCGGGCCATCCTCGGGTCGCTGGGCGTGCCGGCTTCGTCGGTGCTGTTCATCGACGACAACGTCGCCAACGTGGCGGGTGCATCGAGCGTCGGGCTGCAGGCGGAGCACTATGACCTCTCGGCCGGCGTCCCCGCGCTGGCGGACCTGCTTCGCCGTTATGAACTGCCGGTTCCGGCCTGAGGTCTTGTGATGGAGTGACGGCTGTGGCATCGTCGCCGGACAGTTGACAACGTAGGACATCCACCAGCCGCTCCCTGGAGGCCTCCCATGTCCGACCGCTTCACGCTCTCCCGCCGGAGTCTTCTCGGCCTCACTGCCGGCCTCGGCCTCGGTGCGGCTGTCTCACCGTCGCTCGCCTTCGGGTCGCCGGCTTCTTTGCCGTCTTCTTCGCCGTACCCCAAGGGTGCACGTCCGCGGGTGCTGAACGTGCTGACCGAGGACTCGCTCAGCACCGCTGAGCGGACGCTCGCCACGACCCTGCAGGGCCTGATGGCGCGCCGCGGCGGCGAGTCCCTGTACCTCAACCTGCCGACCTTGGGCTACCAGCACTGGCTCGACGGCCTGGTCTCGCAGTACGGCGTCCGGGTGCGGGCCGAGGACCTGTGGAAAACCGTCGGCCGGTCCGGCGTCCACGGATATGTTCTCTTCCGTACAGGCACTCCGTCGGTCAACGTCGCGACCACGCTCGCCGGCGTGACGGGTGCTGTGGCCATCGAAGAAAGCTTGGAGGCACTCGCGATCCAGCACGGATTGCGCAAAGTCCTGGACGTGCGGGACAAGGACGACCGCTGGGTGTTCGAAACGTGCTGGCCCCGGCTGCGACACGACGTCGCAGTCGAACAGCGCGCCGACTTCCCGGAGCGGCTCCGGGACTACGTCACGATGGCGGGGACGCTCGCCTTCTTCGACGGCAACTCGGACTTCCGCGCCGAGGTGGTCAACGCGCTCGACGACGACGGCACCGTCATCGGCTGGGGGGACGCCTCGAACGGCGAAGACGCATTCATCGGGGTCAACTCGAGCACGGGCGTAAAAGCCCTGCCCGCCGACCACGCACGCAACCTGTCGGTGCTGTCAGGCATCCGCGAGGACCACCTGACGCAGCGCGGACGCGCGTTCGACCCCGCCCTGCGCCCAGCAGCGTCCACCGCTCAACCGACTACAGGGGGACAGAGCGGAGGGGGTGGGGGGAGGGCCCTCGAACCGGAGCCGGATCCCAACGCCCACTACGTGAGCTTCCTGATCACCGACGGTGACAACATCCAGTGGGCGTTGGGCGACTTCCCGACCGACCCGCGCTGGTTCGGCAGCCCGCGGCGCGGCGAGGTCGACCTCGGCTGGGGCATCTCACCCTCGCTGATCGACCTGGCGCCGTCGGCGATGCGCTGGTTCTACGAACAGTCCGAGAAGGACCGCTGGGTCGTCGGCCCATCCGGCGGCGGCTACATGTACCCGAGCCGCTATCCCGCCGCCGCCCTCGAGAAGCACACCGCGTCACTGGCCAAAGCGATGGGCCGAGCCGACCTCTCGGTCGCGCAGATCATCGACTTCAACGCGTTCGAGAACACCGCCCTCTGGTCGTCGTACCTCAAACGCCGCGAGATCGACGGCCTGATCTACCTCGAGTACTCCCGGTACGACGGCCTCAAGGGCAAGGTCGTCTGGTCCGAAGGCAAGCCGGTCATCTCGGCACGCACGATGCTGTGGGACGGCCTCGACGGCGCCGACGAGGCATCCGTCACCGCCGAACTGAACGCCGCCACCCGCAACCCGCACTCCACCGCCGGCTACTCGATCGTCGTCTGGCACGCCTGGAGCAAGTCGGTCGACAGCGTGCTGAGCGTCGTCAACGGCCTCGCCCCGCACGTCAAGGTCATCCCGCCCGACACCTTGGTCCGCATGGTCGGCAGGTACGCAAAGCCCTAACTCTTGGTTGCCTACAGCAAATGATGGCGTCGGTTATCCACAGATTCAAATCTGTGGATAACCGAAACCCCTTGAAACAAAGGGGATCCCGGCTTTGAAAACTGTCGGTGGTGGTGTCTAGCCTCTTGGGTATGGAGCGATTGGGCGAGCGACCGGTGTGGTCGATGAGTGGCGGCGAGATGCTGCACTCTCTCGACTTCGTCGACGCGGAGATGGCCCGATTGGAGACCTTCCGCCTGCAGTTGATCGCGGGCCTGGACGGCATCGGCCATGCCGAAGAGCTCGGCGCCCGCGACACCGCACAACTCCTGGAGTTCCGCTACCGCCTCGACCACTACCGCGCCCTCCGCGACGTACGCCTCGCCCGAGTTCTCCCCAAGTACCCAGCCGTGACCGCGTCCCTCCCCGACCCCGCCCCGACGCGCGCCCAAGCACACGACCCAGCACGGGATCAGGCAGGCGAACCCGCCGACGACCTGACAGGCGAGCCGGCTGACGACCTGGCAGGCGATGCGGGCGACGCCGGTGGTGACCCGTCTGTGCCTGAGGTGCGGATGCGCCCTGCGCAGGCCGAGGCAATCGTGTTCGCCCTGGAAAAGGTCCCGGACACCGTGCCGGTCACCGACATCGACGTCGCCGAACGCGAGCTGGTGCGTCTGGCCCGCCAACTACCCCCAGCCGAACTCCGCAAAGCCGCCCAACTGGCCCGAGACATCCTCGACTCCGACGGCCCCGAACCCGAAGAGCAGAAGGCCTACGCCCGCGAAACCCTCACACTCACCAACGCCGACCGCGGCGTGAAGTTCAAGGGCTACCTCGCCAACGAAAACGCCGAACTCCTGCGCTCGATGATCTTCGCCGGCGCCCGCCCCCACAAAACCATCGACGGCGAGCCCGACCCCCGCACCCGCGAAAAGCGCCAGGCCGACGCCCTCACCACCACTCTCACCCTCGCGGCCACCGCCCTCGACGCCGGCACCCCAACCCCCACCATCCCCCGCCCCACAGCGGATGGTCATACGGCGACCCGCATGGATGGTGCTGCAGCAGGTGGTGTGGTGGGTGGTTCAACGGGTGGTGTGGTGGGTGGTTCAACGGGTGCTGTGGTGCCTGGGTTTGGAGCGAAGGCGAACATCACGGTCACCATCGAGCTGCACGACCTGAAAGCCGCAACCGCGGACGCGATCGGTCACACCGTCTACGGCGACGGCCTCTCCGCCGGCACCATCCGCCGCCTGGCCTGCGACGCGAAGATCATCCCAATCGTGCTCGGCACGAACTCCGAACCCCTCGACGTCGGCCGCAGCGAACGCCTCGTCACCCGCGCCATGCGCCGCGCCCTGAACACCCGCGACCGCGGCTGCGTCGTCTGCGGAGCACCACCAATCATGTGCGACGCCCACCACCTCACCTCCTGGATCGTCGGCGGCCAAACCAAGCTCACCAACCTCGTACTGCTGAGGCTGTCGCACGAATGGGACTGCCCCGGGTTCAGTTGACTCGCGGGGTTTGGTGGTTCAGGCCGCGAGTGCGACGGGTTGAATTGTCTCAAACTCGATGGGTGTGAGTTTGCCGAGGCGGCGTTGCCGGCGCTTTCGGTGGTAGCTGGTTTCGATCCAGGAGACGATCGCCAGCCGTAGTTGGTGGCGGCTGGTCCAGCGTTGCCGGTCCAGGACGTTCTTCTGGAGCAGGGCGAAGAAGGATTCCATGGCGGCGTTGTCGCCGCAGGCTCCGACCCGGCCCATCGAGCCGCGTAGTTGGTGGGCTTTGAGGACCCGGATGAACTTCTTGGACCGGAACTGGCTGCCGCGGTCGCTGTGGACGATGAGCCCGGCTGCGGGTGTGCGCAGTGCGACCGCGTTACGCAGGGCGGTCACGGCCAGGGACGCCTTCATGCGTGAGTCGATGGAGTAACCGACGATCCGGTTGGAGTAGACATCCTTGATCGCGCACAAATACAACTTGCCTTCTGTCGTGGCGTGCTCGGTGATATCGGTCAGTCAGACCAGGTTCGGCGCGGCTGCGGTGAACACCCGCTTCACGAGATCGTCGTGAACGGGCGGGCCGGCTTTGCGGTTCAGGCCGCGTTTCTTGGAGTGGATCGACCAGAGCCGTTCTTGTGAGCACAGTCGGGCGACCCGGTTCTCGCTCGCGGTGATGCCCTTGCCCGGGAGTTCGTCGGCGATGAACCGGTAGCCGAAGCCGGGGTCGTCGCCGTGGATCTCGCGAGCGGCGTTGATCAGGTGGGCATCGTCGTAATCGCGTGGTGTGACAGGGTTTGCACGCCACTTGTAGAAGGCTTGCTTGCTGAAGCCGAGCACCCGGCAGGTCACCGCGACAGGGATCTTGTCGGCGGCCAGGTCAAGGACCAGCGGGTACATCATTTTGGGTTGATGTCACGGGCGAAGTAGGCCGCAGCCCGGCGCAGGATCTCGTTCTCCTGCTCCAACTGCCGAACCCTCTTCTTCGCCTCCCGCAGCTCGGCCGACTCCTGCTGGGTCGCGCCCGGGCGGTTGCCGTCTTCGATATCGGCCAGTTTCAGCCACCGTGTCAGACACGACTGAGAGATCCCAAAGTCCCTTGCGATCTGCGCGATCGGCGCCTCGCCCTTGCGGGCGACCGCGACCACGTCACGACGGAACTCCTCAGGAAAGGCTTTCGGCATAACAGACATCCTTCCAGCAAGAACCGAAGTCCTCACAGGTCAGGAGTCAACCGAACCGGGGGCAGTCCCCTTCGCCCGCCGCAGCCTGCCGGCCGTGCACAGCGAATGGCGACTGATCTGCACCGTCCACAACCTCCTCAAACTGCAGCAAGCAGCCCAGGCCTAACCGGCAGACCAGCGCACCGACCACCCGACAACACACCCAACCCGCGCCCCAGCCCCGGCCCCAGGCCTGAGGATTCGTGCGACAGCCTCTACTGTGCCGCCGCCACCACACCGACCTACACACAACGGCCACTGGACCATCACCATCACCAACGGCCAAGTCGAGGTAACCCGCCCAACCTGGGCCGACCCACCACCTCACCAAGCAACAATCCCCAAAACCCCAGCCACCCCAGCGCCGCCCGATCCCTCGCCCAGCCCAGCCACGCCACCCGCCACGCGATCCGACAACAGCCCGCCCCACAACCCAACCCCCGCCGGGCCCGCCAACCCCACTCACACCCAGCCCACGCATGCCCAACCCACACCGAGCAAACACGCACCGCACAACAACCCACCGACCGACGCCCCATCACGCCCCCACAAGCCGACCGACCCGACGCTAGGCAACAACAGCCCGACACAACGCACACCACACAACAACCGGCCGATGGAGCTGACAGCTGGCGCCAGATCCGCCGCTAGAGCTGCCGTGGAGTCCGCGATTCGGCGGTCTGCGCTCGCGCGTGAACTGCTTCGCCGACTGCCCTCGGCCGGTACAGGTGCTGAGGTAACAACCTCCACACATCCCAATCCACGGGACGTGGACGATCAGACGCCCACGTCCCTCCGCGAGGCGGCGTACCAGGCGATCTGGGGTGAGCCCACAACGCCTCCCGGCGATCATCCGACCGCCCCGCGGCAGATCTCAACCGCTGATCCCAACGCCGATCCGCCACCCGAACCGTCGGCCGACTTCTCGCCCGGTCCGTCCGAACGCGCGTCCTCGCCATCGACCGATCTGGCCGAGCGCATGCCTACGGCATCAGTCGATCTCTCGGACGGGCGCTCGTCCGAGCCGTTGGATGACGCCGGGCCTGGCTCCTCGGCGGTTGGACCGGCAGGGCCCTCGGCCGAGGCTAACCCGGACAGCTCTCGCCTCGCTTCATAGCTGATGCCTACAGCAACTGATCTCGGGCCGTGCGGAGCGACGTGCAATCGCCGGAACCAGCGCTGGTGGTCGGCGTCGTCAATCGGCCGGCACGAGTCGACCAACATCTCCGATGAGCGCCTCGATCATTTCCTCGCTGCTGAGGTCGAGGCGCCGGTCAGACGGACGACCGTCAGGCGTGCGGCGATCAGGCGGACGGCGGCCAGGCGTACGTCGGTCGGGCGGCTGGCACGCGACAGGCGAGCGCGTGCAGGGTCGCTGGTCGCGGTACATACATTTGGGGCTCGACCTGGTCCTGTGACGCTCGCCGCGGAGTCGTACCCCTTGGTGGGCGGAGTGCGCTCGTCCGCGGTGGCGTTTGCTGGTGTCATCTCCGATCGACGTACGAACCAGCGGCCTGCGCGGCCGGCCGGCCGTAAAAGGACCGCCTGCATCGCACCGCGTCTGGCTCGGACCGCCTGGCGGGATCGGCTGCGCGGAATCGGCTGCGCGGGCTGGCCCGTAGATGGTGTTGGTGGCGGACCAGCCGATGCGTCGAGGCCTCCCCCCGCAGCTCTGGCCTGCGTGGATCGGGTCGGGATGGGTTAGGTGCGGGGGACTTTTAGTTTGTCCCAGGTTTCTTGGCCGGGGATTCCGTCGGCGTCGCTGCCGGGTTGGGTGACTGAGCCGTGGAAGCCGAGTTTCTGTTGCCAGGCCGAGTAGGACTTGAGGTCGCCGGTTCCCCAGACGTCCTTGTTCGTCTGGGTTTCGTACTTGTTGCACCCGACTGCGATCAGTCGCGCGTGCATCGCCGCGATGATCGGGCTCTTGCGTCCCATCACGAAGAAGGACTTACCGGGGAAGGTGACCAACCCGGTGCGCGGTCCGGGCGTGTGCACGTACGACGGACGCCCGTACCCGGCGATCACGTCGGACCTGCGGGTGTGGCGGTCGCACTTGTCGTCGAAGTTGCCCTCGATCGTGTAGACGTTCGAGCCGCTGACGCCGGTGACAATGCCGACGTGGTCGATCTTCGCTTTGACGTCGGTGCCGCCCCAGTCGAAGAAGACGATGTCGCCACGCTGGATGCCGGCGACGTCCTTGTGCCATTGGCTGTGGCCCTTGAACGCGTGCGCGTGTGCGGTGGTGAGCGCGTAGAAGCCGCCGAACGTCACCGCCGTCTGGTTCTCCGACTGCCAGGCCCAGTAGGTGACCGACGCGTCGCACCACGCGAAGTTGCCCGGAAAGGATGCGGGCGATCCGCAGTGCTCGCGGTACCACTTCTGGATCTTGTTCGGCTCACCGAGGCCGAGGTCGAGTTCTGCCTGGTGGATCATGTCCTCGACGCCGCTCATGAGCCGGCGCTTCCGCTGTACTCCGGGGTGGTGTCCTCGACGGGCGGGCGACCGTACCCGCCGCGCTCGGGTGGGCCGAACTCCTTTTCCAGCAGTTCGGATTCGTCGTCGAGCCGATGGTCGAAGCTCGGTTCGGTGAGCAGTCGCGCCTGCTCTTCTTGGGACATCTCGTCCGGATCGTCCTGGTACGGTCCTCCGTTGGACCGCACGTCGTCGTTGGTCACAGCTCCCCCTCAAGACGTTCTGAGCCCCCAGCCTTGATCGCTTCATCATGCTCCGGCCCGAAGTGTTCGTCCACGGGCCGGAGCATGATCAGGCACTAGCTCAAGCGCTTCATCGACCGAGCTAGAGCTCGCGGAAATACACCGCCACCGGGAGCTTCACGCAGCCGAGGCTCTCGTAGAAGGCCCGGGCAGGGGCGTGGAAGTCGTCGCCGCCGGTGCCGATCTCGACGTACTCCGCTTTCTCGGCGCGCATCGCCTCGAAGGCGTGCTCGCAGAGCGCGGTCGCGGCGTTCGATCGACGGTACGGCGCTGAGACCGCCAGCAGCTCGACCGTGCCTTTCGGCCGGACCGGTTCGACGCTCCAGGCGACGTACCCGAGGAGTACGCCGTCCTGCTCGGCGATCGCGACGTACTTGCGCTGGGCCGGATCGTGCAATCCGGCGACCTGCTTCCGATAGTCGTCCCGCCACTCGCCGTGCTGGTGGGTGAAGATCGTCTCGCCGACCAGCGGGCGGAACGATTCCTCGTAGAACGGCCCGAAGGTATCGATGGTCAGGTCGATGAGCCGGGCCAGGTCGGCATCGACGTAGGTGCGAACGTGCATGGAATGTGCCTCTCGCAAGCGAAGGAGAACCCGGGCATGCGGAACCGGCACGCTGCGCGCTCAGGCGCAGCGGCGAGCCGGTGTCAGCGCCGGATCCGCCCGGCGGCGAAGCATTCCATGCCCGCGATGCTATCCGGCGGCAGGCGGGACGGCGACCGGAACGGTGAGCACCTCGCCGGTACGCGGGCCGCTGGTCAGGCGGGCGATGTTGTCGGTGATGGCCTCGTTCATGCGCCATTCGGCGGTCAGGATGAAGAGGGTCGGGCCGTCGAACTCACCCAGCGCCAGGGCGAACGGCGCCCGGTTCTCGGCGAGGTCGATGCGCTGCAGGATCTCGCCGCCCTCGGCGACGCGGACGACGGCCTCGCTGCCGGTCTGTACCCAGATGGCGCCCTCGGCGTCGAGGGCGATGCCGTCCGGGCCGAGGTTCTCGGCGAACACGCGGCGGTTGGACAACCCGCCGTCCGGGTCAACGTCGAACGCGGTCAGCCGGCCGGCGAACGACTCGGAGATGATCAGCGTCCGGCCGTCCGGCGTCAGCAGCATCCCGTTCGGGAACTGGATCTCGTCGGCGACTTCCCGGACCTGCCCGTCCGGCGTGACCAGTTTGATCCAGCCGGGCTTTGCTTCCTCGCCGCCGGAGAAGTTGAAGTCCGCTCCGTCAAGATAGATGTTGCCGCGGGCATCCACCACGATCTCGTTGGCGCCCTGCTCGGCCAGCACGGTGATGGACCCGTCGGGCTCGTAGCGCCGGAGTTTGTCGCCGGTCGTGAGCAGGCGGCCGTCCGGCAGCCACGCGATGGACCAGCCCATCAGGCGCTCGACCGGTACGTCGAGGTACTCCGTCTTGCCGTCGGCGTCGACGGACACGACCTGCTGCTCGATCCAGTTGCAGAACCACAGCCGCCCGTCGTGCCAGCGCCCGGACTCGGGCATTCCCAGACCGCTCAGCAGGACCTTCGGTTCGGACATCACGCCACCTCATTCGTCGATCGGGTCGTTTCACCCCCTACACGAACGAGATCCGGTCGGATCGACGGCTGAGGAAGAAAAGTACGGCGATGAGCGGCAGCGTTACTAGGTACGCCGTACTCAGATCGACGGCCCGCGCTAGTACTGCGAGGATCGCGGGCGCGAGCAGGATCGCCGTGCCGGATGCCAGCGCGCCGATCGCGGAGAGGCGGGCTGAGCTGAGTCCGGGCGTTGCGACCAGGGAGGCGAGGGTGACGGGATAGAGCGGGGCGACGCCTAGACCGGCCACGACCAGGCCGAGGGCGACGATCGCCGGGGTGTCGAACAGGCTGACCATCAGGGTGCCGCAGGCCGCGAGGGCGCCGGAGGGCAGTACGGGCGACCAGCCGCGCCAGCGGATCGGGCCGATCGCCCGCCCGATCGCCATCCCGATCGGGAACGCGCTCCCGAGCAGGGCAGCCGTTGCTGTCGGCAAGCCGGTCGCCACCAACCGCGCCACTGCCCAGACCACGAAGCAGAACTCGACCGAGACTGACAGCACGACGCGCAACCACCCGATCCCCACATCCACCACAACCTGCCGCCCCACCCGCCCCCGCCACTTCCGCCCAAGCCCAACCGCCGGAGCAGAATCAATCAACACGGCCAACGGCAGCTCGCGCCCATCCACCGAGTCGCTCACTGCGGAGCCGCGCCCGCCTGTTCGGTCGGCCGCAGCGAAGTTGGATGGGATGGTGGCGGGTCTGTGGGTTGGATCGGCTGGGGCGGAGGTGGGTCGGGTGGAGTGGATTGGGTGGGGTCGCTGAGCCGCGGAGGTGGGCGTCGGGTTGGTGCGTTGGGCGGCGGGTGGGCGTGTGGGGCGGCGATTGAGGAGGGCGAGTAGGAGCAGGGGCGGGGCGGCGGCGAGCATGGCGAGGCGGCCGCTGGGGCCTAGGCCGTCGATGGCGCCGATGGTGAGGGGTGCGAGGATGCCGGTCCCGCTGGCGACTGCGTTGACGCGACTGAGTCGGGCCGCGGCGGTCGGGCCGTTGAGCATCAGCGGTGCGACGAGTACGAGTAGCGCTCCGCCCAGACCGACGCACAGTCCGCCGGCGATGACGATGGCGTACACCGGGGCGACCGCGATGAGCACCGCGCCGATCGCGCAGACGATCGATCCGAAGGCGAGCACCTTGGACATCGGCCACGATCGCAGCAGCCACGGACCGATCACCGCGACTACCAGTAGCCCGACCGCGAAACCCGACGACAACAGCGCCAGCCGACCCGTCGGTTCGTCGAGGTCGCGGGCGAGGATCGCGACGCACGCTCCGAGCCCGGCCAGCACGAACCCCATCGCGGACAGCGCGATGCCGATCCGGACCTCGTCGCCACGAGTATCAGAGCCCACCGAGCCCCCATCCGCCGTCATCCCGCACCCCCGAGCGAACTCGCCGTCGCCAATCGTCATCCGGCGCCGCTGGGTGGTTGTTGGGATGTTTTGAAGAGGGTGGCTAGTTCGTGCAGGTCGGTCAGGGGGATGTCGGCGGGGATGTTCTTCAGGCCGGCGGTCAGGGCGCCGGAGGCTTGGCCTGCCGTCAGGCCTACCACGGTGTCCTCGACTACCAGGCACTGCACGGCCGGTGCCCCGAGCAGCTCAGCGGCGCGCAGGTACCCCTCGGGGTCGGGCTTGCCGCGGCTGACGTCGTCGAGTGTGACCAGGATTGATGGCGAGATGCCGACCGCGCCGAGCCGGACCTTCGCCAGCCTGGTCGAGGCGCTGGTGTAGACCGCCCACGGCAGACCCATCCGATCCAGCAGCGTGGTCAGCTCGACCGCGCCCGGAGTCGGCACCACGTCGGACACGTCGTCGACCTCGATGTCGAGCACCCGCGCGACCGCCGCCGCCCGCTCGGAAGGCGAGAGGTCGGGTCGCATCCGCGTGATGGTCGCCTCGGCCGGGCTGCCATGCGCGATCGCGAGCACGTCGGCAACCGGTACGCCGTACTCGATCGCCCAGCGGCTCCAGCTGCGGTCGACGACCGCGTCGGAATCGACCAGAGTGCCGTCCATGTCGAACAGGACGGCGCGGATGTCCCGGATCTCCATGACCCCTCCCATTAAACTCGTCCCACGAGCATAAACTCATCCAGGGACAGAACGAAAGGCAGCTATGAATCCTGTGCGCCGGGGACAATGGCAGACGGCTTCGGACGTGCTGACCCAACTGTCCCGCCGGCCGGGCATCACCCGCGCCGCGGTCGCGCGGACGCTGCGGCTGAGCACGGGTTCGGCGACCGAGGTGACCGCTCGGCTCCGCGACGTACACCTGGTGACTGAGGTGCCGGCTCCCAGTCAGGGGCGTGGCCGGCCGACCACACTGCTGCAGGCGCATCCACAGGGACCTGTGGTGCTCGCGCTCGACCTGCGGCAGAGCAGTTGGCGGAGTGCTGTCGTGACGCTCGACGGGTCGCTGCAGGACCTGCAGCACCGCCGGCACCGGAGCAGGCGCCCGCAGGTCGTGCTGAACAACCTCCGGCGCCAGGTGGAGCAGGCGCGGCAGCAGTACGGCGATCGGCTGCGGATGGTGAGCCTCGCCGTACCAGGCACCATCCGGGACAACCACCTGATGCAGGCGCCGACTCTGGAGTGGGCCGAGCTGGATCTGGAGACCGTCACGGAAGGCACCGGTCTGCCGCTCCTCGCCGGCAACGACGCGACGCTGAGTGGCGTGGCGGAGGCACGCACGGGCGCTGCGGCGGGAGCCGGTACGGCGCTGCACCTCATCATCGAGGTGGGCATCGGTGGGACGCTGCTGATCGACGGCGTGCCGGCGCAGGGTGCAGCCGGGGCAGGCGGTGAGTACGGCCACATGCCCTTCGGCGACCGGTCCCGGTCGTGCCCGTGCGGCGCGCGCGGGTGCTGGGACCTGGAGATCGACGGTCGCGCGCTGGCGCGGCACTTGAAGCAGGGACGACCGGACGACCCGTACGCCTACACCGAAGAGGTACTGCGACGTACAGACCGGAATGCCCGCGCCGCAGTGACCAAAGTGGTGTCAGCGCTGGGCAGCGGGATCGCCGGTCTGGTCAATGCGCATGACCCGGACGTGGTCACCATCGGAGGCCTGGCTATCCCTCTGCGGGCGGCTGACGAGCGTGCATTCACGGAGGCGTACCAGGGCGGGCTGATGACGTTCCACCGCGGCTCTCCCCCGCCGGTCCTGCCCGCTACCCACCAGCCTGACGGTCCGCTCCGCGGCGCGGCCGCACTGGCTCTCGACCAACTCACCACCGAGCCGGCGATCGCCGCGTGGGTAGCCCAGCGTTAGTCGGCCACTTCTTCGACGGCCTCCTCGACAACGGCAGCGTCGACGACGTCTTCTTCTTCGACCTTCGGCTTGGGGACGATCGGCGGCTCCACCTTCGCCAGGATCTCGACGATGTCGTGCCGATGGTGCTGGATCTCGTGCGCGGTGTGCCGAATGATCCAGCCCAGCGTGCGCGGCGCCCGCACCGGGTAGTTGTACAGCCCCAGCTTCCCCAGCTCCTGCGGCCGCAGCACCCGCGCCGCCGCACCGAAGTCCTTGGCGTTCCGCACCAGCGCGGCCGCCACCTCCATCGGGTCCTGGTTCTCGTACTTCTCCTGCTTCACCCGACCGGTCCGGTCCATCGGTGCGTACACCGGCCGGTCTTCCGCCAGGCACTGCGCGACCCGCAGCCGTTGCACCTCGAGTACGTCGCGCACGTGGCACGCGTACTCGATCGCCGACCACACCTCCGGCTCCGGCCGCAGGCGCACCACGCTCGCGTCCGGACCGGCCGCGGCCTTCGTCAACGCCATGCTGCAGTCCGCCGACTGCCGGATCAGCAGGGTCACAGTGCCCTGCAGATCACCGGTGTCGTAGTTGAAGCCGCACTGCTCGCAGTACCCGTCTACCGGGGGCTGCTGCTTCGTCAACTGCTTCTCCCTCGAAATCTCCACGCGTGATCGACCGGACCGATACCGTCGCCGAGCGCGAACCCGGCCGCGATCGCTCCGGTCACGTACTCCTTCGCGGCACCGACCGCACTCGGTACGTCGTACCCACGGGCCAGGTACGCCGCGATGGTGCTGGCCAGTGTGCATCCGGTGCCGTGTGTGTGCCTGTTGTCGGCGCGAACCGCGCTGTACGAACGCCGTACCCCTGGACCGTGCAGCACGTCCACCGCCGCAGTACCGACGTCGTGGCCGCCCTTCACCAGCACCCACCGCGCGCCTGCGTCCAGCAGCAGCTTCGCCGCGAGCTCTCGGTCCTCGATGGTCTCCAGCTCGATACCGGCGACCGGTCCGAGCTCGGTGAGGTTCGGGGTGAGGACGGTGGCGAGCGGGACGATCTCCGAGCGGACAGCGTCCATCGCATCAGCGGCTAGTAGTGCGTCGCCGTGCTTGGACACCGACACCGGGTCCACCACGACCGGCACATCCGGCGGCAGAGTGCGCAGCAGCGAGGCAACGACCCGGACCATCGACTCGGAAGCCAGCATGCCGGTCTTCACCGCGTCCACGCCGATGTCGTCGACCACGCTGTGGAACTGGGCGCGCACCTGCTCCTCCGGCAGCTCCCAGGCGCCCTGGACGCCGAGGCTGTTCTGCGCGGTGATCGCGGTCAGCACGCTCATGCCGTGCACGCCGTTGGCGAGCATCGCCTTGACGTCCGCCTGGATGCCGGCCCCGCCGCCGGAGTCGGACCCGGCGATCGTCAGCACTCTGGGCGGTGCGCTCCCGACCGGCATCTCAACTCCTGAAGTGGGCGTGTCCTGTCTCGTCAGCATACGGCGAGCCGTCCACCGTCACCGTCCCGGCCGGGCGTTCCTCGTTGCCCTCAGCAACCGACCCGATGACGGTCCAGCCGTCCGGGACGTCGGCCGGCTCGAAGGTGCCGACCAGGGCGTGGTCCTCGCCGCCGGTCAGCACGAACTTCAGCGCGTCCACACCGGTCGCGGCCGCGACCGCCTGCAGCGGCTCGGGCACGGTCAGCGCCTTGGTATGCACGTCGATGATCACCTGGCTCGCGGCGGCGATATGGCCGAGGTCGGAGAGCAGGCCGTCGCTCACGTCGCACAGCGAGGAGGCGCCGGCCAGCGCGGCACGCGGGCCTTCGGCGTACGGCGGTTGCGGGCGGCGATGCGCTTCGACGACGGCGCGCGGCGAGCGGAACCCGCGCGCGAGGACGGCCCAGCCGGCCTCGGCCCAGCCGAGCCTGCCGACGTACGCGACCTCGTCGCCCGGCCGCGCGCCCGAGCGCAGCACCGGCGGACGGCCGTCCAGCGAACCGAACGCGGTCACCGAGACGACGATCTTGTCGGACTGGACCGTGTCACCGCCCACGATGCTCGCGTCGACCAGCTCGCACTCGTCGACGATGCCCTGGTTGAGCTCCAGCGCCCAGGCGGTCGGCAGGTCGGCGGGCCCGCCGAAGCCGACCACGAGCGCGGTCGGCCGGGCGCCCATGGCGACCACGTCGGCCAGGTTCTGCGCGGCGGCCTTCCGGCCCACGTCGTACGCCGACGACCAGTCCTGCCGGAAGTGGCGGCCCTCCACCAGCAGGTCGGTCGTGATCACCATGCGGCCGTCCGGCACCGCCACCACGGCCGCGTCGTCACCCGGCCCTACCAGGACGTCCTCACCTGTGGACAGCCCTTTGGTGACGGCCGCGATCAGGCCGAACTCACCCGTGCTCCCCAACGTCTCTGTCACGTCAGCAGACCTCCCATATCGCTGACCGGAGTCTAGGCGGTACCGTGACCGGGCAACTATGAGTACGCCCGGCCGTCTCGCAGTACCGCTGCCGGCCGGAGCCAGCTGAGGACGACTGAGTGGAGAACGACGTGGTGGTCCAGGCCTACATCCTGATCCAGACCGAGGTCGGCCGCGCGGCCGACGTCGCGGCGCAGATCGCCGAGGTCCAGGGCGTCACCCTGGCCGAGGACGTCACCGGTCCGTACGACGTGATCGTCCGCGCGGAAGCCCGCAACGTCGACGAGCTGGGCAAACTGGTGGTTGCCCGGGTCCAGAACGTTCCCGGCATCACCCGTACGCTGACCTGCCCCGTCGTCCACATCTGAGCCTCCACCAGGGGACCCGCCTGCTTCCGTTATGCCCAAAATCCTGTTCGCTGCACTCGGCGTGATCGTCCTCGCCGGGTGCAGCTCCGGTCCAGCGCCCGTTCCGGTCCCCTCCCCCGCGCCCGAGGTGGCCGCCGCCTGCACCCAGCTCGTCCAGGCGCTGCCCGCGAAGGTCCTCGACCAGAAGCGCCGGAAGACCTCGCCCGAGAGCCCGCTGACCACGGCGTACGGCGATCCGGCGATCGAGGTCACCTGCGGCGTCGCCACACCCGCAGGCATGGCAGAGGCGCAGTCCCAATGCTTCCAGGTCAACGGCGTCGGCTGGTTCGCGAAACAGGTCCAGAACGGCTACATCTTCACCACCATCGGCCGCGAGATCTACCTGGAGATCGCAGTCCCCGCGAAGTACTCCCCCGAAGCCAACGCCCTCACCGACGTCTCCGACAGCATCCAGCAGCACAACAAGGTCATCACGCCCTGTATCTAAGATTCATCTGCCGGCCGTGTCCGGTTGCGGACAGCGGGGGCGACGTCTCGGGTGAAGGTACCCGCGGTGGGTGCCCGGACGACGGGAGACAGCTATGAAGTACATGATCCTCACGTACGCGTCGCAGCAGGACTACGACGGAATGGCGGGCAAGGACACCGGGAAGCCGGCCTGGAAGCCGGAGGACTTCGCGGCGATGGCGGCCTTCATGGACAAGTTCAACACCGAGCTGATGGAGTCCGGCGAGCTGGTCGAGACGCGCGGCCTGTCGGCACCGGTGCTGACCCGGCGGCTCGGGTCGAAGGACGGCGTACCGGTGGTCACCGACGGGCCGTACGCGGAGACCCAGGAGGTGCTCGCCGGGTACTGGATCGTCGAGTGCGAGTCCTTCGACCGAGCGACCGAGATCGCGGCCCGGCTCGCGGACACCCCGGCGCCCGAGTTCGCGCGCGCGACGGCGTACGCCGACATCCGGCCGCTCGCCGAGGGTGCCGACGAACTGGTGGAGTGATCCGGGATGAGCGGTGCTCCTGAGGACCTGCTGCGGGAGTTGGCGCCGCAGGTGCTCGGCGCGCTGGTCCGGCGGTACGGGCGGTTCGACACGGCCGAGGACGCGGTGCAGGAGGCGCTGCTCGCGGCAACACAGCAGTGGCCGGTTGACGGCGTACCGGAGAGTCCGCGCGGTTGGTTGATCACCGTGGCCTCCCGTCGGCTGACGGATCTGCTGCGGCGTGAGCAGGCCCGTCAGCGGCGGGAGGACCGCGTCGCGCGGTGGGCTCCGCACGGCGAGCCGGTCGGGGACGCCGACGACACGCTGGTCCTGCTGTTCCTGTGCTGCCATCCCGCACTGTCGCCTGCGTCGCAGATCGCGTTGACGCTGCGGGCGGTCGGCGGTCTCACCACCACGGAGATCGCCCGGGCGTTCCTGGTGCCGGAGGCAACCATGACGCGCCGGATCACCCGGGCGAAGGCGAGCGTGCAGGACGGCGGCGGGCGGTTCACGATGCCGGTCGATCGCGACGAGCGGGTCGGTGCGGTGCTCAAGGTCGTGTATCTGATCTTCAACGAGGGCTACGCGAGTACGACGGGACCGAGCCTGCAACGTGTCGAGTTGGCGGCCGAGGGGATCCGGTTGGCGCGGATGCTGCACCGGCTGCTGCCCGGCGACGCCGAGGCGGCCGGGTTGCTGGCGTTGCTGCTGCTGACCGACGCCCGGCGGCCGGCGCGGACCGGTCCGCTCGGTGAGCTCGTGCCGATGGCGGACCAGGACCGGTCGCTGTGGATCCCGGAGCTGATCCGGGAAGGAGTCGACCTGATCACGGCGACGCTGCCGCGAGGGCCGGTCGGGCCGTACCAGCTGCAGGCGGCGATCGCCGCGGTCCACGACGAGTCACCGTCCGCCGACGAGACCGACTGGCCGCAGATCGTCGCACTGTACGAGGTCCTGCTCCGACTGACCGACAACCCGATGGTCGCCCTCAACCACGTCGTCGCGGTCGCGATGGCCCGCGGCCCGGGCGACGGCCTCGAGCTGCTGGCCTCGATCGAGCACGACCACCGCATCGCCACGGACCACCGCCTGGCGGCGGTCCGGGCCCACCTCCTCGAGATGTCAGGCGACACCCGCGGCGCCCGAGCGGCGTACGAGGAGGCCGCGACCAGGACGACAAGCGTTCCGCAGCAGCGCTACCTCCGCGCCCGAGCGAGCCGACTGTGACCCGTGAGCTCAGCGGAGGCCGGTGGGGCGGGTCATCGCCAGCTGGAGGAGGTGCTCGACGAGGGTTGCGTAGTCCTTGCCGGAGGCGGCCCACAGGCGCGGGAACATGCTGGTGGGGGTGAAGCCGGGCATGGTGTTGATCTCGTTGATGATCACCCGGTTGTCCGCGTCCAGGAAGAAGTCGACGCGGGCCAGACCCTCGCCGTCGATCGCGTCGAAGGCGGTCAGGGCATTCGCGCGGATGTCGGCGGCGATCTCCTCGGGCAGCTCGGCCGGGACCGAGAGGGCGAGGTACTCCTCACCTTCGGGCAGGTACTTCGTCTCGAAGTCGTAGAACTCGTGCCCGCCGCCGGAGACCGCGGCCTCGCCGCAGACGCTGACCTCCGGCTTGCCGCCGTCCAGGCCGCCGAGGACGCCGACCTCGATCTCGCGCGGGTCCTTGGCGGACGCCTCGACGATCACTTTCGGGTCGTGCGCCCGCGCGACCGCGATCGCCTCGTCGAGCTCGTCCAGGCTGTTCACCTTGCTGATCCCGAGGCTCGAACCGCCCCGGCACGGCTTCACGAACACCGGGTAGCCGAGCGCGTCGACCGCCGCGCGGCAGGCGTCCGGGTCCCGCATCCAGTCCCGGTCGCGGATCACGACGTACGGCGTGACCTCGAGGCCGGCTCCCTGGAAGACGACCTTCATGTAGTGCTTGTCCATGCCGACCGCGCTCGCGAGGACGCCGGACCCGACGTAGCGGATGTCGGACATCTCGAGCAGGCCCTGGATAGTGCCGTCCTCGCCCCACGGGCCGTGCAGCAGCGGGAAGACGACGTCGACCTGGCCGAGCGTGCTCGGGACCTGCTCGGGCTCGCTGACCACGAGCTCGCGGTTCGCGCCGAACAGCACCGGCAGCGCGGTCACGTCGACCTCGGGGAGCTTGCCGTCGGTGATCGACAGCCGCTCCGGATCGCCGCTCTCCAGCACCCAGTGACCGCTGGTGCTGATGCCGATCGGGACCACGTCGTACTTGTCCCGGTCGATCACCTGCAGGACGTTCGCCGCGGTGACGCAGGAGATGGCGTGCTCGCTCGACCGGCCGCCGAAGACGACGGCGACACGGGGCTTGCGTTGTTCTTCCCTCGAGTACTCACTCACCGGCTCGACTGTAGCGGCCCTGGGATCAGGTTCCGACCAGGGTTCGGTTAAGAGCCGTTCAGATCGCGCTCCGTAGCGGCTCGTCCCAAGTGACTGGCAACGCTGTCACTCCGTACACGAGCGTGTTGTTCCGGTAGTCGATCTCCTCGAACGGTACGGCGAGTCGCAGCGTCGGGATGCGCGCGTACAGCCGGGTGAAAACCTCCTGCAGCTCGACCCGCGCCAGCTGCTGACCGAGGCACTGATGCGGTCCGAACCCGAACGCGACATGCGCCGGAGCCTGCCGCCGCAACTCCAGCCGGTCCGGGTCCTCGAACACCCGCGAGTCCCGGTTCGCCGATGACAGTGCGGCGATCAGAAACTCACCCGCCTCCAGAGTCGCGGCCCCGACCGGCAGGTCGTCCGTGACGTGCCGGAACAGCCCGAACTGGACGACCGACAGGTACCGGAGCAGTTCCTCGACCGCCGCAGGCGCCAGCCCAGGGTCGGCTCGGAGCGCGTCGAGCTCCGAAGGGTTCCGCAGCAGCGCGAGGGTGCTCAAGGCAATCATGTTCGCCGTCGTCTCGTGCCCCGCGATGAGCAGCGTGATCCCGATCGACACCAGCTCGGGCAGGCTCAACGGCTCCCCCAGCTCCTCGCCACGGGTGATGAGCCGGGACAGCAGGTCGTCCGACCGCTCCGCCTGCTTCGCCAGCACCAGCCCGACCATGTACTGGTTGAGTTCGTCACTGACCCGCATCATCTCGTCCCGGTCTCCGTCGACCCGGACCAGTACGGCGCTGCGCTCCTGGAACTCGTCGCGATCCGCATACGGAACACCCAGCAGCTCGCAGATCACCAGGGACGGGATCGGCAGCGCGAACGCCTGCACGAGGTCGACCGGCCCGCCGGCGGCAAGCATCGAGTCGAGCTGCGTCTCGATCATCGCGGCGATCCGCGGCCGCATCGCCTCCATCCGCTTGACCGCGAACTCGGTCGCCAGCATCCGCCGCAGCCGTCTGTGGGCCGCACCGTCGGCGTGCAGGATCGAGCCCGAGTCAGCCTCCCGGTCCAGGGCCGCGCCCGGTACGACGTGGTCCGACGGCGCCGACCGCGAGCTGAGCCGGCTGTCCCGGAGCAGCGTGCGGACGTCGTCGTACCGACTGACCACGTACGCGTCGACGCCGGCCGGGGTGGAGACCTTCGTCGGGCCGTCGGTACGGCGGTAATCGGCGTACTGCTGGGCCGGTCGAACGGACACCCAGACGGCCGCCCGACGGGGAAGCTCTCGGTCATGAACCCTCCCACTTGATTTTGGTAGTGACTACCATATGGCTGAGCCATCCAAAGAGGAGCAACATCCGGCGAGTCGGCGACCCGATACCCTGCCCGCGGAGGTGCTGATGGGACTGCGCGAGGTGAAGCGGGAGCGGACCCGCCGGCTGATCGCGGACAAGGCGTTCGAGCTGTTCAACGACAACGGCTTCGGCCGGACCACGGTCGAGCAGATCGCGGCGGCCGCCGAGGTCGGGCCGAGCACCCTGTACCGGTACTTCCCGACCAAGGAGACGCTCGTCCTCGAGTTCGTCGAGGACTGCCTGGGCGACGCGGTCAGCTGGTTCCGCGAGCAGCCCGAGCTGGAGCTCCCGGCCGGACTCCAGGCGGTGATCGAGCGGGTCCTGGAGCAGCTGGAGACCAACCCGGACCGCGTCCGCGCGGTGTTCGACCTGGCCGGGCAGACGGCGTCGGTGAGCGCCCACCTGAACGAGCTGATCTGGCGCTTCCGCACCGACCTCGCCGACGAGCTCGTACTGCGCCTGCCGGCGGACAACCGTGCTGAGTTCACCGCCGCGCTGGCAGCCGGGATCGCGATGAACATCATCGAGACGGTCGTCCGCGTCTGGGTGGACAGCCCCGAAACGACCGACGCGAAGTCACTCGCGCGCCAGGCGATGAGCCTGCTGGGCAGCGGTGGCATCCCCCTCCCCGCGGCCACCTATCCCGTCAGCGACAATTCGGGGTATGACTCCTGATCTCGATCCGTCCACGGTCGTCGTCCATGCCGGCCGGCCGGAGCGGGTGCCGAATGCCCCCGTCGGCGAGTCGCCGGTGTTCAGTTCGACGTACGTCGCGGGTGGCGATCGTGGCTACGGGCGGTTCGGGAACGACGCGTGGTCGGCGCTCGAGGACACGCTCGGCGAGCTCGAGGGCGGTCGCGGGCTGACGTTCGCCTCGGGGATGGCGGCGGCAGCGGCGCTCATCGACCTGGTCCCGGTCGGCGGGCGGGTCGTCGCTCCGCAGCATGCGTACTCCGGCGTGGTCGCCCTGCTCGATCAGCAGACCGAGACCGGCCGGCTCACGGTCGTGCACGTCGACGTCGCGGACACCGAGGCCGTCAAGCAGGTCCTCGACGGAGCCGACATGCTGTGGATCGAGTCGCCGACCAACCCGGCGATGGAGGTCGCGGACATCCCGGCTCTCGCCGAGGCGGGCCACGCCGCCGGCGCAACGGTCGTCGTCGACAACACGTTCGCGACGCCCCTGCTGCAGCAGCCGCTCCAGCTCGGCGCGGATGTCGTGATGCACTCGGCGACCAAGTTCATCTCCGGTCACTCCGACGTCATCCTCGGCGCCGTCATCACCGCGGACGACGACCTGTGGTCCGCGATCGAGCTCCGCCGCCGCAGCCTCGGCGCGATCCCCGGCCCGATGGAGGCCTGGCTCGCGCTGCGCGGCCTGCGTACCCTCGCCCTCCGGCTCGAGCGCGCACAGTCGAACGCCGCGTTCCTGGCCGAACGCCTCCTCGCACACCCCCGGGTCAGCCGCGTCCGCTACCCCGGACTCCCGAGCGATCCGGGTCATGACCGTGCCGCCGCCCAGATGTCCGGCTTCGGCGCGATCCTCGCCGTGGAACTCGGAGGCGACGCGGCTCTCGCCCAGAAGGTCTGCGAGCGCACCGAGCTCTGGGTGCACGCGACCAGCCTCGGCGGCGTCGAGTCGATGCTGGAACGCCGCCGCCGCTGGCCGATGGAAGTCCCGACGATCCCCGTGGACCTGATCCGCCTGTCGGTCGGCATCGAGCACCCGGACGACCTCTGGGCGGACCTCGAGCAAGCCCTCGGTTAGCGTCCTGTGTTCTTCTTGAGCACGGGTCCGCCGAAGAACGTCAGGACACACAGCACGACCGGCAGGATGAACGCGATGTTCAGCGGCATCCAGTGCGCGAGTCCGCCGATCAGCGCGGGCCCGGCGAGCAGACCGACGTACCCGAGGCCGACGACGCGCGCCATCAGCGCCCCGGACGAGCGTGGGTCGAGGTTGCCCGCGGCGGTGAACAGCTGCGGTACGCCGCCCGCGAGGCCCAACCCGAACACGGCCCATCCGACGAGCGCGGCCGGCACCCACGGTACGACGATCACCAGCGTCAGGCCGACCGCTGCCATCGCGGCGCCCCACCGCACGATCGCTGCCGGTCCGACGACGGCCGCCACCCGGTCGGTGAGGAATCGGCCGACGGTCATCGCGACCGCGAACGCGCCGTACGCGTAGGCCGCCGTACTGACCGAGGTCCCGAGGATGTCGCGGAAGTGCAATGCGGCCCAGTCGTTCGCGACGCCCTCGGACAGCATCAGGCCGAACGCGAGTCCGCCCAGGGCCCAGACCAGCTTGGCCGGCGGCTTCACCCACTCTCCCTCGGAAGGCTCCTCCGGCGGAACGGTTGCCTCCAGCAAGAACCTGCTGGCGACGAGCGACAGCAGGATGCACACGACGCCGGCCGAAGCGAGCGTGATCTCGGGCGGTACGTCGGCCCGCAGTGTCGCCGCCCCGACCACCGCGGCGATCGCACCGCCGATCGACCACATCGCGTGGAAGGCAGCCATGATCGGCCGCGGGTAACCGCGCTCGACCACCACGGCCTGCGCGTTCATGCCGACGTCGATCGAACCGTTGCCGAAGCCGATCAGAATCAGCGTGAGGCCGAGCGTCCACCAGTTCGTCGCGAGGCCAGGTCCGGCGAGCGCGATGCCGAGCAGGATGCCGGCCGCCGGGACGAGCCGGCGCTGACCGAGCTTGTCGACGAGCGGTCCCGCAACCTGCATACCGGTGAACGCAGCGCCTCCGAGCACCAGCAGGAGCAACCCGAGCGTGCTGTGCGTGATCCCGGTCTTCTGCTCGATGCTCGGGATGTGCACGACCCACATCCCGACCGCGAACCCGTTCAGACCGAAGTACATCCAGGTAGCGACCCGGGCAGCTCGAGGCGGCGCTGTCTGCGATCGCGTGTCTGTCGCGGTCATGGGGCCTCCCGGCCTGGACTGAGGAGCGGAGGGAGCGAAGCGACCGGAGCGACGAGGGAAGGCCGGGAGTTACAGCCCCATGACCCGCCGCGACGGAGTCGCGGCATCAGCACCGTCAACGAGCCACCTCTACAAGTACGCCTCGTTGGGTCAAGAGTGTGCGTTGGTCTTCTGGAGCCGAGTCGTCGGTGATGACCAGGTCCGGGCGGTCGGCGGGGCAGACGAAGGCGAGGGCGGCGCGGTCCCACTTGGCGCCGTCGGCGAGCACCATGGTGCGACTGGCGACGCTCATCGCCTCCTGCTTGATCTCCGCGTCGCCAAGATCGAAAGCCGTCAGTCCGGCGTCGAGGCTGAACGCACACGGGCTCAGTACGGCGGCGTCGAAGCGCAGCGCCCGCAATGAGGCGACCGTCAGCGGGCCGACCAGCGAGAGCTCGCCCTTGCGCGCCTCACCGCCGGGCATCAGCAGCCGGATCCGCGGTGCGTCGGCCAGCTCGTGCGCGACGTGCAGCGACAACGGCATCACCGTCATCGCGCGATCATGCAGCAGCCGAGCGGTCTCCAGCGCCGTCGTACCGCTGTCGAGCACGATCGTCTCGCCGTCGTGAAGGTGCGCCACCGCGGCCCTCGCGATCGCCTGCTTGGCGGCGACCGCGGCCTGGGCGCGCAGCGAGTGCGGCGGCTCGAGGCCGGACGGCATCGCGGACACGGCACCGCCGTGGACCCGCTTCAGCACACCCTGCGCCGCCAGGAAGTCGAGATCGCGGCGGACCGTCATGTCCGATGCCTCGGTCGCCTCGACCAGTTCCTGGACCGACACTCGGTCGACGACTCGTAGTCGTTCTACGATCACTTGGTGCCGTTTCGCACTTCTCATGCGCAAAAAACTACCATCCGCCTGATCGTTCAAACAGATAGTGTGTTTGCTTGTGACTGAAGACACCACTCTCGTCAAGCGGTCCCGGTACGCCGTGGCCGCCGTCTTCTGCGTGCACGGGTCGGTGACCGGGTCGTTCGCGACCCGGGTGCCGTGGATCCAGGAGCATGCGGGGGTGTCCGCCGGCCAGCTCGGGCTGGCGCTCGCGTTCCCGGCGCTCGGCGCGGCGCTGCTGATGCCGCTCGCGGCCCGGGTCACTCACAGGTTCGGCACCCGCACTGCTCTGCGCGGCCTGCTCGCGCTCTGGACGCTCGCGTTGATCCTGCCGTCGTTCGCCCCCGGGTTGCTGACGTTGTGCGCTGCCCTCTTCATCTACGGCGGTACGGCGGGCATGGCCGACGTGGCGATGAACGCGCTCGGCGTCGAGATCGAGCACCGGCTGAAGAAGTCGATCATGTCCGGGCTGCACGGTCTCTGGAGCGTGGGTGCGTTGCTCGGCGCGGCGGTCGGCACGGTCGCCGCGCATGCGAATGTCAGTGCGCAGCTCCATCACGTGGTGGCGGCCGTCGTGCTGACGGTGATCGGCGCGGTGGTGTGTCAGTTCGTGCTGAACATCCATCCCGCGGAGGACGAGGAGCCGCCGGCGCGGTTCGCGTTGCCGCCGAAGTCGGCGCTGCTGATCGGGGCGGTCGGATTCTGCGCGGTGTTCGCGGAGGGCGCGAGCCTGGACTGGTCGGCCGTGTATCTGCGGGACATCCTCGGCAGCTCGGCGGGCGTCGCGGCCGGTGCGACGACCGGGTTCGCGTTGACGATGGCGATCGCGCGGTTGACCGGCGATGCAGTGGTCGACCGGTTCGGCGCCGTGCGGACGGTGCGGTGCAGTGGCGTGATCGCGACGCTCGGCGCTTTGCTGGTGGTGGTTTCGCCGACGGCGGTCGTCGCGATGATCGGGTTCGGCCTGATCGGGGTCGGGATCGCGGTCGTCGTACCGCTCGCGTTCGCCGCCGCCGGCCACACCGGCCCGAACCCGAGTCAGGCCATCGCGGGCGTCGCGACCATCACCTACGCGTCCGGCCTGGTGGCGCCGTCGATCATCGGCGGCATCGCGCAGGCCAGCAACCTGACGATGTCGTTCATCGTGGTCACCGCGCTGGCGGCTGGGCTGGCCGTGTTCGCGCGCGTGCTCGCACCCCGTCGGCCAACCACGGCAGGAGTTGAACCACTCCAAAGCTGACCTCGACGACGAGGAACAGCACCAGCAGTTTGGTTGCGCCCTGCGCCAGCGCGTAGGTCTGCCAGGTCGCGAACAGGACGCGCGCCATCCCGTCGTACAAGCCGTGGAGTGGCAGCGGGCGGATCAGGCGGAGGAGTGCCCAGACGACCACGACCGAGCCCATCAGGTTCGCGTACAGGGTCTGGATGGTGTCGACCGGCGGGAAGGCCCCGAGCGACGACAGGACGTGGTGGACGAGGACGTACGTCCATGGAGTGGCGAAGCCGGCGGTGACGATCAGGTCGTACCAGGCGCTCGCGCGGACGATGCGGAGATAGCCGCTGGTTTGGGGAGACACGCGTTTGAAGGTAAACAGTGGAGTGCTGTCCAAGGTCAAGCCCGACGGAGGATCCCGTGCGTATCGGTGAGCTCGCTGAGCAGACGAACCTGTCCAAGGACACGATCCGCTTCTACGAGCGGATCGGACTCGTCGAGGGCGAGCGCCGGCCCAACGGCTACCGGGACTTCCCGGCGGAGATGGTGCCCTGGCTGCAGTACGTCCGTACGGCGCAGGCGCTCGGCTTCACGCTCGCCGAGATCGCCAAGGCCGGCGACCAACTCCGCGACTCCCCCGACTCCGCCGGCGCCTTGTCCACACTCCTCGCCGAGAAGGTGCAGCTCATCGATCAGCGGATGGCGACCCTGGCCACGCTCCGCGCCGATCTCACCGACCGCATCGGCACCGGCTGCCCGCTCAGCCCAATAGGCGGTTGAGCACGTCGCCGGCTTCGTCGTACCCGGCATCGCTGATGCGTTGAAGCTCCAGCATGTCCTTCGCGGCGGCGGCCCGGCGGGTCAGGTGTTCACCCGCGCGATCGGAGCCTTCGTCGAGCAATTCGCTCAATGCCTCCAGGTCGTCGCGCTCGTCGGCCAGATCCGCGAGCCGGTCGAGGGCCTTTCTCGTCCGGATACCGCCGGTACTCCGCGCAGGCCGTCGTCGAGCTGGCCCGGATCCGCATGCTGGCCGACGCCGGCCTACCGCTCGCGCGGATCCGCGAACTCGGATCGGCGCCCGAGGAGCTCGGCCCCGCACTCGAGCAGATCGACGCCGACCTGACTGCTCGCATCAAGGGTCTCCGCGACACCCAGCGGAGGCTCCGCAAGCTGGCCGCCGGCGACATCCGGATCCTGCCCGCGAACGTCGAGGAACATCTCGCCGCACTGGCCGCACTCGGCTTCACCCAGCGGTGGATCGCGATGGAGAGCGACCTGTGGATCATCGTCTACGCGACGCACCCGGACCTGGCCGAGACCCTGTTCCAGGATCAGGTGCAGTCGCTCACCGATCCCGGACTCCGCGACCTGTACCTCGCTGCCGACCATGCCCACGACCTCGACCCGGACGACCCGTTCCTGGCCGAGCTCGCGGACCGTATCGTTGCCGCCAGCATCGACCGCTACGGAACCGAACCGCCCGGCGCCTCCGCCGATCCGGCCATCCCCGACCTGCTGCAGAACACGCTCAACGCGTCCTCACCAGGTTGGCGGCAGCTCGACTCCTTGATCCGCAGCCGACTCGCGGCCGCCGGGTTCACCCTTCGGACAACCCCGGATGACGACGACCGTGGGTGATACGAATTCAGGGGTGGATGAGCTGCGGTTTCGGACGGCTGGGGCAGATGACGCGGCGGCGGTGGCTGAGCTGCACGGAGACAGTTGGCGACGGCACTACCGCGGCGCGTACGCCGATGCGTTCCTCGACGACGAGTCGGCCGGGTATCTCGACGCGATGTGGGCCAAGCGGCTGGCGGCACGAGAAGGCACGCGGACAACGGTCGCGGAGTACGACGGGAAACTCGTCGGGCTCGCGCATCTGATGATCGGGGCGGACCCGAAGTTCGGTGCGCTCGTCGACAACCTGCATGTCCGCGCGCCACTCAAGCGCCAGGGCATCGGCACCAAGCTGCTCGCCTTGACGGCCGACGCGCTGCAGGAGGCAGCACCGGGGTCCGGGCTCTACCTGTGGGTGCTCGAGCAGAACACCGCGGCGCAAGGGTTCTACGAAGCGCGAGGCGGCATCCGCGGAGACCGGAAGGACGTCCCGCCGCCGGGTGGTGAGACGCGGCGGCTCAACGGCACACCGGCCTGCTTCAGGTACTACTGGCCGGACCCGACGGTTCTCGCGGTGACTGCTTGATCGTCTCGATCAGCGCGTACGACGCCTGACTCGCGCCCTCGGGATCGCCGGCCCGGATCGCCTCGAGTACGACCACGTGGGCGTCGAGGATCCGGTGGTCCTCGGGGATCGTCGCGGTCTGGTGGATCGACTCGGTCAGGACTTCCGCGATCGCGTCGTACAGGCGCAAGAGCAACGGGTTCCCGCTGGCGACGACGACGCCACGGTGGAAGTCGGCGTCGACGGCAACGAAGGCCTCGAAGTCACCGGCGACCAGAGCGGCGGCGCGGGCAGCGAGGGTGGCGGAGAGGGCAGCCAGGCTGTCCGGGTCCGGGTGCTGCGCGGCCAGCCGGGCGGCCGCGGCCTCGATGCCGGCGCGGGCGTCGAGCACGTGGGTCAACGACGTCGAAAGCTCGTCCCTGACCAGTACGCCGCTGATTTCGTTGGTCGCGCGGACGTAGGTGCCGTCGCCGACGCGCGGCTCCAGCAGGCCCGTCAGGCTCAGTGAACGCAGCGCCTCCCGCACGGTGCCGCGGCTGACGCCCAGCTCGGTGGCGAGCTGGTTCTCCCCCGGGATGCGCGAGCCACGCGGCCAGGCCCCGGACTCGATCTGCCCGCGGAACCGCTCCGACACCTGTAGCACAAGCGGCACCTGCCGCACCGGTCCTTCAAGTGACACCGCCATCCGCCTCCGTCCACGACTAGCGTACAGTGTAAATGTAGGACATCTGCAGAGAACAACGTTCGGAGAGGTGTGTCGTGGCGGTGTTGACCGAACCAGTGACTCGAGAGCGGTCGTCGCTGATCACGGCGACCGCGTTCGTGGTCGCGCTGAGCCTGCGGCCGGCGCTGACGGCGGTCGGTCCGGTGCTGCCGCGGATCGGGCTCGACCTACACCTGGGCGAGGCCGCGCAGGGTCTGCTCGGCACGCTGCCGCTCCTCGCGTTCGCCGTCGCCTCCCCGCTGGTCCACTTCGCCTCCCGCCGCTTCGGCATGGAGCGTGCCGTCTTCGCCTCGCTCCTGGTGCTTGCGCTCAGCAGCGCGCTCCGCCCGTACACGGGCCAGGCGGGCCTGTGGATCGGCACGGCCGTCGTCGGCGCCGCGATCGCGGTCGGCAACGTGCTGGTGCCAGTCATCATCAAGCGCGACTACGCCGGCCACGTCTCCCGGGCGACGGGCGTCTACACCGCGTTCATCACCGGCGGCGCGGCGATCGCCTCGATCCTCGCAGTACCGATCGCGGACGCGATCGACTGGCGGCTCTCACTCGCGGTCTGGGGCGGTCTCGCCGTACTGGTCGCGGTGATCTGGCTGCCGCGGACGATGTCACCGGAACCGATGCCGGCGGTAAGCACTGCGGACGGCCCTCCCCCGGTGAGCGTCTGGCGGCAGCCGATGGCGTGGCTGGTCACCGGATTCATGGGGCTGCAGTCCACGAGCTTCTACCTGTTCGTGAACTGGCTGCCCACCATCGAGATCTCGACCGGCGGCGTCTCCGAGCGCGCCACCGGCGTACACCTGTTCCTCTTCCAGGTCTTCGGCCTGATCGGCGGCCTCAGCATTCCGCTGCTGATGAAGCACCCGACCAATCAGCGAGCCGGCATGATGACCGCGAGTACGCCGATCCTGGTCGCGCTGCTCGGTCTGCTGCTCGCACCGCACCTGGCGATCGTCTGGGCGATCGTCGGCGGTCTGGGCCAAGGCGCCGGGCTGGTCGCCGCGCTCTCGCTGATCAGCCTCCGCGGCCGCGGCCATCACGAGACCACGCAGCTGTCGGGGATGGCGCAGGCCGTCGGCTACACGCTGGCCGCGGCCGGTCCGGTGCTCGCGGGCTACCTCACCCAGGTCACCGGCGGATGGCGCACGACCTTGAGCGTCTTCGCGACCTCGGCCGCCCTCCAGGTCGTGCTTGGCTTCGCGGCGGGCCGGGACACTCGAACGGGTTAGGCGGACCTGCGTGCATGCATAACCTGCCCGGATCGAGCGGTGCGCCCGTCGTCGGGCGGGTTATGCATGCACGCAGGTCCAGATCCCTTACTTGTCGGTGGCGAAGGCCGCGTCGAAGGCGGCGGTCGGCTTGTCGAAGGCGAGCGCGCGGATGACGTTGACGGCCTCTGCGGCGCCGACCTTGCGCTCCATGCCGGCGTCCTCCCACTCGACCGAGATCGGGCCGTCGTAGCCGATCGAGTTCAGCACCCGGAAGCAGTCCTCCCACTTCACGTCGCCGTGACCGGTGGAGTAGAAATCCCAGCCGCGCCGCGGGTCGCCCCACGGCAGGTGCGAACCGAGCCGGCCGTTGCGGCCGCCGCCGACCCGCATGCGGGTGTCCTTGCAGTCCACGTGGTAGATCCGGTCCTTGAAGTCCCAGAGGAACGCGACCGGGTCGATGTCCTGCCACACCATGTGCGACGGGTCCCAGTTCAGGCCGAACGCCTCGCGGTGGCCGATCGCCTCGAGCGTCAGCGTGGTGGTCCAGTAGTCGTACGCGATCTCCGACGGGTGCACCTCGTGCGCGAACCGCACGCCCTCCTCGTCGAACACGTCGAGGATCGGGTTCCACCGGTCCGCGAAGTCCTTGTACCCGGCCTCGATCCGCTCCGCCGGCACCGGCGGGAACATCGCGACGTACTGCCAGATCGACGAGCCGGTGAAGCCGATGACGGTGTTCACGCCGAGCTTCTTGGCGGCGCGAGCGGTGTTCTTCAGGTCCTCGGCGGCCCGCTGCCGGACACCCTCGCCGTCGCCGTCGCCCCAGATCCGGGACGGCACGATGGCCTGGTGCCGGAAGTCGATCGGGTCGTCGCAGACCGCCTGCCCCACCAGGTGGTTGGAGATCGCGAAGACCTGCAGGTTGTACTTCTCCAGGATGTCCTTGCGGCCCTGGACGTAGGAGTCGTCGTCGACGGCCTGCTGGACGTCGAAGTGATCACCGGAGCAGGCGATCTCGACGCCGTCGTACCCGGCCTCGGAGGCGAACTGGCAGACCTCCTCGAACGGCAGGTCGGCCCACTGACCGGTGAACAGCGTGATCGGGCGTGGCATCTCAAGGGCTCCTAAGAATTGTCGACGGTGATCCAGGCGGAGTCGCTCGCGGCCGACCGCAGAACTGCGTCAACCACACGAGCCGACCGCGCTCCGGCGGCGAAATCGGGCAGACCGTCCGGGTGGTCACCCAGTACGGCGGCATAGCTGTCGGCGACGAACGAGTCGAACGCGTCCTGGTATCCCTGCGTGTGCCCGGCCGGCAGCCGGTTCACTCGCGCGGCGGGCGGGCTGAGCGTCTCGGGATCGCGAGTCAGCAGCTGACTCGCTTGACGACGGCCGACCCACAGACGGTCCGGGTCCTCCTGGTCGAAGCCGAAGCTCGACTCGGTGCCGGACACCTCCAGGTACAGGCGGTTCTTCCGGCCGGCCGCGACCTGGCTGACGACGATCGTCCCGACCACTCCGGCCTCGGTCCGGAACTGCGCGGTGGCCAGATCCTCGGTGTGCACCTCGACACCGCCCCGCTGGGCTCGGACGGTCCGCAGCTGCGCGCTGATCGCGGCAATCCGGTCGCCGGTGACGAACTCGGTCAGGTCACACCAGTGCGACCCGATGTCCGCGAACGTCCGCGACGGACCGCCGGTCGCGTCGTCGACGCGCCAGTTCTGGTCGTCCGCTCCGGCGAGCCAGTCCTGCAGGTACGAGCCGTGCAGGCTGGTGATCACTCCGGCGTCGCCGGCCGCGATCCGGGTCCGCAGCTCGCGGACCATCGGGTGATAGCGGTACACGAACGGTACGGAGCCGACGAGGCCCGCCTCGGATGCCGCTGCCTGCAGTCCGCTCGCGTCCTGGACCGAGGTGGCCAGCGGCTTCTCGCAGACCACGTGCTTGCCGGCCTCGAGCGCCTTCAGCGTGACGTCGCGATGTGTGTTGTTCGGCGTACAGACGTGCACGACATCGATGTCGGAGGCGAGCAGCTCGTCGATGGTCGCGAACCCGCGCTCGGCGCCGGTCGCCTCGGCTGCTGCCTCAGCTCGTGACGGCGACGAGCCGACAGCGCCGGCCACCGTCGCCCCCGAAACCAGCGCGGCCCGTCCGTGGACCTGGCCCATGAAACCGCCGCCGACGATCCCGACCTTGAGCTTGCGCGCATTGGTGGACACGTCGAAGGACGCTATGGGACCCTTTTGAATCCTGTCAAGCAAAAGTCCACGGCCAGTACGACGAAAGTCCGGTGATGAGCGATCTGGGTACTGCGGACGCGGTCCTGCGTCTCCTCCTCGACGGGGAGCCCCGGACCCGGGCCGAGCTGATCGACCTCACCGGACTCGCCCGGTCCACCGTGACCGGCCGGATCGAGGCGCTGCTGGCAGCCGGTCTCGTCGTACCCTCCGGCGAGGCCGCGTCGACGGGTGGACGCCCGCCGGCTCGCTTCCGGTTCAACCCGACCTCGCGACTGGTCCTCGCCGCGGACGTCGGCGCGACGCACCTGTCCGTCGCCCTCACGGACCTGGCCGGCGAGATCCTGCAGCGTTCGACGATGCCGCTGAAGATCGCCGAAGGACCCGAGGTGGTGCTCGCTGCGGTCGCACGGGCCGGACACGCGCTGCTGCGAGAGGCGCACCGGTCTCCTGACGATCTGGCCGGCACCGGAGTCGGGCTGCCCGGGCCGGTCGAGCACAGCACCGGCCGACCGAACCACCCGCCGATCATGCCCGGCTGGGACTCGTACGACGTGGTCGGCCGGCTGAGCCGTGAACTCCCGGGCCCGGTGCTGGTCGACAACGACGTGAACATCATGGCGCTCGGCGAGCACGCGACGGCGTACCCGGAGATCGAGCACCTGCTGTTCGTGAAGGTTGCCACCGGCATCGGAGCCGGCGTGATCAGCGGCGGTCGGCTGCACCGTGGGGCGCAAGGCGCGGCGGGCGACATCGGCCACATCCAGGCGCCGGGCCATACCGAACTCTGCCGGTGCGGCAATACCGGCTGCCTCGAGGCGATCGCATCCGCAGCCGCGCTCGCCACCACGCTGGGTGTTGCGACCAGCCTGGACATTGTCGAGCTCGTCCGGGCCGGCAACACGACCGCGACTACTGCCGTACGTCAGGCAGGCCGCGAAATCGGCACGGTCCTCGCCGCGGCCGTCAGCCTGCTGAACCCGTCGGTGATCGTGGTCGGCGGCTCGCTGTCCCAGGCCGGCGACAGCCTGCTGGCCGGACTCCGGGAAGCGATCTACGCGAGATCGTTGCCCCTGGCCACGACCCACCTCCACGTAGCCCGGTCCCGCACCGGCCGCGACGCCGCCCTGCTGGGAGCCGTCACCCTCGTCCGGCAGCAGGCCCTCAGCTCCAGCTGACCGCGAGTTCGTCGACCAGGGCGATGAACTTGTCGAGCTGGCTGCCGCCACGGGCCCGGCCGAAACCGTGCCGCCGGCCCCAGAAGGCCGACTGAACCAGGTTCAGGTGGGACCACCGCCGGATCCGTTCGGGATCGAGCTCGGCGGCGTCGGCGAACAGCTCGAGCTCGTGGTTCAGCACGGTGATCAGGTCGTCCGCGCCGAGCTGATGAGCGGCACGCGTTCGCAGGAACGTGGTCGCGTCGTACGCCGGGTCGCCGACGTACCCCTTGGGATCGACGGCCAGCCAGGGCTCCCGGTCCGCGCGGAGGATGTTGCGCGGGTGGAAGTCGCCGTGGATCAGGATCTCCGGCTGATCGCGGCCGAGCTCGTCGACGACGGCAAGAGCTGCATCGATCACAGCCGCCGGCAGCGGATGGTCGAGCTCTGCGGCGTCCTTGCGGAGCTCCTCCTCCCAGGCGTCGGCCTGCTCCGACATCCGGGGCAGGCCGTCAGGTGCCGGGATCCGCAACCGGCGATGCAGATCGCCCGCGGTGACGACGACGTCCTCGTCGTGCTCCATCAGCGTCGTCGGGTGTGCACGCTCGAGCAGCATCGCGTAGCGGGCGTCGTCGCGTTCGTACAGCTTCACCGCGCCCTGACCGTCCCACGCTTCGAAGGCATCGGGCTCGTGGACGTTTCCCGGATGCGGGAACGACACCTTCAGCACGGCATCGTCGCGGACCGGCACGACCACGCCGACCTGCCCATGCGCGGCCTCGCCATCGGGTTCGCAGTCCCACTGGGTCAGCAGCTCGTCGATGATCCCGGGCAGCTCGGCCAGCCAGGCCTCACCGGCCGCGCCTTCACGATCGATAGTGGCTCGCGCGAACGCGGCCGGGATCACCAGCGCTCCGACTTCGCCGAACGGGAGACCAGGCTGAACAGCATGTCCTTCGGGGTCATCTCGCCGGCCACCACCTTGGTGACGTGCTCGGCGATCGGCATCTCCACGTCGTGCCGGTGCGCGAGCTCCGAGATCGACGCGCAGGACTTCACCCCCTCGGCGACCTGCCGGGTCCCGCCGGCGATCTCCGCGACACTCATGCCCCGGCCGAGCTTCTCGCCGAACGTCCGGTTCCGCGACAAGGGCGACGAGCAGGTCGCGACCAGATCGCCCAGTCCGGCCAGGCCGGAGAACGTGTGCTCGTCGGCGCCGACCGCCGTACCCAGGCGGGCGATCTCGGCAAGGCCGCGCGTGATCACCGAAGCGCGGGCGTTGTCGCCGAAGCCAAGGCCGGCCGCCATCCCGACGGCCAGGGCGATCACGTTCTTGCACGCGCCACCAATCTCGCAGCCGATGACGTCGTTGTTCGTGTACGGGCGGAACGTCGGCGAATGACACAGCTTCTGCAACCGGGTCGCCGTCCCGTCGTCGGCACACGCGACCACCGATGCGGCCGGCTGTCCGGCGGCGATCTCGGGCGCCAGGTTCGGTCCCGAGATGACCGCGATCCGCTCGGGTCCGGCGCCGGTGAGCTCGGCGATCACCTCGCTCATCCGCTTCGTCGTACCGAGCTCGACGCCCTTCATCAGGCTGACCAGCGGTACGGCGTTCGGCAGTACGCCGGCCCAGTCGGTCAGGTTGTCGCGCAACGACTGCGACGGCACGGCGAGGACGATCGCCTCCGCCCCGTCGGCCGCCGCGGCCGGGTCGTGGGTCGCGGTGATCGCGTCCGGCAACCGTAGGCCGGGAAGGTAGTCGCCGTTCTCGTGCTGGGCGTTGATCGACTCACAGAGCGACTCCCGCCGCCCCCAGACCGACACCTGGTTCCCCGCGTTCGCGAGCACCACCGCGAACGCAGTACCCCAGGATCCAGCACCGAACACCGCGACCCTGGTCATCGGGCCTCCCGGCCTGGACTGAGGAGTGCAGGGAGCGAAGCGACCGGAGCGACGAGGGAAGGCCGGGAGCAACAGCCCGATGACCCGCCGCGCCGGAGGCGTGGCATCAATTCAGTCATGCCTTGTCCTTACCTTCCTCGGCTTTCCGGGCTTTGCGTAGGTCGTAGAGCTCCTTGGGTGGGGTCTCGCCGCGGAGTTCGCCGAGGGTCTCGGCGACCCGGGCCATGATCACCTCGGTTGCCTCGTGCAACAGCTGGTTGGTCAGCGGCTTGCCCTCGAACGCGCTCAGGTCGACCGGTGCACCGGCCCGCACCTGCAGGGTCTTGCGCGGCAGCAGCCGGATCCGGATCTTGCCGGTGTACGACTTGATGATGTCCTGGGCGCCCCAGTTCGCGACCGGGATCACCGGGCAGCCGGTCATCAACGCGATCCGGGCAGCGCCGGTCTTGCCGGTCATCGGCCACATCTCCGGGTCACGCGTGATGGTGCCCTCCGGGTACACGCCCACGCACTCACCGCGTTCGACCGCGGCGACCGCGTCCCGGAACGCGTCCGCGGCCTGCGTCGAATCGCGGTACACCGGGATCTGCCCGGCGCTGGTGATGATCTGGCCGACCACCGGCAGCTTGAACAGCGACGCCTTGCCCAGGAACCGCGGGATCCGCCGGCACTCCCAGATGAAATACCCGAGCAGCACCGGGTCGAAATGCGAGAGGTGGTTCGGCACGTAGATCACGCCGCCGGTGCGTGGCATGTTGTCCCGGCCGGTGAACCGGCACTTGGTGAACACGATCATGAACGGCTTGACGATCGCGACGATCAGGCCGAACCAGAAGCCCCGCGGCGGCCGCGGATCTTCCTGCCGGTTGTCCACTGGAGCCTCCTGCTGCTCGTTACTGCGATCCGTCATGGGAGAATCCTGCCTGATGGCAGACCTACAGGTCGCTCCCTGGACGCTGGCGATCCCGGTGAAGCGTACGGCGATCGCGAAGAGCCGGCTCGCTCCGGCCTACCCGCAGCACCGTCCCGAGCTGGCCCGTGCGTTCGCTGTCGACACTACTGTGGCCGCCCTGGCCTCTCCCCTGGTGCGGGCCGTCCTGGTCGTCACCGACGACCCGTTGGTCGCGGCCGACGTGACCGCGGCCGGCGCGTACGTCGTGCCGGATCTCCCGGCCGCCGGGCTCAACGAGGCCTTGCTGCATGGAGCCACTGTGGCGGCTGCCGAGTTCCCGGACAATGGTGTCGCCGCATTGTCCGCCGATCTTCCCGCGCTGCGCCCGGCCGAGCTCACCGCCGTGCTCACGGCCTGTACGGCGCCCCGCTCGTTCGTGGTCGACCAGCCCGGCACCGGTACGACGTTGCTCGCGGCGGCGCCCGGAGTGGCGCTGGATCCCCGCTTCGGCGTGGGTTCCGCCCTGGCCCACCAGGCGTCCGGAGCGATCCCGATCGAGCTGCCCGGGATCGAGTCGGTACGTCGTGATGTCGACACGGCCGCCGATCTGGCCCACGCCGTGCAACTCGGGGTAGGGCCGGCGACCGCGGACGTGATGTCGCTGGTGCTCGGTGCCGCGACCGGCACCGAGGGTCTAGCCTGCTGATATGCAAGCGACCGTGAGCCGCTACGACGGCGAGACGTTCTCCGGGGCTGTGCTGACCGACACCGGCGTCGAACTCCCGTTCACGGTGCATGCCGTCTCCGACACCCCGGTGCGTCATCTGCGGGTCGGCCAGCGAGTCCGGCTCGAGACCAGGGGATCCGGTGCTGATCTGACCATCACGAAGGTCGAGTTCGCCACCCGGCTCTAGTTGCCACCGACAACGGCGAAGGCCGGTCGACCCCTGGAGTGGGGTGACCGGCCTTCGCTGTGATGCGGGTGCCGCAGTGCGTGAAGATCAGCGAGCGGTACGCTTCGCCGCGGTCTTCTTGGCGGGGGCCTTCTTGGCCGGCGCCTTCTTCGCAACGGTCTTGGCCGGGGCCTTCTTCGCCGGGGCCTTCTTGGCAACGGTCTTCGCCGGCGCCTTCTTGGCAACCGTCTTGGCCGGGGCCTTCTTGGCGACCGTCTTCTTCGCGGCGGCGGTCTTGGTTGCGGCGGCCTTGGCCGGAGCAGCCTTCTTCGCCGGGGCAGCCGCCTTGGTGGCGGTCGCGGCCGGCTTCGGGGCCACCAGCTTCGGCAGCTTCTTCGCGCCGGAGACCACGGCCTTCAGCTCCGCACCAGCGCGGAACTTCGGCACCGTGGTCTTCTTGGCACGCTTGGTCTCACCGGTCCGCGGGTTGCGCACGATGCGCGCGCCACGCTCGATGGCCTCGAAGGCACCGAAACCGGTGATGGCGACCTTGCCACCCTTCTTGGTCAGCTCACGCTGGACGGTGTCGATCACCGACTCCAACGCGTGCTGGGCCTGGCGGCGGTTTCCGTCGAAGTGCACTGCGAGCGCTTCGACCAACTGGCTCTTGTTCACTGCTTCCCTCCGTGAACGTAGGCGTCGAGCACAGCGCTCGATCTCACAGGAACGTTATGGACTCAACACGCCGTTCACAAACACCAACGCGGCAATTCGCCCTTGTTTTGGGCGATTCGTGCCACAATTTGGCCCGATCCGGCCCCTGAGGGCCCTTTTCACGGAAGATTCACAGCCAACCGCGACGCTTGAAGATCTGGTGCAGACCTCCACACACCAAGGCCATCAGGCCGATCGCGAAGGGGTATCCGTACTGCCAGTGCAGCTCCGGCATCTTGTCGAAGTTCATCCCGTAGACGGTGCCGATCAGCGTCGGGGCGAACAGGATCGCCGCCCAGGCAGAGATCCGCTTCACCTCTTCGTTCTGCTCGCTGCTGGCGATCGCGAGGCTCTTCATCTCCTCGTTCTGCTGCTGGGCGACCAGCGTCGCGTTCACCGTCAGGATGTCGCGGAGCAGTTCACGGAATCCGTCGACCTTCTCCACCACCTCGGTAACGTGGTCGGCGACATCGCGCAGTGAACGTTGCAGTTCCTCGTCCACGCCGTACTTCTGGAAACCGCCGCGCAGTTGCTCGAGCATGCCGATCAACGGCCGGGTCGCGCGCTGGAACTCGATCACCTCGCGGGAGAGTTCGTAGATGCGCCGCGACACCTTCGGGTCGCCGCGGAACACCTCGGTCTCGATCTCGTCGATGTCGTTCTCGAGACCGGCGACCACCGGAGCGTAGCCGTCGACGACCTTGTCCATGATCGCGTAGAGCACCGCTTCGGCGCCCAGGCCGAGCAGCTCGGGGTCGCGCTCGACGCGGCGCCGGACCGCGGCCAGATTGGGTGCTTCGGCGTGCCGGACCGTCACCACGAAGTCCGGTCCGACGAACACGTGCACCTCACCGAACTCGACCTCCTCGGTCGCGTCCCGGTACCGCGCGGCCTTCAGTACGACGAACAACGTGTCGCCGTACCGCTCCAGCTTGGGCCGCTGATGGGCCTCGTTGGCGTCCTCGATGGCCAGCTCGTGCAGATCGAACTCCTGCGCCAGCGAGGCGAGCTCGCGGCGGTCCGGCCGGTACAGGCCGATCCAGGCCAGGCTGTGCGGGGCCTGGTGCAGCGCGCCGTACGTGCTGGCGAGCGAATCAGGAGAAGCGACCCGCCGGCCGTCGCAGTAGATCGCGCTGTCCACGACGCTGTGCCCCTTGGGCATCTGCGGATCGCGGGACTGCTTCTCGGCCGGCTCGATCGCGGCGGCGGAGACGGCTGCAGCGTGCTTGCGCGCGGCGGCACGCAGTGACGGGGTGCGGCTGAACGCACGGATCGTGCGAAGGCGCAGGTCGGACATGAGTCCTCCAGGTGCGGTGGATCAGGTGAGTGATGAACGCACGTCTGCCCGACCCGCAACTACTGGAGACTCTGCTATTGCTAGAAGAAGAAGGCCCCCGACGGTCGAGCGAGACCGGTATGTCTGGAGGGTTCGCTGCCGTTGTTCATGAGCGCCCCACCTCCTTGGTCTCGCAAGCCTTGTTCTTTACAACCCGGCAAGGGTAACACCAGAGTTATCGCCACCGACCGCCAAGACGTTACGGCGGCGATAACTCCGGTGGGAGTTTCAGGCCTTCGCAGGCAGCGTTGCCGGCTTGAACGACGGCCGGGTTGCTTCGTACGCAGCGATGTCGGCCTCGCGCGACAGCGTGATGCCGACGTCGTCGAGACCGTTCAGCAACCGGTAGCGCGTGTAGTCGTCGATCTCGAAGGGTGCGGACACGTCGCCGGCCGAGATCGTCTTGTTCTCCAGGTCGACCGTCACCTTGGTGCCCGGGTCGGTCTCGATCGCGGTCCACAGCTGCTCGACCACGTCCTGCTCCACCAGGGCCGCGAGCAGCCCGGCCTTGCCCGAGTTGCCGCGGAAGATGTCGCCGAACCGCGACGACACGACCACGCGGAACCCGTAGTCGAGCAACGCCCAGACCGCGTGCTCACGCGACGATCCGGTGCCGAAGTCGGGTCCGGCGACGAGCACCGACACGCCGTCGTACTCGGGCTGGTTGAGGACGAACGAAGGATCGTTGCGCCAGGCAGCGAACAGCCCGTCCTCGAAACCGGTCCGGGTGACCCGCTTCAGGTACACGGCCGGGATGATCTGGTCGGTGTCGACGTTGCTGCGGCGCAGCGGCGCCGCCGTACCGATGTGCTGGGTGAAGGCTTCCATGATTGCGTTGCTCCTCAGACGTTCGCAGGTACGGCGACGGGCGGCAGGTCGGCCGGAGCGGCCAGGGTCCCGGTGACAGCGGTCGCCGCGGCGACCAGCGGCGACACCAGGTGGGTGCGACCGCCCTTGCCCTGGCGGCCTTCGAAGTTCCGGTTGGAGGTGGAGGCGCTGCGCTCGCCCGGGGCCAGCTGGTCCGGGTTCATGCCCAGGCACATCGAGCATCCGGCGCCACGCCACTCGGCGCCGGCGTCCTTGAAGATCGCGTCCAGCCCCTCGGCCTCGGCCTGCAGCCGGACCCGGCCCGAACCCGGGACCACGAGCATCCGGGTGCCCTCGGCAACCTTCCGTCCGGCCAGCACGCCGGCCGCGGCCCGCAGGTCCTCGATCCGCCCGTTGGTGCACGAGCCCAGGAACACCGTGTCCACGTGGATCTCGCGCATCGGCGTACCGGCGGTCAGACCCATGTACTCCAGGGCGCGCTCGGCGGCGACCTTGTCGTTCGCGTTCGCGAAGTCGTCCGGGGACGGGACGGACTCCGACAACGGGATGCCCTGGCCCGGGTTCGTGCCCCAGGTGACGAACGGCGCGATGTCCTCGGCCCGCAGCACGACCTCGCGGTCGAACGTCGCGTCCTCGTCGGTGGCCAGGCTCTTCCAGTACTCGACCGCTGCTTCCCAGTCGACGCCCTGCGGCGCGTGCGGCTTGTCCTGCAGGTACGCGAACGTGGTCTCGTCCGGCGCGATCATGCCGGCCTTGGCGCCCCACTCGATCGACATGTTGCAGATCGTCATCCGGGCTTCCATGCTCAGCGCGCGGATCGCTTCGCCGCGGTACTCGACGATGTAGCCCTGGCCGCCACCGGTGCCGACCTGCGCGATCAGCGCCAGCACCAGGTCCTTGGCCGAGACGCCGTCCGGCAGTACGCCGTCGACCGTGACGGCCATCGTCTTCGGCCGGGCCTGCATCAGCGTCTGCGTGGCCAGCACGTGCTCGACCTCGCTCGTACCGATGCCGAAGGCAATCGCTCCGAACGCGCCGTGCGTCGAGGTGTGGCTGTCACCGCAGACCACGGTCATGCCGGGCTGGGTCAGTCCGAGCTGCGGGCCGATCACGTGCACGACGCCCTGGTCCGGGTCGCCGAGGGTGTGGATCCGGATGCCGAACTCCTCGGCGTTCTTCCGCAGCGTGTCCACCTGCGTCCGTGACACCGGGTCGGCGATCGGCTTGTCCACGTCGAACGTCGGGACGTTGTGGTCCTCGGTCGCGATGGTCAGATCGGGACGGCGGACCGGGCGGTTCGCCAGCCGGAGGCCGTCGAAGGCCTGCGGACTGGTCACCTCGTGAACCAGATGGAGGTCGATGTAGAGAAGGTCGGGTTCTCCGTCGGCATGGCGCACGACATGCGCGTCCCAGACCTTTTCCGACAACGTCCTACCCATCAGACTCTCCTTCGAGGATTGTGGTGAGGTGCTATCGCTCACACTGCGCTTCACGTCAGTGGAGAAGCGACTTGCGTTCCACGATTCGAGACGGCAGTATCGTCCCATGGACAACTCTAGCGGAGTCGGCGTTCTCGACAAAGCAGCCCTCGTTCTGTCCGCCCTGGAGTCCGGGCCGGCGACCCTGGCCGGTCTGGTGGCGGCCACGGGTCTGGCGCGTCCGACCGCCCACCGGCTGGCAGTCGCGCTCGAGCACCACCGCCTGGTCGGCCGCGACATGCAGGGACGGTTCGTGCTCGGTCCGCGACTCAGCGAGTTGGCCTCCGCCGCCGGCGAGGACCGGCTGCTCGCGACCGCCGGCCCCGTGCTGGCGCGGCTGCGGGACATCACCGGTGAGTCGGCGCAGCTGTTCCGCCGCCAGGGTGAGTACCGGGTCTGCGTCGCTGCCGCCGAGCGTCCGTCCGGCCTGCGCGACACCGTGCCGGTCGGCAGTCAGTTGACCATGGCCGCGGGCTCCGCGGCGCAAATACTGCTTGCCTGGGAGGACCCGGAGCGGATGCACCGCGGCCTCCACAACGCCTCGTTCAACGCGGCCGCGCTGGCCGGCGTCCGGCGCCGCGGCTGGGCCCACTCGGTCGGCGAACGGGAGCAGGGCGTCGCGTCCGTCTCGGCCCCGGTCCGCTCCCCCAGCGGCAAGGTGATCGCCGCGGTTTCGGTCTCCGGCCCGATCGAACGCCTGTCCCGCCAGCCCGGCCGGATGCACGCCCCGGCCGTGATGGCCGCCGCCGAGCGACTCTCCGAAGCTCTGCGGCGCGCCTCCGAGTAGGTAGTTGTCACACAGCGCCACCAGGATCACCATGAGGTAAATAGCCCTCAAGGAGGTCCGACATGGAGCGGGACTGGCTGACTCTCGGCTGGAAGATGCTGCTGGTGCGGGGCGTGATCGCCGTCATTTTCGGCGTCCTCGCGATCGCGTGGCCGATCCACACGGCGATCGCCCTGGCCCTGTTGTGGGGCTTCTGGGCCCTCACCGACGGCATCGGCTCGATCGTCCAGGCGTTCCAGCCCGAGTCGAAGGGCAGCCGGCTGTGGCTGGTCGTCCTCGGAGTGATCGCCCTGGTCGCGGCGTTCTTCGCGATCACCAGCCCGGGGATGACGGCGACGACGCTGACCTGGATCCTCGGGATCTGGCTGATCATCCGCGGCATCTTCGAGCTGGTGGGTGCGTTCAGCAGTCAGCAGGTGATGCCGCGCTGGCTCCTGGTGCTGAACGGGCTGCTCTCACTCCTGATCGGCGTCCTGTTCGCCGCCAAGCCGGGTGCGGGCGCGGTCAGCATCGCCGTCGTACTGGGCGTCACGGCGCTGATCTGGGGCGTGGTCCTGATCGGGGTCGGGTTCTCGGTGCGACGGAGCCTGACCGGCCCGGCTCAGGCCAGCCCTTCGCCGGCCTGACAACCGCAGGACGCGCTGGGGATCAGCGCGTAGTCGAGGACGTGCCGCGCGGCCTGGGTGCTGGAGCGATCCAGCAACAGTTCGACCGCGCGGCGTGCGGTCTCCTCGATCGGCTGCCGGACGCTGGCCAGCGGCGGGATCGTCACCGTGCACTCACTGGTGCCGTCGAACCCCATCACCGCAACGTCTTCCGGCACCCGCAGCCCGGCCTCCCAGGCCGCGAACAGCACGCCGAACGCCTGCTCGTCGGTCGAGCAGTAGATCGCCCGCGGCGGCCGCTTCTGCTTGAACCACGGCTGTACGGCGTCCCGCGCGGCGAACCGCGACACCGGGCTGGCGACGTACCGCGCCGACGCCCGCGAGTGCTTGTCCAGCGCCCGCTCGATCCCGCTGCGATGTTCCGACGTACCGGGTGAGTCTTCCGGGCCGGTGACGACGCCGAGGGTGCGGTAGCCGTGCGACAACAGGTGATCCGTCGACGCTTCGGCGGCCGCGACGTAGTCGATGGACAGCGTCGACACCGTCACGCCGTCGGGCACGGGGTGCAGGGCGACGACCGGTACGCCGGCCGCTGCGAACCGCTGGATCGCCGGCTCCACCAGCAACGAGACGAGTACGACGCCGTCGACCTTGCGCTCGATGAACGACCCGATGTGCGCCGACTCCTGCTCCGGATCGCCGGCCGAGTCACCGATCAGCAGCAGGTGATCGTGCTGCCGGGCGAAGTTCTCCAGGTGCTCGGCGAGCGTGGCGAAGTACGGGTTACGGATCTGCGGGATCAGCAGGCCGAGCGAGTACGTGCGCCCCGCGCTCAGCGCACGGGCAAGGATGTTGGGCCGGTAGTCCAGCTCCGCCGCCGCCTCCAGCACGCGTCGGCGCGTCTCCGCCGACACCGGCCGGGGACCGTTGTTGAAGACATAGCTGACGACCGCGGTGGACGTGCCGGCGCGCTCGGCGACATCACGCGCGGTCGCCATCGATCTCCCCATGAGGTGCAGGGTATGCCTGCCCCGCAGCCACGATCCGGGTCGTGATCTCCTCGGCCACCTGCTCGGCGTCGACCTCGGTGACGACCCGCACCGAGCCGGCCGGGTCCGGTGCGAACGTACTGCGCCCCGCGCCGTCGCCACCGACCTCGATCGTCACCCGCCCGGCCTCGGAGAACCTGAACAACTCCGGCCGGCTGAGCGCGAGAACGGCGACCGGGTCATGCGGCACGTTCCAGGTCTCGCTCCAGTACGCCCACCACTGCTCGATGTCCGCACCGAGCGCCGCACCCAACGGCCCCGCAGCCCGGATCCGCTCCAGGCGCGACGCTTCGATCGTCACCTGCTGCGTGATCTCCAGCCCGGTGATCGTCGTCGGAATGCCCGCGGTCAGCACGACCTGCGCAGCGACGTCGTCGGACTTGAAGTTGTGCTCCGACTTCTCGTCGCCGAACGAGCCGCCCATCACCCACAGATGCCGGATCCACCCGGCCGCCTGCGGCTCGAGCCGCAAAGCCTGCGCCACGTTGGTCAGCGGTCCGATCGCGGCGACGTCGAGCTCACCAGGTTGCTCGCGTAGCCGTGCCACCAGTCGCTGCGGCGCGCTGTCCGCACTGACGGTCTCCCGCTCCAGGTCGTCGTGCAGCGTGCCCTCGTGTCCGGCCCACCAGACCTTGCGTCCCGACAGCGGCTCCACCACACCTGGTACGACGACCAGGTCGCGGCCCGCGAGCGCGGCGTACCGGCGCGCGAGCTGAGCGCGCAGCCGGGTGTCGCCGTACACCGTGTGGACCTCGACCAGGTCGAGGTCCGGGCTGCCCATCAGCTGGGCCAGCGCCATGGCGTCGTCGACGTCGGAGCCGATATCGGTGTCGAGGATGAGCTGGTGCATGGTCTCCCTATTTCAGGCCCGTGCTGGACACGGACTGGACGAAGCACCGCTGGAAGCCGGCGATGACCACCAGCGGGATGACGGTGAGTACGACGGCGCCCGCGAACACGAGACCGTAGTCGGTGAAGTTCTGACCTTGCAGGTTCGACAGGGCCACCGGGCCGAGGATGTGCTTGGCGTCGGTGCCGATCAGCAGCGGCCAGACGTACGACTGCCACTGGAAGAGGAACAGCATCAGGCCGGCGCCGATCAGCGCGGGCCGGGACAGCGGCAGGTAGATCCAGCGGAAGACGCCGAACCAGCCCAGCCCGTCCAGCCGGCCCGCCTCGACCAGTTCGGCCGGGATGCCGAGGAAGAACTGCCGGAGCAGGAAGATCGCCATCCCGTTGCCGATGCCCGGCAGGATCAGGCCGGTGAAGGTGTTGGTCAGGTGCCAGTCGCGGAACATCGTCGACAGCGGGATCGCGATCGCGTCGAACGGCACCAGGAAGCTGAGTACGACGATGCCGAACACCAGCCCGCGACCGCGGTACTCGAAGGCGGCCAGCCCGAACGCCGCCGACGCGCAGACCGCGAGACCGAGGACGACGGTGGCCGCGCTGACCAGGATCGAGTTGAGCGTCGCACGGCCGACGTCGCTGCCGATCAGGGCCGAGTAGTTGTGCAACGTCGGCTTCAGCTCGAAGAACGTCTGCCACGACAACGTCAGATGTGCGAACGTCTCCGAGCCTGGCCGCAGCGAATTGGTCAGCACCCACAGCAACGGCAGGAAGAACAGGATGCCGATGACTCCGCCGAGCGCTGACAAGCTGAGTCGCTTCACTGGTCACCTCGCAGCAGCCGGAACTGCCCGGCCACGATCGCGAGCGTCAGCGCGACCAGGATGACGACCTCGGCCTGCGCGACGTGGATGTCGCCGATCGCGTACGCGCGGCTGTACACGTCGTACATCAAGAGGTTGCTGTTGCCGTTCGGACCGCCCTTGGTGAGGATCTGGACCGGCGCGAACACGAGCAGGTTGGAGACGGTGTCGGCGACCAGTACGAACGCCAGCGGCCGGCGTACCAGCGGGAGGATCACCGACACCATCCGGCGCCACGCGCCCGCACCGTCGAGCAGTGCGGCTTCGCGGACCTCCACCGGGACCTCTTGGATGCCCGCGATCAGGAAGAGCATCCAGTACCCGACGCCGATCCAGGACAGCAGGACGATCAGCGACGGCAGCACCTGGCCGGACGACGTCAGGAACGGCTGCGCGGGCAGGCCGAGCCGCTCGAGCACGCCGTTCGCAAGGCCGTCCGGCCGGTAGATGACGCTCCAGATCACTGCCGACACCGCAGGCGGGGTGGCTATCGGCAGGATGACAAGGGTGCGCCAGAGCTTCGATCCGACTGCTCGCTGGGTGAAGAGCACCGCCAGCAGGAACGAGACGACCACCTGGATCGGGTTCACCAGGACGGTGAAGAGCAGCGTCACGCCGACCGACTGCCGGAAGTCCTTGTTCGACAGGAGGTCCGTGTAGTTGCCCAGCCCGGCGAACACCCGCCCGCCACGCAACAGACTCTCGGTGTAGAAGCTCTCGATCACTGCGGAGATCGCCGGGACGATCCGCAGTACCGCGAGACACACCAGCGCCGGTGCCAGGAAGGCGAGGGCGATCAGCCCTTGCCTCTGTTTCATTTGATGGACTTCCAGGCGTCGGTCAGCTGGCGGGTCGCCTCCTGCAGCCGCGTGTCGGGGTTGGTGCCGTTGCGGATGTCGGCGAACGTCTTGCCCATGACTTCCTCGAACTGGATGTACCCGACACTCACCGGCCGCGACACCGCCGTGTGCTCACTCTCGTACGTCGTGATCGCGGCGGCGCCGGCAGTCTTGGCACCGGAGAAGGCGTCCATCGTCGGGGTGTACTGCTTCTGCGCCTCGACGTTGGCCGGGATGATCGTCGTCGTACTCGTGGTGGCCAGGTTGCCGGCCGGATCGAGCGTCGCGAACTCGAGGAACTTGCGGGCCATCGCCTGCTGTTTCGACGCCGGGTTGATGCCGAGCGACCACGACCCGGTCGGCGTGACCGGCTTGCCGCCCTGGAAGTACGGCAGCGGTGCGACGCCCCAGTCGATCTTGGAGCTGCCGAAGATCTTCAGGTCCCACGGACCGCCGACGAAGAACGCCACGTCGCCGGCTGCGAACACCGGTCCGGTCTGGAAGCCGCCGATGCCGCGCGGGGACAGTCCGCTCGCGAACGTCGCGCCGTACCACTGCATGGCCTTCTTCCAGCCGTCGGTCTCGACCGCCGGGGTGAGCGCGTCGTCGCCTTCGATCCCGGAGCCGCCGCCGAGCGACTCGGCCAGCGGCTGCAGCTGGTAGTACGCCTCCGGCTGCTCCATGAACAGGCCGTACTTCGTGCCGCCCGACTGCATCGCCTTGCGGCCGGCGGCCTCGACCTGCTCCCAGGTCCAGCGCTGCTGCGGGTCCGCGGTCGGCGGCGTCACCTTCGCCTTCGCGAGCGCGGTCTTGTTGTAGAAGAGGAACTGGGTCGAGTTCCACATCGGCAACGACCACAGCTTGTCGCGGAAGTGGTTGGTCTTGTACGCCGCGGCGCTGAAGCCCGTCTTCACCTGTCCGTCGAGGTCGCTCAGGTCGACGAGGAAACCCTTGGCGGCCAGCTGCGAGACCCGCGGCTCGTCGACGGTGTAGACGTCGACGCCGGTGTCCTTCGCGCTCAGCCGCTGCTGCATGGTCGCGTTGAACTGGTCGAACGGGATCTGGGTGTAGGCGACCTTGATGCCCGGGTTCTTCGCCTCGAAGGCCTTGATGACGGGCTGGTAGGTCTCGGCGTTGTCGGTGCCGGTGAACGTGATGGTCCCGGTCGCCGGACCGGAGTCGGCCGCGGCCGGGGCACCCGACGAGGCGGACGAGCCGCCGCAGCCGGCGACGAGCAGTGCGGCCGCGACGACGGCGGCGGGAACGGCGAAGAGGTTCCGCTGCACGGCGATCCCCTTTCAGCATCCAGAGGTGGTCTAACCGCTTAGACTCTAAGCGGTTAGACCTGCAGGTGTCCAGCACCTTCGACGAGGCCGGCCGGGAATGCACGAAGGCCCCCGTCCGCGAGGACGGGGGCCTTGTTCTCTGGTAGCCCCGACGGGATTCGAACCCGCGCTACCGCCTTGAGAGGGCGGCGTGCTAGGCCGCTACACAACGGGGCCAGAGTGTTGTCGGCCGAGCCTCTCGGCTCGGGCAACGAGGTTGAACTCTACCGATTCTCACCGGTGCGGTCCAATCCGCTGGGGTACTAGGACTCGAACCTAGACTAACTGAACCAGAATCAGACGGGCTGCCAATTACCCCATACCCCAAAGGCATTTCACCGTAGCTGGGAGGTTGTTTCCGCCCTCACCAACCCGGCTCGGAGAGCTTACCCGAGGCAGGGACCGGACAGCAAAACGGCCCCCACCGGCGGGTTGTCACTCCCGTCACACCAGACTCTTGCTGGTGTCCGCGGTCAGGCCGAGCCGGCGCGCGATCACCAGCGCGATCGCGCCGAAGGCCACGAACTTCACCACGTCGACCGTCACCAGCGACCACGGCGCGTCCTTCACGCCAAGACTCGCACCGACGGTGTTGGTCAGTGCCGCGAAGATGAACGTCACCACGTTGTTGGCCGCGTGCGCCGAGATCGACGCCTCCAGACCACCCGTTCGTACGACGAGGACCGCCGCGACCAGACCGAACGCGAGCCGGTCCACGAACAGGGCCGGGCTCTGCCACGGCCAGATCCCGTGGGCGGCCGTGAACAGCAGCGACGTCACCACGACCACGATCGCCGTACTGCGAACCAGCGCGCCCATCGCCTGCAGCAGGTACCCGCGGAAGTAGTACTCCTCCCCCGCGGCCTGGAACGTCGACGTGAGCAGTGTGACCGCGATGACGGCGATCGCGTCCGGCGCGGCGCCACCGCCGTGCCGCTCACCGGTGGCGAGCTGGATCCCACCGAACTGGATCACCGCGAGCATGATCAGCTCGAGCACGAGGGCGGCGCCACCGAACCACAGCATCGGCCGCCACCGCAGCCGGCCGGCGACCGACGACAGCAGCCCGGGCGCCTGCCGGTTGAGCTTGCGTGCGATCAGCATGCTGAGCGGGATCAGCACGATCAGCGACAGGTTCGTGGCCAGCAGGCCGAGCCAGGAGATCGTCCCGTCGGGATCCTTCCGGATCGCCTGCTGGGTGCCGATGATGATCAGGCTGGCGAACATCCAGCCGACCAGGATCGTCAGCGCACCGAGGACGACGTACCCGTTCGGGGCATCGGGATTGCGCAGCAGCCGCTGGTACGGCGTACCGGGAGTCGGTGCTGTCATGACGCGCTACGGCGGGCCTGCTCGAGCCGGTGCAGGGACTTCTCCCGGCCGAGCAGCTCCAGCGATTCGAACAACGGCGGCGAGATCCGGCGGCCGGAGATCGCCACCCGGACCGGGCCGAACGCGTTCTTCGGCTTCAGCCCGAGGCCGTCGATCAGCGACGCCCGCAGCGCCGCCTCGATCGCCTCGGTCGTCCACTCGGCGCCGGCGAGCGCCGTGGCGGAGGCATCCAGGACAGCGCCCGCGTCACCGGTCAGCACCTTCGCGGCGGCATCCGGGTCGATCGAGAACGCGTCCTCGTCGACGAACAGGAACCCGAGCATCTCGACCGACTCGGACAACGAGTTCATCCGCTCCTGCACGAGCGGCACGGCGGCCCGCAGTACCGCGAGCTGATCCGCGGACGGCTCGACCGGAAGGACCCCGGCCTTGGCCAGGAACGGAACCATCCGCTGCGCGAAGTCGTCCGGCGTCAGCATCCGCATGTGCGCGGCGTTGATCGCTTCGCACTTCTTCGGGTCGAACCGCGCGGCGTTGGAGTTCACCTTGCGGACGTCGAAGGCCTTGACCATCTCGTCCATGGTGAACACGTCGCGGTCGTCGGCGATCGACCAGCCGAGCAGGGCCAGGTAGTTCAGCAGGCCCTCGGGCAGGAAGCCGCGCTCCATGTACTCGCCGAGGCCGGAGCCCGGGTCGCGTTTGGACAGCTTCTTGTTGCCCTCGCCCATCACGAACGGCAGGTGCCCGAACCGCGGCGTACGGCCGCTGCCGACACCGATCTCGGCCAGCGCCTCGTACAGCGCGATCTGGCGCGGTGTCGACGGGAGCAGATCCTCGCCGCGGAGCACGTGGCTGATCTCCATCAGCGCGTCGTCGACCGGATTCACCAGCGGGTAGAGCGGGTAGCCGTTCGCGCGGACCAGGACGTAGTCGCCCAGGTTCTCCGGGAGGAAGGTGATCTCGCCGCGGACCAGGTCGTCGAACACGATCGGGCGGTCGGGCATCCGCAGCCGCACCACGGGCCGGCGGCCTTCCTCGACGTACGCCTGGACCTGCTCGGGGTCGAGGTTGCGGCAGTGGCCGTCGTACCCGCTGTGCCGGCCGGAGGTACGCGCGGCCTCGCGGCGCTGGTCGAGCTCCTCCTGCGAGCAGTAGCAGTGGTACGCCTTGCCCGCGGCGAGCAGCTTGGCGACGATGTCGGCGTACAGCTCCATCCGCTCGGACTGCAGGTACGGCCCGTAGTCGCCGCCGGCCTCGGGGCCTTCGTCCCAGGTGAGGCCGAGCCAGCGCATCGAGTCGTAGGTGTACTGGTAGCCCTCTTCGGTGTTGCGTGCGGTGTCGGTGTCCTCGATCCGGAGCACCAGCTTGCCGCCGTAGTGCCGGGCGAAGGCCCAGTTGAACAGTGCGCTCCGGATGTTGCCGAGGGTCAGCAGGCCGGTCGGGGACGGTGGGAAGCGCACCCGCACCTCGCTCGGCTCGAGGTCCCACAGCACGGCGTCAGTCACGCACGATCACCTTGTTCGTCAGAGTTCCGAGTCCCTCGACGGTGACCGAGACCTCGTCACCGGGCAGCATCGGGCCGACCCCGGCCGGGGTGCCGGTGAGCACCACGTCGCCGGGCAGCAGCGTCGTGAAGGAGGTGATGTAAGCCAGCACCTCCGGGATGTCGAAGATGAACTGCGACGTCCGCCCGTCCTGCTTGAGCTCGCCGTTCAGTTCGGTGCTGACCCGCAGGTCGGACGCGTCGAGCTCGGTGCTGATCCACGGGCCGAGCGGGCAGAACGTGTCGTACCCCTTGGCCCGGGCCCATTGCCCGTCGGTCTTCTGCAGGTCGCGCGCGGTCACGTCGTTGGCGATCGTGTAGCCGAAGATCACCTCGTTGACCCGCTCCTTGGGCAGGTCGCGGCAGATCCGGCCGATCACGATCGCGAGCTCGCCCTCGAAGTGCAGGTCGTGCGTCTGCTCCGGGTAGACGATGCCGTCGCGCGGGCCGATCACACTCGTGTTCGGCTTCAGGAAGATCATCGGCTGTTCCGGTACGTCGTTGCCGAGCTCCTGGGCGTGCGCCGCGTAGTTGCGGCCGACGCAGACCACCTTGCTGCGCGGGATCACCGGCGCGAGCAGCCGGACGTCGGCGAGCTGCAACCGCTCGCCGGTGAACTGGACCGGCCGGTAGAGCGGGTCCGAGTCGAGCACGTTGACGGTCCCGGCGAGCCCTTCGGGGTCGTCGGTCTCGACGACGCCGTACTTCGGTTCGTCGTCCACGGAGAATCTGGCGATACGCACGGGCCGAGCCTACCGGGGCGGCGGGATGAGACAGTGATGTGGTGACTTTCGAGATCCGCCTGGCTGTTCCTCCGGAGTACGACGCGGTCGGCGAGCTGACCGTGGAGGCGTACTCGCACGACGGTTTCGTCCGTGGTCAGTACGCGATGACGTTGCGGGCCGCCGCCGACCGCGCCGCGAAGGCAGAGCTGTGGGTCGCCGCTGACGCAACCGGCCTGCTCGGGACCGCCACCTACTGCCCCGTCGACTCGGTCTACCGGGAGATCGGGCTCGCCGACGAGGGCGAGTTCCGGATGCTCGGCGTGGCCGGACGGGCCCGTGGCCTCGGCGTCGGTACCGCGCTGACGCAGCGCTGCATCGAGCGCTCCCGCGAGCAAGGCCTTCGCCGCGTCGTCCTCAGCAGCGCCACGTACATGACCGCGGCCCATCGCATCTACGAGCGCCTCGGCTTCACCCGCCTCCCGGAACGCGACTGGGCCCCGATCCCCGGCGTCGATCTGTTCGCGTTCTCGATGGACCTATGACCGTCACGCTCTCCCGTGCCGAGTGGTCGTCGTCCGCCGATGACCACGCCGGTCGCGTCGACGTTCTGTTGTCCGGTCACCTCGAGCGGCGTCAGCGCCGTGAGGCCCACCCTGTCGAGGATTTCCTCTTCACCTATTACTCCACGCGTCCGAACCAGCTCCGCATCTGGCACCCCGGTCCGGGCGTCCGGCTGCTCGACGCGGCGTCGTACGGCGATCGCCGCGGGTACGTCGTGGTCGACGGGACTGCATCGCTGGACCCTGCCGAGATCATGCGCCGTGCGGACAACATCGCATGGATCCGCCGGCTCCTCGCGTCGACGCTGGATCGGCAACCGCAGTTCGGGTGTTTCGGTCTGCACGAGTGGGCGATGGTCTACCGGAGTCCCGACGTACGGCACGCTTCCTGGCCGCTCCGTCTAGGTGCCGAGGGCACCGATCAGGTCGTCGAGTCGCACAAGATCGCCTGCTCGCATTTCGACGCCTTCCGCTTCTTCACCACACCCGCCAGGCCGTTGAACGTCCTCCGGCCCACCCGCGATTCGCAGCCGGCGCTGGAGCAAGGCGGCTGCCTGCACGCGAACATGGACCTCTACAAATGGGCGTCCAAGCTGATGCCCTTCACCCCGAGCTCGCTGCTCCTTGACTGCTTCGAGCTCGCCCGCGACATCCGCACCCTGGACATGCGGGCGTCGCCGTACGACCTCGCTCCGCTCGGGTACTCCCCCGTCCGGATCGAGACACCCGAAGGCAAAGCCGAGTACACCGCGGCCCAACGGTCCTTCGCCGACCGCGCCCGGCCCCTCCGCCGCCAACTCGTGACCCTTTGCGACGCACTCCTCGGCTAACCTCGCGGTATGGGAAAGTTCGTCGCCACCGCCATTGCCGCACTCCTGATCGCGATCGGCGCCGTCTGGACCCTCCAGGGCCTCGGCTATCTCAAAGGCAGCTCGATGACCGGCAGCACGGTCTGGGCCACCGTCGGCCCCATCGTCGCCGCCTTCGGCGTAGCCCTCATCTTCGTAGCCTTCCGCGGCCCCAAGAAACGCTGACGCTCAGGGTTTGGTCGCCTTCAGGGCGAAGAGGAGCGGGATGCGCGGAGCGTTGTCCGGGAGGCGCCACCAGCCTTCGGGGGTTTGCTGCATGGACGACCAGCGGGGCCATGGGAGTACCTCGGACTCGCGCAGGGTGGTGAGGTGGAAGCCTGTGGTGGCGAGGGCGGTGGTGAGTTCGCCGAGGCCGTGGCGCCATTCGTAGCTGGTTTGACGTCCGGGTACTTCGTCGCCGGTGTAGGTGACGGTGGAGTCGCGGGCGATGGGGCCGCGGCCTTCGAGGTAGTCGGCGCGGAGAACCAGGTCGTCGGATTCGCCGGGGAGGGAGACCTCCCGGAGGGCGTTCAGCAGCGGGTGGAACTCGACGATGTAGAGGACGCCGCCGGGCTTCAGCAGGTCGCGGACGACCTCGGCCCATTCCTGCAGATCAGGTAGGTAGCAGAGCGCGCCCTTGCCGGTGTAGATGATGTCGAACTGCCGGCCCTGGACCGCATCGACCGCGTCATACACGTTCGCGTGCACGTAGTCGATCTCGACGCCCGCCTCGGCCGCGATGTCGCGGGCGGCCGCCAGCGAGGTCGCCGAGAGGTCGAGCCCGCTGGTCCGCGCACCCCGGCGCGCGAACGCGATCGTCTCGGTGCCCAGATGGCACTGCAGATGCAGTACGTCGCGGCCGTCCAGCGGCCCGAGATCCTCCCATTCGTAGTCGGCGAACCAGAACTCCGCGGGCCGGTCGTAGAAGTCGCTCGCCGCGTGCAGCGGCGCCCGGGCGTCCCAGTCCGCCTCGTTGGCGGCCACCATCTCCTGCGTCTGCGCGTCCAGAGTCACAAGCAGCAGTTTGCCCACAACCGGGTCCACAGACGGCACGCTCCCATCCACAAGCCTTGTTCAAGGTTTGTGGATAAGGTTGAATAAGGGTATGGCACGGGTGGAGTTACATCGATGGCCCGGGCACCCCGACGGGTTCACGCGCGCAGAGCGGCTGGGCGGGTCGTACGAGCTGTACTTCCCCGATCCGCTGGTCGGGCGCGAGTTCGACCTGAGTGACGACGTACTCGCGGTGCTCGAGGACGCCGCGGGTGATCTGGCGCGACTGGACGCGACGGCCGCCGTGCTGACGAACAGCGAGGCGCTCGCGCGGCTCCTGCTGCGGGCCGAGGCGGTCGGGTCGTCGCACATCGAAGGGCTCGTCGTCGGGGCGCGACGGTTGCTGAAGGCCGACGTACTGCGGGCGACCACGCGGGACGTCACGGCCGAGGAGGTGCTCGGCGCGGTCGACGCGATGACCTGGGTGACCGAGTCCGTGCAGGCCGGCGACAAGCTCGAGGTCGACCATCTGCTCGAGGCGCATCGCCGGCTGATGGCGCAGTCGCCGCACGCGGAGTACGCCGGCGAGATCCGCTACCTGCAGAACTGGATCGGCGGCCGCTCCCCCGCCGAGGCGTACTACGTCCCGCCGCCGGCGCAACTGATCCCGGAGCTGCTCGCGGACCTGGTCACCTTCATCCGCGAGTCGCGACTGCCCGTGCTCGCGAAGACCGCGATCGCGCACGCGCAGTTCGAGACCATCCACCCCTTTGCCGATGGCAACGGCCGGACCGGGCGGGCGCTGATCCACCTGATCCTGCGGGCCGAAGGCCTGGTCACCCGCACCGTGCCACCGGTCTCGCTCTCGCTGGCCACGCACGCGACGGAGTACGTCGACAGCCTGACCGCCTTCCGGTACGTCGGACGCGCGACGACCGCGAAGGCACGCGCCGCCGCGAACCCGTGGCTGCGGATGTTCGCGCTGGCCTGCACGCACGCGACCGCGGAGGCGGCCCGCTTCGAACAGGCCGCGGTCGACCTCAAGGCCGCGTGGCGGGAACGCGCGGCGCCGGTCCGCGCCGGCTCCGCGACCGAGCTGCTGATCGACGCGCTGCCGGCCGCTCCCGTGCTGACCCTCGCCGCCGCGGCGCAACTCATCGACCGCTCGCAGCAGGCCGCCAACCAAGGTCTCGCCCGCCTGGTCGAGGCGCGCATCCTGCGCGAACTCACCGACGGCCGGCGCAACCGGGTCTACGAGGCGCCCGAGCTCATCGACGCCTTCACCCTGCTGGAACGCCGCTTCGCCAGCCCGGCCGCCGACACCCGGATCGAGGCGCCTAGCAGACCCGTCCCACCGAGACCAGAACCGACACACCAGTGAATTGACTTTCCTCTCTCCGGCGAGCAAGAATTCGAACATATGTTCGATCGTACAGGGGAGACGTGATGTCGGAGGCGTTCGACTGGGACATCCTGCACCGGCCGTCGGCGATGGCCATGGTGCGCGGCCAGCTCGGCTTCAGCTGGATGGTGCTGTCCGGCCGGCTCGCGCAATTGACCGACGAGCAGTACTTCTGGCGACCGAGCAGCGAGGCGCTCACGGTCGTCCGGCGGCACTACGCCGGCCACTTCCGATCACTCGGGACCGGTGAGTGGGTCGCGCAGTGGCCGGACGAGCCCGATCATCGCGGCCCGCGCACGATCGCCTGGCTGATCGCACACCTGACCGAGACGTTCTTCGAGCGCTGGGAGTGGACGTTCGGCGCGAGCCAGCAGGGCCGCGCCGACATCACGCTGCACGGCAACGCGCGCGACGCGGTCGCCTGGCTGACCTACTGGGTCGAGGCCTGGCGCGACGCGATCGCGGACCTGGACGAGGACGAGGTGATGACGGTCGGCCTCAGCCAGGCCAACGAGCTGGACGCCGGCGAGCCGTTCGGTCATGTCGTCCTGCGGCTGAATCGCGAGCTGATCCACCACGGCTCGGAGATCATGACGCTCCAGGATCTCTACGCGGTCGCCGCCTAGGACCACAAGATGTGCGACACGCGGCGTGGCGCTACCGCAAGATCTAGCTCGCCCCGCCTAGCATCACTACTGCTGGTGGTTCGGAGTGGCTTGCACCACAAGATATGGGGCACTCCGAGGCAACAGGGGAATCCGGTGCAAATCCGGAACTGCCCCGCAACGGTGAGCGGACGTCACGCCGAAAGGTGTCCGCGAGTCCGGATACCTGCCACCGGCGCGTGCACCGCCGGTGCATGCGGTCCGAGACCTCGCGGGTGGGTCGCAGGGCGTGACGACAGTGTTCCCGGCCGGTGCTGCCGGTCTCGTCGTGCGCCTGCCCGCGTCGTCCCAGGCTTCCGAACTCTCGTGGAGAGCACACCTGTGACCCTTGCTTCCTCAACGGCTGCATCCCCGTCCGTGGCGACGGACCAGCCGATCGAGCTCACCGTCGTCCGCCGCGACGGCAGCAGCACTCCCTTCGATGCCACCAAGATCTCCGTCGCCGTGACCAAGGCGTTCCTCGCGGTCGAGGGCGCCGACGCCGGCGCCACCCACCGGGTCCGCGACCTGGTGACCGACCTGACCGGCCGGGTCGTGGGCGCCCTGACCAGCCGCGGCGACTCACGCCGCAGCGTGCAGGTCGAGGACATCCAGGACCAGGTCGAGCTGGCGCTGATGCGCGCCGGCGAGCACCAGGTCGCCCGCGCCTACGTCCTGTACCGCGAGGAGCGGACCAAGGCCCGCACCCCTGCCGACGCGGCCGGCGTCACCGAGAAGCCGGCGCTGACCGTCCGCGCCGCCGACGGCACCCGGTCCCCGCTCGACGTGGACCGGCTGCGCGTGATCGTCGCGGAGGCGGCGTCCGGACTCGACGCGGTCGACCCCGAACTGATTCTGAACGAGACGCTCGGCGCCTGCTACGACGGCATCGCGCAGCACGAGGTCGAGTTGGCGCTGGTGATGGCCGCGCGTGGCTTCGTCGAGACCGAGCCGCAGTACAGCTTCGCCGCGTCCCGGCTGCTGCTGGACCAGATCCGGCGCGAGGCGCTGGGCCGCGTCCACGGCGAGCCGCGGCAGGCCAGCCAGGCCGAGATGGCCGAGGCCTACAAGGCCTACTTCCCGCAGTACATCCGGGTCGGGATCGAGGCCGGTCAGCTCGACCCCGAGCTCGGCACGTTCGACCTCGAGCGGCTCGCGGCTGCGATCACGCCCGAGGCCGACCTGGACTTCACCTTCCTCAGCCTGCAGACGCTGTACGACCGGTATCTCCTGCACATCGACAAGGTTCGGTACGAGCTGCCGCAGGCGTTCTTCCTCCGGGTCGCGATGGGCATGGCGCTGCGCGAGGACGACCGCGAGGCGCGGGCGATCCAGTTCTACGAGCTGCTCAGCTCGTTCCGCTTCATGTCGTCGACGCCGACGCTGTTCAACTCCGGCACGACCCGGCCGCAGCTGTCGTCCTGCTTCCTCACCACCGTCGAGGACGACCTGGCCGGCATCTTCAGCGGCATCCGCAACAACGCGCTGCTCGCGAAGTACTCCGGCGGTCTCGGCAACGACTGGACACCGGTCCGCGGCATCGGCGCCAAGATCCGCGGCACCAACGGCGAGTCGCAGGGCGTCGTGCCGTTCCTGAAGGTCGCCAACGACACCGCCGTAGCCGTGAATCAGGGAGGAAGACGGAAGGGCGCGGTCTGCGCGTACCTCGAGGCGTGGCACATCGACGTCGAGGAGTTCCTCGATCTCCGGAAGAACACCGGGGACGAGCGCCGTCGCACCCACGACATGAACACGGCGAACTGGGTGCCCGACCTGTTCCTGCAGCGGGTCGAGGCCGGGGGCGAGTGGACGTTGTTCTCGCCGAACGAGGTGCCCGATCTGCACGACCTGTACGGGACGGCGTTCGCCGAGGCGTACGCCGGATACGAGGCCGCCGCCGATCGCGGCGAGATCCGGGTCTTCAAGCGGGTCAAGGCTGTCGACCTGTGGCGGCGGATGCTGACCGTGCTGTTCGAGACCGGGCACCCGTGGATCACCTTCAAGGACGCCTGCAATCTGCGGTCGCCGCAGCAGCACGACGGCGTCGTCCACTCGTCGAATCTGTGCACCGAGATCACCCTCAACACCACCGTCGAGGAGACCGCGGTCTGCAACCTGGGCTCGGTCAACCTGGTCGCCCATCTCACCGCGGACGGTCTCGACGCCGACCTGCTCCGGGACACGGTGAAGACCGCGGTCCGGATGCTCGACAACGTCATCGACGTGAACTTCTACACCACCCCGGAGTCGGAGCGGGCGAACCAGCGCCATCGCCCGGTCGGCCTCGGCCTGATGGGCTTCGCGGACGCCCTGTTCGCACTGCGCATCCCGTACTCGTCCGACGCCGCGGTCGAGTTCGCGGACAGTTCGATGGAGCAGATCAGCTACCACGCGATCGAGGCGTCCAGCGATCTCGCCGCCGAGCGCGGCCGCTACTCGACGTACGACGGATCGCTGTGGAGCCTGGGGATCCTGCCGATCGACTCGCTCGACCTGCTGAAGACGGCCCGCGGCGGCGACGTGATCGTGGACGAGAGCACCACACTGGACTGGGAATCGCTGCGGCAGAAGGTGCTCCGCGACGGCATGCGGAACTCCAACGTGATGGCGATCGCGCCGACCGCGACGATCTCCAACATCTGCGGCGTGAGCCAGTCGATCGAGCCGACGTACAGCAACCTGTTCGTGAAGTCGAACATGTCCGGCGAGTTCACCGTCGCCAACCCGTACCTGGTCGCCGACCTGAAGGCGCGCGGGCTGTGGGACCAGGTGATGGTGTCCGACCTGAAGTACCACGACGGTGTCCTCGCGGGCATCGAGCGGATCCCGGCCGACGTGCGGGAGCTGTACGCGACGGCGTTCGAGATCGACCCGCAGTGGCTGGTCAAGGCTGCGTCGCGCCGGCAGAAGTGGATCGACCAGGCGCAGTCGCTGAACCTGTACATGTCGAAGCCGTCGGGCCGCGCGCTGGACGAGCTGTACCGGTCGGCCTGGCGCTCTGGCCTCAAGACGACTTATTACCTGCGTTCCCAGTCGGCAACTCATGTGGAGAAGTCCACGCTGAAGGGCACCGACGGCCGGCTCAACGCCGTACCGGTGTCTGTCCCGGTGCCTGCTGATCTCCCTCTTCCCGAGCCCACCGGAGCCGTCTGCTCCATCGACGACCCTGACTGCGAGGCCTGCCAGTGACCACCGGACTGAGCGAAATCAGCGTCGGCGCCTCCCGGGTGCAGGTCGCCGACAAGGCGATGATCAACTCGCGGGCGGACGTCAACCAGCTGCTGCCGTTGAAGTACACCTGGGCCTGGGAGAAATACCTTGCCGGGTGCAACAACCACTGGATGCCGACCGAGGTCTCCATGCAGGCCGACATCTCGCTGTGGAAATCCAAGGACGGCCTGACCGAGGACGAGCGGCTGATGCTCAAGCGCAACCTCGGGTTCTTCGCCACCGCGGAGTCCCTGGTCGCGAACAACATCGTGCTCGCCGTGTACCGCCAGCTCAGCAACCCCGAGTGCCGGCAGTACCTGCTGCGCCAGGCGTTCGAGGAGGCCGTGCACACGCACACGTTCCAGTACATCTGCACGTCGCTCGGACTCGACGAGGGCGAGCTGTTCAACATGTACCGCGAGGTGCCGTCGATCTCCGACAAGGACGCCTGGGCGCTGAAGTACACCCAGCACCTGGAGGACCCGGATTTCCGCACCGGTACGCCGGAGACCGACACCGCGTTCCTGCGCGACCTGATCGCGTTCTACGTGGTGTTCGAGGGGATGTGGTTCTACACCGGGTTCGCGCAGATCCTCTCGCTCGGCCGGCGGAACAAGATGGTCGGCATCGCCGAGCAGTACCAGTACATCCTGCGCGACGAGTCGATCCACCTGAACTTCGGCATCGACTGCATCAACCAGATCAAGCAGGAGAACCCGCACCTGTGGACGACCGCGTTCCAGGCCGAGGTCCGGCAGATGCTGACCGAGGCGTGCGAGCTGGAGGTCGCCTACGGCCGGTCCACGATGCCGAACGGCATGCTCGGCCTGACGTCGGAGCTGTGCGAGCAGTACATGCACTTCATCACCGACCGGCGGGCAGAACAGATTGGTCTCGATCCGATCTTCGGTGAAACGCGGAACCCCTTCGGCTGGATGTCAGAGGTGATGGACCTGAAGAAGGAGAAGAACTTCTTCGAGACCCGGGTGATCGAGTACCAGTCCTCCAGCGGACTGAGCTGGGACTGACCTGGGACTGACCGGGGACTGAGCTGACACCGGCAAGGGACCGGCACAGACCGGAAGGCCCGCGGCGCAACTCGCCGCCCCGCGGGCCTTCCGCCCAGTCAGCCGCCCACTCAGGCGCCGACTCAGCCGGCTGCCGGCGGGCCGTACTTGCGGATGAAGTCGAGCGCCGTGCCGGCGATCTCCTCCCACCCGTGGTCGATCACCAGCGAGTGCCCCCGGCCCGGAATTTCGACGAACTCGGTGACGCCGTCGTTCTTGCTGTGCTGCTTGTACGCCGCGTGCGTGATCGCATGCGGGACCGTGTGGTCCTTCTCCCCCGAGACGAGCAGGATCGGCCCACGGCCGGCCGCCTTGTACTCGACCTTGGTCTCGCTGAACGGGTTCAGGTTCGCGACCGCGGCCTGGAAGATCGGCACCCCGGACGCCGCTACGTGGAACTCGTCGTACAACTGGCGCGCCTCGTCCTCGTCGAGGTTGTTCGCCCAGCCGTACTTGAACTCGTCGAACGTCAGCGTGACCGCACGCCGGGCGTTGGCCGGGTTCCCCAGCACCGGCGAGCCCGACTTCAACGCCGACGCCGGCAACGGCAGTACGCCGCGTCCCGGCGCCGGATCGATCGCCACGGTGACGGCCGACGCACCCTCCCCCGCGATCTTCTGCGCGATCAGACCACCGAACGAATGCCCGACGACGGCCGGTGTGCGATCCAGGCCGCCGATCGCTTCGAGGTAGTGGTCGGTCACTGCCTGCACCATCTTGTGCGCGAATACCTCGGGGTGTTCACGCGCCTCCGCCACCGTCTCCGGATCGTCCGGCCACCCTGGCGCGATCGTGCTGTAGCCGTTCTTCTCGAACAGCCGCCGCCAGCGGTCCCAACTGCTGGACAGCAGCCACAGGCCGTGGATGAACACCACGGGTTCCTTGCCGGACGTGTTGGCCTGCTCGATCTCCGACTGTTCGCGATCAGTCAGCGACATGGTCCCTCCCCAAACTCGGATGCTCGCGATGCTAGTCGCGCGACACCGTCGGCAACCAGCGATCGCGGAGGCGAGGGGCGACGAGGTTCAGCCGAGCAGCGCGATGATCTCCGCGGTGGTGCCGGACTCGCCGAGCCGGGGGAAGATCCGGGTCAGCGCATGCTCGTGGGACTCGGCCGCCAGGTCGGTCATCGCGTCGGTGGCGAGCGTGACGTGATAGCCGTGCTCGTACGCCGCCCGTGCGGTCGACTCGACGCCGATGCTGGTCGCCACGCCGGTCAGCACGATCTGGGTGATGCCCCGCCGGCGCAGCTGTACGTCGAGGTCGGTGCCGTAGAACGCACCCCAGTTGCGCTTGGTCACGATGATGTCGTCGGCGTGGCCGGCCAACTGGTCGACGATCTGGTCAGCCCCGGGCGGCGGTGTCCCACCGGCCGAGCGGGCGGGCTGCTCGGTCCGTCCGGTCAGCCGATCGGCGCCGTCGGCCGCGAAGCTGACGCGGACGAGGACTACCGGAAGATCGTGCTTGCGGAACGCGTCGGCGAGCTCGACGGTCTTGCTGATCACGTCGGCTGTGCTGTGCGGCTCGCCGGGGAGCGCTGCGACCGCGTTCTGCAGGTCGATGACGACCAGGGCGGTCTTGGGATCGATGGTGGTGACGGACATGGGTGGACCTCTCTCTATTCGGGGAGTCGCCGGAAGGTGACCAGCACGAGCAGGCCGGCGATGACGAGCAGGAAGATCGCCATCTCGTGCAGTCCGGCCGTCGTCGCACCGTGCTGGAAGAAGTGGGCGTTGGCCGCCGCGGAGATGAGCGCACCGACGTACACACACGTCCGCAGCAGGCCGGCGGATGAGCCGATCCGGGCCGGATCGGCCTGCTGGTAAAGGGCAGTCTGGTTCGCAAGGTTGTTCAGGCCCTGCGGGACACCGGCGACAACACCGACCACGGCCAGGATCCAGATCGGCGTACTCGGGCCGACCAGCAGCTGAGCCGCCGCGGCCACGACCAGACAGATGCTTCCGGCAACGAGTTTGCCGCGGATCTGTGCGCGCCGGCCGGTGAGCAGCGTGACCAGGACCGCCGCCAGAGACAGCGGCAGCAGGAGCAGACCGGCCGATGATGCACTCAGCCCGCGAGCCTCCTCCAGCCACTGGGTGAAGCCGTAGAGGAACGAGTACGCGCCGACGAACGCGAGCACCTGGCGCGTGTAGGTGAGGATCAGCGGCCGATTGCCGCCCAGCACCCGCAGATCGATGAACGGCGCCATCACCCGCAACTGGGTGATCACGAACGACACACCCAGGACCAGCGCGATCACCAGCACGTACCACCGCGACAGCCGTGGCTGCATCAGGAACAGCATCAGCGCGACCAACGTCGTCGTGAACAACGCCACTCCCACGTAGTCCAGTCCGCCGGCGCCGCGCGAACGCGCCCGGCGCGGCAGCCAGAGCGAACCGAGCACCACGCAGATCACCGACAGCGGGACGTTCATCGTGAAGATCAAGTGCCATCCGCCGAGTCCGATCAGCAGACCGCCCAGCGTCGGGCCGATCACCGCGATCACCTGGTTCGGCACCGACAGGCTGCTCAGGATGCCCGCGGGTGTCGCCATCCCGGTCCGGTCAGCCTCGCTGCGGATCAACGACATCGCGGCCGGGTACGCCGCCGACGTACCGAGACCGAGGAGGACGCGCGACGCGACGAGTACGCCGAGGTTCGGAGCCAGCGCACCGAGGAGGCCGGCAACCCCGACGAGCGAGGTTGCGATCAGGTACAGCGGACGCGGACCGAACAGGTCGACCAGCCGGCCCATCACCGGCTGACCGACCGCGGTCGCGATGTACAACCCGGTGACGAGCCACGCGGTCTGCGAGGGCGATACGCCGAACGCCGCGCCGATCGGGATCAGCGCCACCGCGAGCATCGACGAGTTGATCGGGTTCAGCACCGATCCGACGATCATCGGCGCGATCAGGCGCCGGTCGAACGTGGAGGGATCCCCCGTCACCGAGCAGTCGCCGCCTCGATGGCCCGATCGAGCACGGCGAGTGCCTTGATGATGGTCTGCCGCTCAGCCTCCGTGCAGTGCTCCTGCAGCGTCTGTGCGAGCCACTCCTGCCGGACCTTGCGATCACCCTGCAGGCGGTGGCGGCCGGACGTGGTCAGCGACACGACCTGACGGCGGCCGTCCTCAGGATCGGGGTGCCGCTGGATCAGGTCGGCCTGCCGCAGCGCGGCCAGGATCGCGGCGATCGACTGCGGCCGGATCCGCTCGGCCGCGGCCAGCTCGCTGGCCGACGCCGGCCCGTCCTTGTCCAGCCGGCTCAGCACCGAGGACTGCGACGGGGTCAGATCGTCGGTGTCGGCGAGCGCCTTCAGCCGTCGTTTGACCCGGCCGAAGACCACCCGCACCTCGCTCGCCGCACGCATCGCGGACGCTGAGATCTCCATGCCGACCACTCTAACTCATCAGTCCAGACTGATCAGTTCGGGCTGTCATTGGCCACACCAACGACGCCGCAGGAAGTTTTCGCAATCCCTGGACACCGGCCGCCGGACCGGACTAGCGTCTCAGTCTCAACCAATTCTATTCACCGTGAGAATAAATGGCGAAGCTGGAACGAGGCACCCGGACGGCGAACCGCGGCGCGGTCATCGCCGCGCTGCTGTCCGGCGCCGGGATCGACCGTCGGCAACTGGTGGCACAGACCGGACTCAGCTGGGCCACCGTGGCCAGGATCGTGGACGACCTGCTCACCGACGGGCTGGCCCTGGAGCAGCACAAGATCGTCCGCGAGGGCCGGGGCCGGCCGGGCGCCGCGCTCGGTTTCAACCCGCACTCCGGGCTGGTGTGCGGGGTCGACCTCGGCGGCACCTACTGCCGGATGGTCATTGCCGACGGCATCGGTACGGCGATCATCCGCTGCCGGGACGAGACCCCTCGCGATCTGGGGGCGGCCGAGCTGGCGTCCTGGATCGCGGCCCGGGTCCGCGGCCTGGTCGAGCGGTACGGCGACGGCGTACCGCTGACGTCCGTGGCGATCGGGCTGCCTGGTGTGGTCGCGTCCTCCAGGGACCGGGTCGTCGGCGCGTTCAACCTGCCGCAGATCCTCGGCACCACCTTCGTCGAGACCGTCAGCGCCGAGCTCGGCGTACCGACGATCATCGACAACGACTCCAACCTGGCCCTGCTGGGTGAGCTGCACTACGGCGAATTGCCCAGGGACGAGACCGTCGTCCTGCTCAGCCTGGGCACTGGTCTGGGCTCGGCGGTCGCCTTCAACCGGCAGGTGCTCGCGGGACCCGAAGGTCTGCTCGGCGAGTTCGGCCGGCTGCGGTTGCCGGGCCGCAAGGAACGGCTGCGGGACCTGTTGTCCGGCGCGGGGTTGCTCGCCCTGGTGCAGGCGGCCGGCCATCAACTCGGCTCGGCCGACGAGGTCTTCGCCGAGCCGGACCGCTTCGGTGGCCTGGTCGACGAGATCCACGAGGCGTTGCTGCATCTGGTGTCGATCGTTGCCCTGGCCTACGAGCCGAGCACGGTGGTCTTCACCGGCGGCTTCTCCGGAGCGTTCAGCGACTCCGCGCTGGAGACGGTGAGCGCCGAGACGTACGAGACGGTCGGCGTGCACAGCGATCTGCGCCGATCTGTGCTCGGGGATTCGGGCGGCCTGCTGGGTGCGATGGCCGCCGCCCTGAGTGGTTACTACACCGCGATCGGGGTGGCCCGCCACCAGGTCGCCTCGATCACTACGTCCGCCCCCGGTGTCGTGGCCCAGCTGGACGGCTGCGCTGTCGACCCATCTCACGAAGAGGAACCGACATGAAGCCCTGGAAGACCTTGGCTCTCCTCGCATCGATATCGCTCAGCCTGGCCGCCTGTGGAGGCTCCGGTCCGGGCAAGGCCGCGCCGACGAACAAGCTGACGGTCTGGATGATGACCGGCGGTCCGGGTGACAACAAGATCATCGGCGACGTCACCAAGCAGTTCAACGAGAAGCATCCCGACGTGAAGGTGACCGTCGAAGTACAGCAGTGGGACAACATCGTCACCAAACTGACCACCGCGCTCGCCTCCGACAACCCGCCCGACATCGTCGAGATGGGCAACACCCAGACGCCGATGCTGACCGCCTCCGGGGCGCTGGCCGAGTTGACCGGCAAGAAGGGCGAGTTCGAGTCGTCCGACCAGTGGCTCGCCGGCCTGGCCGGACCGTCGACGTACCAGGACAAGCTCTACGCGACTCCCTTGTACGGCGGGACGAAGGTCGTCATGTACAGCAAGAAGATGTTCGCCGCCGCGGGCATCGCGAAGCCGCCGTCCACCGTCGACGACCTGATCGCCGACTGCGGCAAGCTCGCCAAGGCACACACGGCGACGCCGAACTTCTCGGCCTTCTACATGCCCGGCCAGTACTGGTTCGCCGGGATGCCGTTCCTGTTCGGCAAGGGCGGCACGATCGCCACCCAGAGCGACAACAAGTGGACCGCGCAGATGAACAGCGCGGAGAACCAGGCCGGCCTGGCGGAGTGGAAGAAGTTCCAGAACGCCTGCTCGACGCCGTCCTCGATCGGCGCCAACACCGACAGCCCCGACCAGGACCAGATCTTCGCCGACCAGAAGGCCGCGATGATCTACGTCAAGGCGTGGGAGCCCGGCGCGGTCGGTGAGAAGAACGCCAAGGCCGCCGCGGACGCCGGCTACTTCATCATGCCGGGCTACGAGGCGGGCAAGCCGCTGCCGGTGATCGTGGCCGGCTCCACCATCGGCATCGCCCAGAACAGCCCGAACAAGGACCTGGCCGTCGACTGGCTGAAGATCATCACCGGCAAGGCGTTCCAGCAGACGATGACCCGGACGATCCACCAACTCCCGGTGGTCGCCGCCTTCCTCCCGAGCGGGAACGTTCCTGAGGTGCTCAAGCTCGGCGCCCAGGCCGCCACGGTCAGCCAGGCGCTGCCCTCGACGCCGGGCGAGGCGACCCTGGAGACCGAGAGCTACAACGAGCAGTTCTTCTCGAAGATCGCCAAGGGCGCCGACATCGCCAAGTCCGCCGAGGACTACGACAAACACGCGACCGAAGCGTTCAACGCCCAGTCCGGACAGCGCTGACGGCCGATGACGTCGCTGACCCAGACCCCGGAGACCACCACACCGGTAACGCCGCCGCCCACCTCTCAGGCTGGGCGCGGCAGTCGGCTCGCGCGGCTCACGCCGTACGGCCTGATCGGACCGGCGCTGATCGCGTTCGCGGCAGTGCTCGGCTATCCGCTGGTCCGGCTCATCTGGCTGTCGGTGCAGGACTTCGGGCCGCGGTCGCTGTTCACCGGGGAGGCGCCGTTCGTCGGCTTCGACAACTTCGCCCGGGTGCTCGGCGACACCGACTTCTGGTTCACGCTGCTGCGCACTCTGGTCGTCAGCGTCGCCTGTGTCAGCGGCCTGATGGTGATCGGCTTCCTGCTGGCGTCGTTGCTGATGCAGGTATCGGCCTGGGCGCGGGTGATGCTTTCGGTCTGCCTGGTCCTGGTCTGGGCGATGCCGATGGTGTCGGCGACGATGATCTGGCGCTGGCTGTTCGAGCCGCAGTACGGCGTCCTGAACTGGGTCATCACGCAGCTGAAGGTCTTCGGCGACTTCTCCGCGCACGACTGGTTCTCGTCGCCGCGTCAGGCGCTGCTCCTGATCATCGCGCTGATCGTCTGGAAGGGCCTGCCGTTCGTGGCACTCACGCTGTACGCCGCGATGGGCCAGATCCCCGGTGATCTGTACGAGGCGGCCGCGCTCGACGGCGCCGGGCGGTGGTCCGTGGCCCGGCAGGTCACGATGCCGATCCTCGCCCCAGTGCTCGCCGTACTCGTGCTGCTGGAGGTGATCTGGTCGGTCAACTCGTTCACGCCGATCTGGGTGCTGACCCAGGGCGGTCCCGACGGCGGTACGACGACGCTCGGGGTCTACTCGTATCTCGAGGCGTTCACGCGCAACGACTACAGCGGCGGCGCGGCGATCGCGATCATCACGGTGCTGCTGCTCGCCGTACTCTCCGTGCTCTACGTACGCCGCTTGTTCGCGCAGGACGAGGCGATCGGATGAGAAGGAAGCGCTCCGTACCCAACACGATCGCCGTCCTGGTCTCGCTGGTGGTGATCTTCCCGGTCTACTGGATGTTCGCGACCGCGCTCAAGCACCCCGGCAAGATCCTGTCGGCGACGCCCGAGTTCATCCCCTGGCCGCTGAGCCTGGACAACTTCCGTACGGCGCTCACGCACGGGCCGTTCCTGCATTACGTGCGTAACTCGTTGCTGGTCTCGGTGTCGACGGTGCTGATCGCGCTGGTCGTTGCCCTGGGCGCCTCGATCGCGCTGGCCCGGTTCCGGTTCCTCGGCCGGCGGGCGTTCCTCGTCGGCCTGGTGCTGGTCCAGATGGTGCCCGGCTCAGCGATGGTGATCCCGCTCTACCTGATGCTGCGGTCGGTCGGCGCCATCGACTTCGTGCCCGGACTGATCATCACCTACATGACGTTCGTCCTGCCGTTCACGATCTGGACCCTGCGCGGCTTCGTGGCCGGGATCCCGCTGGAGCTGGAGGAGGCCGCGATGGTCGACGGCTGCGGCCGGTTCGGCGCGTTCTGGCACATCCAGCTCCCGCTGCTCGCGCCGGGCATCGTGGCCACCTCGATCTTCGCCTTCATCAGCGCGTGGGACGACTACCTGTTCGCCTACGTGTTCCTGAAGTCGCAGAACAACTACACGCTGCCGGTCTGGCTGGTGTCGTTCCAGACCTCCGACGGCATCGACAACGGCGCCACCATCGCGGCGTCGGCGATCTTCTCGCTCCCGGTGCTGATCGTCTTCCTGCTGATCCAGCGCCGGCTGGTCGGCGGGATGACGGCCGGCGCGGTCAAAGGCTGAACCCCATCAGGAGGATGTTGTGACTTCAGAGCTCCAACGGCTCGCCCACGGTGTGCTGTTCCCGGCGCTCGGCCGGCCCACGGTGCCGAACTGGGTGCCGGCCCGGATCGAGGCCGGCCTCGGCGGGTTCGTGATCTTCGGCAAGGACATCGTCGACGGATCGCAGTTCCGGCAGCTGGCCGCGCAGTTGCACGGTCTACGCGACCACGTCCTGCTCTCGATCGACGAAGAAGGCGGCGACGTCAGCCGGCTGGCGAACCTCGGCGGCTTCTCGATGCCGGGCAACCGCGCACTCGGCGAGCTGAACGATGTCGAGCTGACCCGGCAGGCGGCGTACCAGATCGGGTTGTCGTTGGTGGAGGCCGGTGTCGACTGGGACCTGGCACCGGCGGTCGACACCGCGATCAACCCGCTGAGTCCGAACGGGATCCGTTGCTTCGGCGCGGACCGCGAGCTGGTCAGCCGGCACACCGCCGCCTGGGTGGAGGGCATGCAGGCAGCTGGGGTGAGCGCCTGCGCGAAGCACTACCCGGGCCACGGTCTCAGCGGCACCGACGCTCACCTCGCCACGCCTCTCGTCGACGTGTCGCGGGAGGAGTTGCTGGCGAGCTACCTCGATCCGTTCCGCGCAGCGATCGGGGCCGGCGTCGACAGCATCATGGTGTCGCACGACCTGGTGCCGCAGGTGGACGACGTACCGTCGACGATCAGCAAGGTGCTGCTGACCGACATCCTGCGCGGAGAGCTCGGGTACGACGGGGTGGTGATCACCGATGCGCTCGAGATGTACGGGATCGCGGACGTGGCGCCGCTGCCCGAGGCCGCCGTACGGGCGATCGAGGCGGGGGCCGACGCGCTCTGCCTCGGCTCGTGGGCGTTCCTCGACGACGTGGATGTGGCGGCTGCTGCTCTGGTCGAGGCCGTCGAGAACGGGCGGCTGCCGTTGGAGCGGTTGGAGAGTGCGAACGAGCGACTGGCTCGGCTCGGGACGCGATCGAAGGCGGACGTGGCGGAGCGGGACAACGGGCTGGGCGAGCGACTCGCCGAGCAGGTCGTCGTGACGCACGGGGACCCGCGGGTACGGAGTGACGCCGTACTGATCATTCGCCTGGAGCCCACCCACTCCCCCGCTGCCGGGTCTTCGGGCTGGGGTGTGGAGGAGCTGCTGCGCGATGCCGGGAAGGTTGTCGAGAGCATCGGATTGTCCGGGCAGACCTACAACGGGCCCGGAATGGCCCGGGCCGGAGTCGGTGAGTTCCGGTCGGAGTACGGCGCCGACAGTCAGGTGGTGCTGATGGTGCGCGGGGCGCATCGCTTCGACTGGCAGGAGAAGCTGATCGGCGAGCTGCACAGCCAGCACCCGGACATGGTCGTCGTCGACATGGGCGTCCCCGGCGTCGACTACTCGGGCTTCGCGGGGTGGATCCAGACCTTCGGCAGCGCCCGGGTCTGCTCCGAAGCAGCCGCCCGCCGCCTCCTGGTCAGCTGACCGACACCTCGAGCACACCGATCACCTTCTCGAGCCGGGCGGCGACCCGCCCGGCGTCGAAACCGTTGCCTTCGACGACGATCCGCAGCTCGCCCCGGTCCAGCGACAGGGCGAGCTCGCGGACGTCGTACGGGTTCAGCAGGACGGCGATCCGCGCCAGCAGACCGCCCGTCTCGACCACCTCGGCGGTGAACACCGTCATCGTTCGCTCGACGGCGAGCAGACTCATCGCACGACCTCCTTGTGGCGCAGCAGACCGAAGGTGAAGCCGTCGACCAGCGCCTCCCACGACGCCTCGACGATGTTGTGGCCGACCCCGACCGTGACCCACGAACCCTCGCCGTCCGCCGTCTCGATCAGAACTCTGATCACGGCATCGGTGCCGTGGCCCTGGTCGAGGATGCGGACCTTGTAGTCGACCAGCTCGAACTTGTTCACCACCGGGTACGCGCGCTCGATCGCCGTCCGCAGCGCGTGGTCGAGCGCGTTGACCGGGCCGTTGCCCTCCCCCGTGACGATCTCCCGCTCGCCGCCCGCGACCAGCTTCACCGTCGACTCCGACACCGCCTCGCCGTCGGCGCGCGACTCGGTGATCACCCGCCACGACTCGACGTCGAAGAACGACGCCCGCTGCCCGGTCACTTCCTCGGTCAGCAGCAGCGAGAACGACGCGTCGGCGGCCTCGAACGTGTATCCGCGGGCCTCCATCTCCTTCACCCGCTCGGTCACCCGGGTGACCACGTCGCGGTCAGCCTTGTTACCGCCGAGGTCGAACCCGAGCTCGCGGCCCTTCAGCTCGACACTCGCCCGGCCGGCCATCTCCGAGACCAGCATCCGCATGTCGTTGCCGACCAGCGCCGGATCCGTGTGCTGGTAGAGATCCGGGTCCACCTTGATCGCGCTGGCATGCAAGCCCGCCTTGTGGGCGAACGCTGACAGGCCGACGTACGGCTGCCGGGTCGACGGCGGCACGTTCGTCACTTCAGCGATCGCGTGCGCGATCCGGAACGACTCCGACAGGTTGCCCGGCGGGAGCAGCTGATGTTCCCGCTTCAGCTCGAGGTTGGCCACGATCGCCAGCAGGTCGGCGTTGCCGGTGCGTTCGCCGTACCCGTTGATCGTGCCCTGGACGTGCGTGACGCCGGCCTCGACGGCGGCGATCGAGTTCGCCACCGCGCAGCCGGCGTCGTTGTGACAGTGGATGCCGAGCCGGGCACCGGTGGAATCGAGGACGTCCCGGACCACGTCCTGCAACTCCCGCGGCAGCGTCCCGCCATTGGTGTCGCAGAGCGCGACCACGTCGGCCCCGGCCTCGACGGCTACCCGCACGACCTCCAGCGCGTAGGCGCGGTTGGCGCGGTACCCGTCGAAGAAGTGCTCGGTGTCGAGGAAGACCCGCTGACCGTTCTCCCGCAGATGCGCCACGGTGTCGGCGACCATCCGGAGGTTCTCGTCGAGCGTCGTCCGCAAGGCCCGCTCGACGTGCGCATCGTGGCTCTTGGCAACGAGTGTGACGACGCCGGCGCCGGAGTCGCGCAGCGCGGCGACCTGCGGGTCGTCGGCGGCCGCGGTCTGCGGCTTGCGGGTCGCGCCGAACGCCGCGAACGTCGCGTTCTTCAGGTGCAGCTCGGTTCTGGCCCGCTCGAAGAACTCGGTGTCCTTGGGCACCGCGCCCGGCCAGCCGCCCTCGATGAACCCGACCCCCAGGTCGTCCAGGTACTGCGCGATGACGATCTTGTCGGCCACGGACAGCGCCAGCCCCTCCTGCTGCGCGCCATCGCGAAGAGTCGTGTCGTAGACGTGGAAATCGTCCGAGATGCTCATAGGGGGCCGGCCTTCCAGAGGGGGCTGTGGTGCATTCTTGGGACAAACAAAAAACCTCCCGCAAGGTGCGAGAGGTCTGCGCGCTCAGGTACAGCTTGCTGAGCGCGCCTAGGGAATAATGCCCTGGTAGTTCTTCATGACGTTTTGCAGTCTGCCACACAATGTCCGAACGATGGCGGGACTGTCTCGCATCACGAACATTCAGTACTCCGGCCCGTACTGGAGTTCAGGTCAGGCGCTGAGTGACCATCCGGGGTCGTCCCAGGCGGTGTAGAAGTCCTCGCGGGACAGCGGCCGCAGGCCCCACTCCTCGCGGTCCAGGGCCTGGTCGGTGAGCATCCCCTCGTCGTCCTCGAGCCGCTGCCACCAGTACCGGGTGACCTCGCCGTCCTCGCCGGATCCGAGCTGCCGGATGACGACCCATTCACGCTCGTGCCAGACCGCCTCGTACAGCCAGTCGGTGCCGCGGTCGTCGGCGACGGCGCCGTACGTCCGCGGCGCGGTGCCACGGTCGAGGTCACGGATCAGCTCGACGGTCGACCGGATCGCGGCGGACGTCTCGGCGGACCAGCCCCGGCGCTCGGCCAGCTCGGCGTAGTAGCCCTCGACGTCGTCCGGGAAGCTGCTCATGCCGCCCGACCCTACCCAAGCCGGGCTGCCGGCAGCGACCACCGGTCCGACCCTCGAACCTGAAAAGATCCTGTGAAACACCTACTGCAGAACAGGATCGACCGGTGAGCCAGCCCGACGACGCTGACCTGAACGTGCTGAAGGCCCCGTTGCCATCCCGCCATGAGGTGGACGCCATCCGGCAGTTGCGGTTCCAGCTGCTGGGGTACGCGACCGCGCTCGGGGTGCTGATCACGCTGACGCCGACCTGGCTGATCCGGGAGTACAGCCGCGGCGACCTGCGCCTGTACAGCGGATTCGGCATGGCCCACGACGCCCGGATTCTCGGTAGCGCCGCCAACTGGCTGTTCATCGTGTACCTCGTGCTGACCCTGGTCGCACTGGCCACGCCGACGACCGTCGCCGCCTTCGCCTGTGCGTACGCCGGGCTGGTGGACACCGTGGTGATCGTGCTGCTGAAGCCCGGCGGGGAGGACGGCGCCGACCTCGGCTGGACCGGCGCGCCGTTCCTCGCGATCGGGCTGTGGCTAGTCCTGGCCGTCATCAACCACATCGGCTGGTACGACATCAACCGGCGAGGATGACAACGGCCCGGCGAGGATCCGCCGGGCCGTCGTTGCACTGACTCAGGAGATGCGGGTCATCCAGCCGTGCGGGTCCGCCGCGCGGCCGTACTGGACGTCGAGGAGGGCGCTGCGGACGGCCGCCGTGACCGGGCCGCCGTTGCCGTCGCCGATCTGGGCCTCGCCGTCCTGCCACTTCAGCGAGGCGACCGGGGTGACGACCGCGGCGGTGCCGCAGGCGAACACCTCCTTGACCTTGCCGGAGGCCGCACCCGCACGCCACTCGTCGACCGAGATCTTCCGCTCGGTGACCGTGTAGCCGAGGTCGGTGACCAGCTTCAGGATCGAGTCCCGGGTGACGCCCTCGAGGATGGTGCCGGACAGCTCCGGCGTGACGACGGTGTTGTCGTCCAGGACGAAGTACAGGTTCATCCCGCCGAGCTCCTCGACCCACTTCTTCTCGACCGCGTCGAGGAAGGCGACCTGGTCGCAGCCCTGCTCGATCGCCTCGGCCTGGGCGAGCAGCGAGGAGGCGTAGTTGCCGCCGGTCTTCGCTGCGCCGGTGCCGCCGGGGGCCGCGCGGGTGTACTCCTCGCTCAGCCAGATCCGGACCGGCTTGACGCCCTTCGCGAAGTACGAGCCGGCCGGCGACGCGATCAGGCAGTACGTCACGTAGCTGGACGGGCGGACGCCGAGGAACGGGTCGGAGCCGAACATGAACGGCCGCAGGTACAGCGAGGTCTCACCGCCGCCGGGCACCCAGGCCTTGTCGAGCTCCACCAGCTTGTACAGCGAGTCCAGGAAGACGTCGGTCGGCAACTCGGGCAGCGCGAGGCGCTGCGCGGACCGCTGGAACCGGGACGCGTTGGCCTCCGGGCGGAACAGATGGATCGAGTCGTCGGGATGCCGGTAGGCCTTCATCCCTTCGAAGATGGTCTGGGCGTAGTGGAACACCGCGGTCGCGGGAGACAGCTCCAGCGGTCCGAAGGCAGTGATCCGCGCGTCGTGCCAGCCCTTCTCGGCCGTCCAGGTGGCGATCGCCATGTGGTCGGAGAAGTACTGCCCGAATCCCGGGTTCGCCAGGATCTGGGCGCGCTGGTCGTCGCTGGCCGGTTTGGTGGTTGGCTCAACGGTGAACTCGCTCATAGCCGCACCGTACCTCTCGACCAACTGGTCATGCGAGCGTCGTGCGCGGGCACGGGTCAGCCCGCCGCGCGCTTGGCGATCGCGTCACCGATCTCCGCGGTGCTGCGGGCGGCGCCGGTGCGCTCCTCGATGTCGGCCTCCACGGCCGCCTCGATCGCGCGGGCGGCCTCGGTCAGGCCGAGGTGCTCACAGAGCAGCGACGCGGACAGGATGGCCGCGGTCGGGTCGGCCTTCTGCTGGCCGGCGATGTCCGGCGCGGAGCCGTGCACCGGCTCGAACATGCTCGGCGCGGTCCGGTCCGGGTTGATGTTGCCGCTCGCGGCCAGCCCGATCCCGCCGCTGATCGCGGCCGCCAGGTCGGTGAGGATGTCGCCGAACAGGTTGTCGGTGACGATCACGTCGAACCGGGCCGGGTCGGTGACCAGGAAGATCGTCGCCGCGTCCACGTGCAGGTAGTCGACGGCGATCTCCGGGAACTCCTCGGCGACCTTGTCGACGGTCCGCTTCCACAGGTGACCGGCGTGCACGAGCACGTTGTTCTTGTGCACCAGCGTGAGCTTCTTGCGCGGCCGCGCCTGCGCCCGGGCGAACGCGTCGCGGACGACCCGCTCGACGCCGTACGCCGTGTTGACCGACACCTCGGTCGCGATCTCGGCCGGCGTGCCGACCCGGAGCGCGCCGCCGTTGCCGACGTACGGACCCTCGGTGCCCTCGCGGACGACGACGAAGTCGACCTCGCCCGGGCTCGCCAGCGGGGAGCCGACGGACGGGTAGATCTTCGAGGGCCGCAGGTTCACGTAGTGGTCGAGGGTGAAGCGGAGCTTGAGCAGCAGACCGCGCTCGAGCACCCCGGACGGGACGCTCGGGTCGCCGACCGCGCCGAGCAGGATCGCGTCGTGCTTGCGGATCTCCTCCAGCTCGGCGTCCGGCAGCGTCTCGCCGGTGGCGTGCCAGCGCTTCGCGCCGAGGTCGTACTCGGTCCGCTCGAACGTCACGCCGTGCTGCGCGGCTACCGCGTCGAGGACCTTCAGGGCCTCGGTGGTGACCTCCGGTCCGATCCCGTCACCGGGAACGACGGCCAGCGTGAAGTTCTTCGTCTCGCTCACTTCTTGGGTTCTCCCCCATTGTCACGGCGGTTCATGGCCTCTTGGACAGCCTTGACCTCGTCACTGGCCGGGCGGGCGGTACGGCGACGCCGGGTCGCCTTCCGCTCCCGGGCGTCGATCGCGGGCCAGTTGGCTGGATACATGTCGTACATGCTGCTCCTTCCCAATATGTCGTGGGCGGCAGGATGCGCACGAATTTACTCGCACGTCCGACTAGTTCGCCACAATGCGGGCACCCCGTCCCGGAATGTGAGATCCCAGTGCTGGTCCTGGACCAGACCTGTGCAACTCTCAGCCGGTGAGTGCTCCTCCAGAACTGCCGCCGCTGGTGTCGGCGGCCCTCAGCCTGTCCGGCCGGCGCGGATTCGTCAGCTCCACCAGGAACGAGACCGGCCGGCTGCTCGCCTCGCTCGCCGCCTCGAAGACCGGCCTGCTCGGTGAGCTCGGGACCGGCTGCGGTGTCGGCTCGGCCTGGCTGCGCAGCGGCGCTGGAGACGGGACGAACATCGTCACCGCGGAGAGCGATCCGCAGCTGGCGCAGGTCGTCGCCGAACTGTTCGCCGACGACGAGCGGATCGAGGTCGTCTCGGCCGACTGGACCGCGCTGATCGAGCGCGGACCGTTCGCGCTGCTGTTCGTGGACGCCCGCGAGGCGAAGCTGTCCGCCCGCGACGTCATCGCGGACGTGGTCGAGCCCGGCGGCTTCGTCGTCCTCGACGACTTCACGCCATCGGCGGTCTGGCCGCCGATGTACGAGGGCCGCGTCGACACGCTCCGGCAGGAGTGGCTGATGGACAAACGCTTCACCACCGTCGAGGTGATGGTCGCCCCCGACGCCGCCGTACTGCTCGCCACCCGGCACTAGCCCGGCCTCGGACGTGAAAGCGGGCCCGGGCTATTGAGCCCGGGCCCTTGTCAGCCGCCATGCGCCTGCGGGCGGCTGACCGCCTCCAGTGTAAATCAGTCGTTCGTGTGACTCAGGCCTCGAGGTCCACGGTGCGGGCGGTGTCGGCCTGGACCGCGGCGGCGATGTCGTCGAGCACCGTCGGGGCCACCTTCGAGTCGACCGACAGCGCGACCAGGGCCTTGCCGCCCTTGCGGTCACGGCTGACCTGCATGCCGGCGATGTTCACGTCGGCGTCGCCGAGGATGCGGCCGATCTGGCCGACCGCGCCCGGCCGGTCCTCGTAGGTGAGGAACGCCAGGTGCGCGGCCAGCTCGACCTCGACGTCGTACCCGTCGATCTCGACCAGCCGCTCCGACTGCCGGACGCCGACGAGCGTGCCGGACACCGACACCTGGCCGCCGTCGGCGAGAGTGCCGCGCAGCGTGATCAGGTTGCGGTGCTCGGGGCTGTCGTGGTCGGTGACGAGCCGGACCTCGAGGCCCCGCTCGGCCGCCAGCAGCGGCGCGTTCACGTAGGAGACGTTGTCCTCGACGACATCCGCGAAGACACCCTTCAGCGCGGCCAGCTCGAGCACCTTCACGTCGTACTGCGTGATCTCGCCGCGCACCTCGACGTCGAGCTGCTGCGCGACGCCACCGGCCAGCGCGGTGAAGATCCGGCCCAGCTTCTCGGTCAGCCCGATCCCCGGGCGGACGTCCTCGGCGATCACGCCGCCCTGGACGTTGACCGCGTCCGGGACCAGCTCGCCGGACAGCGCGAGCCGGACCGACTTGGCGACCGCGATACCGGCCTTCTCCTGCGCCTCGTCGGTGGAGGCGCCGAGGTGCGGGGTGACGACGACGTTCTCGAACTCGAACAGCGGCGAGTCGGTGCACGGCTCGCTGGCGAACACGTCCAGGCCGGCGCCGGCCACGCGGCCCTCCTTGAGTGCGCTGTACAGCGCCTGCTCGTCGACGATGCCGCCGCGGGCCGCGTTCACGATGATGACCTCGGGCTTGACCTTGTGCAGCTGCTCGTCGCCGATGAGACCGATCGTCTCCGGGGTCTTCGGCAGGTGCACCGAGATGAAGTCACTGGTCGCCAGCAGCTCGTCCAGGGTGGCGAGCCGGACGCCCATCTGCGCGGCCCGGCCGGCCTGCACGTACGGGTCGTAGGCGATCACGTTCATGCCGAAGGCGGCCAGCCGCTGCGCGACCAGGACGCCGATCTTGCCGAGGCCGACGATGCCGACGGTCTTCTCGAACAGCTCGACCCCGGAGTACTTGCTGCGCTTCCACTCGCCCTTCTTGAGCGACTCGTTCGCGGCCGGAACCCGGCGCGCGGACGCCAGCAGCAGCGCGACCGCGAGCTCGGCGGCGCTGACGATGTTGGAGGTCGGCGCGTTCACGACCATCACGCCGGCCTGGGTGGCGGCCTTCACGTCCACGTTGTCGAGGCCGACGCCGGCGCGGGCGACGACCTTCAGCTTCTTCGCGGCGGCGAGCGCCTCGGCGTCCACCTTGGTGGCGCTGCGGATCAGGATGGCGTCGACGTCGGCGATGGCCGGGATCAGCTCCGCGCGGTCGGCGCCGTTCGCGTGCCGGATCTCGAAGTCGGGGCCGAGCGCCTCGACGGTGGCCGGGCTGAGCTCTTCGGCGATCAGAACGACGGGCCGGTTTACGTCAGTCATGGAGGAATCTCCTGCAGAAGCGGTTGGGGGCTCGTGATCTTCCAGAGCACCGCGCTGTGCCCGCTGACTCGATGGTACCGCGTCCGCTCCCGAGCCTGTCCGAGGGCCCGGATCCCGGTCAGTCGGAGTCGCAGCTGACCGGGAGCGCCATCGGCACGGTCCGGTCGATCACCAACTTGCCGTTCGCCCGGACCAGCTGGAACCGCACGTCGAGCCGGTTGCAGTTGTGGCCGTCCGCCCCGGTCGCGGTGGGCGCGAACAGGATGTTGTACGACATCCGCGCGTAGGAGCCGTCCGGCGCCACGTCGGTGATCTTTGGGTTGAAGAAGTATGACGTCTGGTGGTTGTGCCGGTCCCGGGCCTCGGTCATGCCCTTGGCGAATCTCGCCGAGTACAGCGACTGCAGCCCGCGGAAGTCCTGCTGGTTCTCCAAGGTGACGTAGTTGCCGAACAGCGTCCGCACCTCGACGTTCAGCGGTGTCGCGGCCACCTGCAGAGCCGGGGCGACCGCGGCCTGCGGACCGCGCGACTGGGGGCAGGTCCCACCGGCTGCGACAGTCAGGCCCGCCGGTGACGCAGCGAGGTACCCGCGGAGTTTCGCGAGCGGGACGATCGCGCTCGACTGCACGGTGGCGCCGGTGACGAGCCCGATCACGCCGCCGGACTTGTCGACGATCGGGCCGCCGAGCTTGGTCGCGTTCATGACCTCGCTCAACGCCCTCGGGTCGGCGGCCGAACCGACCTGGTTGACGGTCTGCTTGCCGGCCGCGGTGTAGCCGATCAGAGCTCGCTCCGCCTTCGGATCGGGATCCGTCGTCGGCAGATGCACCGGCGTGCTGTCGAGCCCGATCGGCTGCAGTACGGCGACGCCGTCGGCGCTGGTGCCGAGCAGGTTGGCCCGCCGGATCCGCCCGTCCGGCGTCACGACGACGATCGACTTCGGCTGATCGACTGCCGACGCGGCGGTCAGGACCCGCCCGTCGGCGATCAGCACGCCCGACGCCTCGCCGGTCGCACCGCACGTCGTCGCGAGGATGCGAACCACGGACGGGCCGACAGACTTCAGGACCTCGTCGGTGTTGATCGACAGGCTCTGGGCGCGGACGAACCAGCCCGCGCCGGCGCCGCCCGCCGTGATCACCAGCAGGACGACGAACCCAGCCAGGATCCGGCCGAAGATCCACGGCCGCCGCGCAGACGGCTGCGGCGCGGAAGGCCGGCTGGGAGCCTCCAGCTGGGTCAGTGAACCGGCGCCCGCAGGAATCCGCCGAGGCGGCCGCGGCGGCCCGTTCCTGCCGTCCTCCACCGCCACCCACCTCCCCCGCTATCACCCGCCCGGACCACAACCGTCACACATTGTGTCAAACACCGGCGTCAGTCGGCGGGACCGCGGACATGAACGCGGGGCCTTGGACAGGAAATAACCTGTCCAAGGCCCCGAGAAGGTGGTCAAGGCCCCGAAACGTGTCCGAGGCCCGAGTACGTCAGCGTGCGGCGCTGCCCTCGACGTAGTCGTCGTCGTGCGACTTGACCCACGCCATCAGACCGCGCAGTTCCTTGCCCACGGCCTCGATCGGGTGCTCCTGGCTCTTCTTGCGGAACTCGGCGAACTCCGGCGCGCCGGCGTCCTGGTCGGCGATGAAGCGGGCCGCGAAGGTGCCGTCGGTGATGTCACCGAGGACCTCCTTCATCCGCTGCTTCACCGACGCGTCGATGATCCGCGGGCCGGACACGTAGTCGCCGTACTCGGCGGTGTCGGACACCGACCAGCGCTGCTTGGCGATGCCGCCTTCGTAGATCAGGTCGACGATCAGCTTGAGCTCGTGCAGGCACTCGAAGTACGCGACCTCGGGCTGGTAGCCGGCCTCGGTCAGTACCTCGAAGCCGTTCTGGATCAGCGCCGAGACGCCACCGCAGAGGACGGCCTGCTCACCGAACAGGTCGGTCTCGGTCTCCTCGGTGAAGGTGGTCTTGATACCGCCGGCCCGCAGACCGCCGATGCCCTTCGCGTACGAGAGCGCCAGGTCCCACGCCTTGCCGGTGGCGTCCTGCTCCACCGCTACCAGCACGGGTACGCCGCGACCCTCGGTGTACTCGCGGCGGACCAGGTGGCCCGGGCCCTTCGGGGCGACCATGAAGACGTCGACACCGGCCGGCGGCTTGATGTAGCCGAACCGGATGTTGAAGCCGTGACCGAAGACGAGCGCGTCGCCGTCGACCAGGTTCGGCTCGATGGCCTCCTTGTAGAGCTTGCGCTGAGCCGGGTCCGGCGCGAGGACGACGATGACGTCGGCCTCCTCGACCGCCTCGGCCGGGCTGAGCACGCGCAGGCCCTGGGCCTCGGCCTTGGCCCGGCTCTTCGAACCCTCCGGCAGGCCGACCCGGACGTCGACGCCGGAGTCGCGCAGCGAGAGCGCGTGGGCGTGGCCCTGGGAGCCGTAGCCGAGGACGGCCACGTGGCGGCCCTGGATCACCGACAGGTCGGCGTTGTCGTCGTAGAACATTTCAGCTGCCACTTGCGGCACTTCTCCTTAGTGTTGATTCGGTACGGCGGCGGCGCGGCCCGGCGGCGGGGCCGGCACCGGGTGGTGCTGCGAACGATCGACGGGCCGGGCCTGCACGGTCGGGGGTCCCGACTGGACGTGCGGCGGCGGCACCGGGACCGGCCGCAGGGTGCGGTCGGAGATGGAGCGGCTGCCCCGGCCGATCGCCACCATGCCGGACTGCACCAGCTCGCGGACGCCGAAGGGTTCCAGCACCCGGAGCATGGCTTCGAGTTTCTCGGGATTGCCGGTCGCCTCGATCGTGATCGCGTCCGGTGCGACGTCCACCACCTTCGCACGGAACAGCTGGACGGTCTCCAGCACCTGTCCACGGGTGAGGGTGTCGGCCTTGACCTTCACCAGCAGCAGTTCGCGCTGAACCGTCTGGCTGGGCTCGAGTTCGACGATCTTGATCACGTTCACCAGCTTGTTCAGCTGCTTGGTGATCTGCTCCAGAGGCTGCTCGTCCACACTGACCGCGATGGTCATCCGGGACACCTCGGGGTGCTCGGTCGGACCGACCGCGAGGGAGTCGATGTTGAACCCCCGCCGCGAGATCAGCGCCGCGACCCGGGCCAGCACACCGTGCTTGTTCTCGACCAGGATGCTCAGAGTGTGCTTACTCATCGACGTCCTCGCTTCGCTCCGGGCGCCGATGAGGCACGAGTGGGCGGTGTTGGATTTGTTCGTTCGCTGCGCTCTCTCACTACAGCTCCTCCCCGTCCCACTTGGGGGCCATGTCGCGAGCGATCTGGATCTCGTCGTTGCTCACGCCGGCGGCGACCATCGGCCACACCATCGCGTCGCGGTGCACGACGAAGTCGACCACGACGGGCTGGTCGGTGACCGACATCGCCTTGTCGATGGTGGCGTCGACGGAGTCCTTGTCCGAGCAGCGCAGCCCGACGCCGCCCATCGCCTCGGCCAGCTTGGCGAAGTCCGGGATCCGGGCCGAGTGCAGGTCGGTGTTGGAGTAGCGCTTGTCGTAGAACAGCGTCTGCCACTGCCGGACCATGCCCAGCGACTGGTTGTTGATCACCGCAACCTTGATCGGGATGCCCTCCAGCGCACAGGTGACCAGCTCCTGGTTGGTCATCTGGAAGCAGCCGTCGCCGTCGATCGCCCACACGGTCTTGTCCGGCCGCGCGACCTTGGCGCCCATCGCGGCCGGCACGGCGTACCCCATGGTGCCGAGGCCGCCGGAGTTCAGCCAGTGGCCGGGCTTCTCGAACGGCAGGTAGTGCGCGGACCACATCTGGTGCTGGCCGACGCCCGCGGTGTAGATCGCGTCCGGTCCGGCGATCTGGCCGATCCGCTCGATCACGTACTGCGGGGAGAGCGTCCCGTCCTCGGGTTCGTCGTACGCCACCGGGTACTTCGCGCGGACCGATTCCAGCTGGTTGCGCCAGGCGTCGTACGACGGGGTGCGGCCGGAGCTCGCGATCTCGGTCCGCAGGGCGGCGATCAGGTCGGTGATGACCTCCTTGCAGTCACCCACGATCGGCACGTCGGCGGCCCGGTTCTTGCCGATCTCGGCCGGGTCGATGTCGGCGTGGATGACCTTCGCCTCGGGCGCGAACGAGTCGAGCTTGCCGGTCACCCGGTCGTCGAACCGCGCGCCCAGCGTGATCAGCAGGTCGGAGCGCTGCAGGGCTCCGACCGCGGACACCGAGCCGTGCATGCCGGGCATGCCGAAATGCAGCTCGTGCGAGTCCGGCAGCGCGCCGCGGGCCATCAGCGTGGTGACGACGGGGATGCCGAGCAGCTCGGCGAGCTCCTTCAGCTCGGGGCTGGCCTGGGCGCGGATCACGCCGCCGCCGACGTACAGCACCGGCTTCTCGGCCGCCGCGATCAGGCGGGCCGCCTCGCGCACCTGCTTGGGGTGCGGGCGGGTCACCGGCCGGTAGCCGGGCAGCGCGAGCTCGGTCGGCCACTGGAAGTCGACGCCCTGGGTCTGCATCGCGTCCTTGGTCACGTCGACCAGCACCGGGCCGGGCCGGCCGGTGGAGGCGATGTGGAACGCCTCGGCGATCGTGGTGGCGATGTCGGCCGGGTCGGTGACCAGGAAGTTGTGCTTGGTGATCGGCATCGTGATGCCGCGGATGTCCGCCTCCTGGAAGGCGTCCGTGCCGATCGCGGCGCCGGCGACCTGACCGGTGATGGCGACCATCGGCACCGAGTCCATGTACGCGTCGGCGATCGGCGTCACCAGGTTGGTCGCGCCCGGGCCGGAGGTCGCCATGCACACGCCGGTCTTGCCGGACGCGGCGGCGTACCCCTGGGCGGCGTGGCCGGCGCCCTGCTCGTGACGTACCAGGATGTGGCGGATCTGGGTCGAGTCGAGCATCGGGTCGTACGCCGGGAGGATCGCGCCACCCGGGATGCCGAAGACGGTGTCGACCCCGGCATGTTCCAGTGCGCGGATCAGAGCCTGTGCCCCGGTCAGCTGCTCACTCATGAGTGCCTTCCCTCAGTCCTGTCACGATGTAGCCGTTGTTGGCTTTTCGCGACCGATCCATCCTCGCTTGTGGCTGCTGTCCTGGCGCTACTGGGTCGCAGATAGTCGCCCTGGCAACAAAAAACCCCTTCCGCCGGGTTGGCTGAAGGGGCGCGCTCGACTCTGTGGTCGCGTCAGTCGGCGCGCCGCACAAGTACGAGGAGAATCGATCGCATGTAGGCATTATTCGCCGACAGACCGCGACCGGGTCAAGTTCGGCGGCGCTGTGTCTCGTCATCTGAGATGCCCGTCCCTAGATGCAGACAGCACCCTCGGACGCCGAGCGGACCAGGCGGGTGTACTTGCCCAGCACGCCCTTGGTGATCGACGGCGTCTTCGGGGTCCAGCCCTGTTTGCGGTGCTCGAGTTCTTCCGGGCTGAGGTGCAGGTCGAGGGTGCGGTTCGCGACGTCGAGGGTGATGCGGTCGCCGTCGCGGACGAAGGCGATCGGTCCCCCGTCGACGGCCTCGGGCGCCACGTGCCCGACGCAGAGTCCCGTCGTACCGCCGGAGAAGCGGCCGTCGGTGAGCAGCAGCACGTCCTTGCCGAGGCCGGCGCCCTTGATCGCGCCGGTGACCGCGAGCATCTCGCGCATCCCGGGACCGCCCTTCGGGCCTTCGTACCGGATCACGACGACGTCGCCGGCGTTCAGGTCGGGTACGGCGTCCATCGCGGCGCGCTCGCCGTCGAACACCCGCGCCGTGCCCTCGAACACGTCGGAGTCGAAGCCCGCGCTCTTCACGACCGCGCCTTCCGGGGCGAGCGAGCCGTGCAGGATCGTGATGCCGCCGGTGTGGTGGATCGGCTTGTCGAGCGCGCGGATGATCGTGCCGTCGATGTCCGGCGGCGCGATGTCGGCGAGGTTCTCCGCCATCGTCCTACCGGTCACGGTCAGGCAGTCGCCGTGCAGCAGGCCGGCGTCGAGCAGCGCCCGCATCACCACCGGGATCCCACCCACCCGGTCCACATCGGTCATCACGTACCGCCCGAACGGCTTCAGGTCACCGAGATGCGGTACGCGCTCACCGACCCGGTTGAAGTCGGCGAGGCTGAGCTCGACCTCCGCCTCCCGGGCGATGGCCAGCAGATGCAGGACCGCGTTCGTGGAACCCCCCAGCGCCATCACCACGGCGATCGCGTTCTCGAACGCCTCCTTGGTGAGGATCTGGCGGGCAGTGATGCCCTTCTGCAGGAGGCCGACCACCGCTTCGCCGGACTTGCGCGCGTAACCGTCGCGGCGGCGATCCACGGCGGGCGGCGCAGCAGAACCCGGCAGCGACATACCGAGGGCCTCGGCGGAGGCGGCCATCGTGTTGGCCGTGTACATCCCGCCGCAGGCGCCTTCACCCGGGCAGATCGCGCGTTCGACCGCGTCGACCTCCTCGCGGGTGATCAGGCCGCGGACGCAGGCGCCGACCGCCTCGAAGGCGTCGATGATCGTGACGTCCTTGTCGCCGAGCCGGCCGGGCATGATCGAACCGGCGTACAGGAACACCGACGCGAGGTCGAGCCGGGCCGCGGCCATCAGCATCCCGGGCAGCGACTTGTCGCAGCCGGCCAGCAGCACCGAGCCGTCGAGCCGCTCGGCCTCCATCACGGTCTCGACCGAGTCGGCGATGATCTCGCGGCTGACCAGCGAGTAGTGCATGCCGACGTGGCCCATCGAGATGCCGTCGGAGACGCTGATCGTGCCGAACTCGAGCGGGTACCCGCCGGCTGCGTGCACGCCTTCCTTGACCGCCTTGGCGAGCCGGTCCAGCGAGAGGTTGCAGGGGGTGATCTCGTTCCAGCTGGAGGCGACTCCGACCTGTGGCTTGGCCCAGTCGTCGTCACCCATCCCGACCGCGCGGAGCATCCCCCGGCTGGCGGTGGCCTCCAGCCCATCGGTCACTGTCCGGCTGCGGGGCTTCACATCGACCATGCCGCCACTCTATATATCGCTGTCCTCTTCGGAACCCGGCTTCTAGCATTCGCGGGTGACTGACGATCCGTACGGCGACGAACTGCTGGTAGAGCTCTACGACCTGGACAACCCGGCCGGCGAGGACCACGCCTACTACCGCGGGCTGGCCGACGGCACCCGCAAGGTCGTGGACCTCGGCTGCGGGACCGGCCTGCTCACCCGGTCGTTGGCCGCCCCTGGACGAGTGGTGATCGGGGTCGACCCGAGTCCCACGATGCTGGGCTATGCGCGCCGCCGGCCTGGCGCCGATGCGGTCACCTGGATCGAGGGGGACTTCAGCGCCGTCGAACAGACTCACGACGCCGATCTCGTCATCAGCACCGGTAACACGATCATGCACATCAGCAACCAGGCCGAGGTCTTCAGCACGCTGGCCGGCGCGCTCCGGCCCGGCGGCGTGATCAGCTTCGAGTCCCGCAATCCCGCGGCGCGTGCGTGGGAGCAGTGGACCCGCGAGGCGACGTACGGCGAACGCGACACCCCCGCCGGCCACCTCCGCGAATGGCTCGACCTGATCGAGGTCTCCGACGGCCGCGTCGTCTTCGACGCCCACAACGTCTTCCCCGACGGCCACGACGCGATCTACCGCAACACCCTGTACTTCCGCTCGCCGGAGTCCATCACCACCGACCTTTCCCAGGCAGGCTTCACCGACATCGAGGTGCGCAGCGGCTGGCAGCAGCAGCCCCTGACCGACGACGCCCGCCTCCTGGTCTTCCGCGCCACCAAGCGCTGACCGGCCTACCCTGAGCCGGTGGATCGACTCGAGGCCTACATCGACGGATGGCGGCGGCACGACAATGCGGCCGTCCTCGACACACTGACCGACGGCTGCGTCGTGATCGAGTGCTACGGGCCGGTGTACCGCGGTAACTCCGCGAGTACGCGACCACGGCGCCGCTGTACGACTGGACCGGCGAGTGGCGCGGCTAAGCTGAGGGCAGTGCGACTGGCGAGGGTGGGGTACCACCGGGGAGCGAAGAACGAGGCGTCGTCCGCCTGGGCGCCTCCGACTGACCTCGGAGGTCGTCGTGCGTTACGGGATGAATCCACATCAACCGGCCGTCATGGCGCCGGTCGATCGCTCGCCGTTCACGGTGGTTTCGGGCGAGCCGTCGTACATCAACGTGCTTGATGCGCTGACCGGTTGGCAGCTCGTGCGGGAGGCCGCGCGGATGTTCGGCGTACCGGCTGCCGCGTCGTACAAGCACGTCTCCCCCGCCGGCGTCGCGCTCGGTGCGACCGTCGCGGAGGCGTACACGCGGGCGCGTGACGCCGATCCGAAGTCGTCGTACGGCGACTTCGTGGCGGTCTCGCACCCGGTCGATACGGAACTCGCAGCTGTGCTGAAGCGGGTGGTGTCGGACGGGATCATCGCGCCCGGGTACGACGAGGGCGTCGTCGGCACGTTGGCAGCGAAGAAGCGTGGGACGTACCTCGTCCTCGAAGCGGACCCCACCTTCGAGCCGCCCGCCGAAGAGTCCCGCGAGCTCTACGGACTGCGGCTGACACAAGAGCGTGACGCGCTGCCGCTGACGCGCGACCTGCTGGACGAGGCCGTGCCGGACGACGCGGCCCGGGACCTGTTGCTGGGAATGATTGTTGCCCGCTACACCCAATCGAACACCGTCGTGCTGGTGAAGGACGGGATGGCGATCGGCGTCGGCGCCGGGCAGCAGTCGCGGGTCGACTGCACCCGGCTGGCCGGCGAGAAGGCGCGGCTGTGGTGGTCCCGCCGGTCGGACGAGCCGCTGACCGGCGTGTCGATGGTGTCCGACGGCGCGCTCCCGTTCACCGACAACGTCGAGGAAGCCCATCGCCACGGTGTCACCCACATCGCCGAACCGGGCGGCTCGATCCGCTCGGCCGAGGTCGCCGCCGCCTGCGCCGAGCTCGGCATCACCTGGTCGGCGACCGGAGTACGCCTGTTCAGGCATTGAGCAGTACGCCGGTTCAGGCCGTGAGCTGATAGTCGCCGGAGGCAACAGCTTTGCGGACCTCGGCCGCCGTCTGCACGGGATCGAGGGAGGTCGTGTCGATCGCGTGCGGTTCGAGCTCGCCGAGTTCCGCGAACGCGCCGTGCAACCCGGTGATCGCCTCGACGTCCTTCAACTCCCCTGCGCTGCGTGCCTGCGCACGGTCGAGCGTCGTCACCAGTCCGGGCCGCAGCACGACGTACGACATCGTCCAGTCACCGGCCCCCGCAGCACTGCGGTACGGAGGCAGGAACCATGGCCCGATGATCCCGTCGACGACCACGTCGTACCCGCCCCGCGCATAGACGGCGACCGCCGCGACGATCGCGTCGACCACCACCTCGTTCTGCCGTGCCGACTCGGGCAGGTACGGCGGGACAAAACCGGTGCGGATCGCGCGAAAGAACTCGTCGGTCGTCACGTGCACCGTCGGTCGCGGCGCGTCGGTGGCGACGAGCTGCGCGACGGTGGTCTTGCCCGAACCAGGCGGGCCGGTCAGCAGAAGGACGTTGCTCATGGCGCCCGACGCTAACCAACCCCGCCCGCAAACTGCAGACTTTTCTTTTCGGCCGGCGTCAGCCGGAGACGCCGGCCGGCTCCCGGGTCGGCTCCGGCGGTGCGGGCGGCGGGCCGCCTTCGAGCTGGATGTCGGGGACGATGCGGTCCAGCCAGCGCGGCAGCCACCAGGCGCGGTCACCGAGCAGCGTCATCACCGACGGCACCAGGATCATCCGGACCACGCTGGCATCGATCAGCACCGCGACCGCCATGCCGACGGCCAGCATCTTCACCGTCGGATCGTCGTCCAGGACGAAGCTCAGGAAGACCACGATCATGATCGCCGCCGCGGTGGTGATCACCCGCGCCGTCGCGCCGATCCCGATCGCCACCGCGCGGTGGCTGTCCTTCGTCGCCATCCACGCCTCGTGGACCCGGGACAGCAGGAAGACCTCGTAGTCCATCGACAACCCGAACACGATCGCGAACATCAGCATCGGCACGAACGACGGGATCGGCACGTTCTCGTCGATCCCGACCAGCGACGACCCCCAGCCCCACTGGAAGACGGTCACGATCACGCCGTACGCCGCCCCGACCGAGAGCAGGTTCAGCACGGCCGCCTTGATCCCGATCAGCAGCGAGCGGAACGCGACCGTGAGCAGCAGGAACGCGAGCACCACGACAGCCCCGATCAGCCACGGCATCCGGCTGCCCACCTTCTCGGTGAAGTCGACGTACCCGGCGGTGGTGCCGACGACGTACGTCGGTTCCTGCTGGCCGGACAGCACGTCGTCGCGGATCCGGTTGACCAGGTCCTCGGTCTCGGCCGCGGACGGCGAGGTGGTCGGGATGACGTTGATGATGGCCGTCGTACCCGCGCTGTTCGTGCTCGGCGGCTGGACCGCGGCCACACCGGGCGTCTTCTGCAAGGTGGATGTCAGACCGCTCAGCAGGGTCTGCTTGTCACCCGAGGACGGCAGTTGTACGACGACCGTCAGCGGACCGTTCGCGCCGGGGCCGAAGCCTTGCGCGATCAGGTCGTACGCCTTCCGGCTGGAGTCGCCGGACGGGTCGGTGCCGGCGTCGAGCTGACCGAGGTTCATCGACAGCAACGGGATCGCCAGTACGAGCAGCACCAACGTCGCCGCGATGCCGTACGGCCAGGGCCTATCGCTGACCTTGCGGCCCCAGCGAGCGAACGCGCTCTGCTCGTGCTTGCTGTCGCGGCGCTCCCGCTCCTCCGCTCGATGCTCGGCGATCGCGGTCTCGTCCGGGAGCCCGGCCTCGAGCTCGCGTTCCTCGACGAGGTGATGCCGGTCCTTGCGATTGAGCACCGTGAACTTCGCCAGACCGAGCAGGGCCGGGATCAGGGTGAGCGCGGCCAGCACCGTCACCGCGACCACGATCGCCGACGACAGGCCGAGCGCGCCGACGAACGGTACGCCGGACACGTACAGCCCGAGGATCGCGATCACGACCGTGCCACCGGCGACCAGGATCGCCGCGCCCGACGTGGACTCGGCCCGGCCCGCCGACTCGACCACACCCATGCCGTCGTCGAGCTGCTCGCGGTGACGCGACACCAGGAAGAGGCCGTAGTCGATCGCGACGCCCAACCCGAGCAGTGTCGCCACCGTCGGCGCCGAGACCGGGAAGTCCTTGACGGCCGCGAGCAGCCCGAGGACCGCCAGCCCGCCGCCGACGCTGAAGACCGCTGCCAGCAGTGGCAGTCCGGAAGCGACCACGGACCGGAACATCAGGAACAGCAGCAACAGCGCCAAGGCCAGACCGATCGCCTCCGAGGGCCCGTCGTTCGCCTGCTTCCCGATCTGCCCGGTGCCACCGCCGTACTCGACCTGGAGCCCGGCAGCGCGGGCCGGCTGGACTGCGGCGTCCAGCTTGTCGACGTACGACTTGTCGAGCGAGGCCGGCACCACCGAGAAGGACACCGGCGCGTTGACGATGCTGCCGTCCTTCGAGATGTACGCCGTCTGCGAGGTCGCCAGCGGGTCGACCGCACTGACCACGTCGGGCAGCTTGCCGACCGCTTCCATGGACGTCTTCACGGCGTCCGCCTGCTCGGACACCGCGCCCGTCTTCGCGTGGAAGACGATCGAGCCCGAGTACCCGCCGGCGCTGGCGAAGTCCTTGTTCAGGATGTTCAAGCCGGCGGACGACTCACTGCCCGGAACCGTGTAGTTGTTGACGAACGTGCCGCCGAACGCCGATCGCAGCACGAACAGCCCGACCACGACCACCAGCCAGCCGGCGATCACGAGCCAGTGAAAACGTGCCGCACCCCGGCCGAGCCGGTCCAGAAACGCATGCATAAGGTGCCCCTCCCCCGGGCACCCCCCAGGCGACGGCCCAGCCGCCGGCCCCTCCGGCGAATCTAAATCGGCCCGGAGCAGCTCACAACCCCTCGGCGCCGACGGTGACCGCTGTGCCACGAGTCGGTCGCAGGCTGTTTCAGCCTCCTGCCACGCTCGGGAGGATCAGGAGCTCGTCGCCGTCGCTGAGTGGGGTGTCCAGGCCGTCGAGGTCGCGGATGTTGTCGTCGCGCAGATAGATGTTCACATGGCGGCGCAGCGCGCCTCGCTCGTCGGTGAGGCGGCGTCGCAAGGGCGCGTCCAGGGCAGCGAACGCCTCGGCGACGGTCGCGCCCGCGACCTCGACGCGCTCGGCGCCGCCCGCGAACGGGCGGAGGACAGTGGGCAGGCGGACCGCGATCATCCGACCACTGCGACGCGCACGGTGAGGATGTCGGGGAGGTGGCTGGCGACCTCGGTCCAGCTGTCGCCGGCGTCGGCGCTCGCGTAGACGCAGCCGTCGCGCGTGCCGACGTACACGCCGGCCGGGTCCGCGGCGTCGGTGGTCATCGCGTCCCGCAGTACCGGAACGTAGGACACGTCGGGCAGTCCGGCGGACAGCGGCTCCCAGGTCGAGCCCGCGTCCCGGGACCGGTAGACCCGGCACTTCGCCTCGGTCGGGATCCGGTTCGCATCCGCGACCAGCGGGAACACGTAGATCGTCGCGGGCTCGTGCGGGTGCACCACGATCGGGAAACCGAAGTCCGACGGCAGGCCGTCCGCGATCGACTTCCAGATCGAGCCGCCGTCGTCCGACCGGTAGACGCCGTGGTGGTTCTGCGCGAACATCCGCTCGGGTACGTCGGGATGCCCGGCGAGCTTGTGCACGCACTGACCGAACTCGGGATACGGATCTGGGAAGAACGTCGCCTGGATGCCCTGGTTGGCCGGCGCCCACGTCGCACCGCCGTCGGCGGTCCGGTAGACGCCGCCGGTCGACATCGCCACGCTGACCCGATCGGCGTCGGTCGGGTGCGGGAGCACGGTGTGCACGGCCTGGCCACCGAACCCGGCGTCCCACTGGGTCCGATGTGGGTGGTCCCACAGCCCGCGGACCAGCTCGAACGTCACTCCGCCGTCGGTGGACTTCCACAGGGCGGACGGCTGCGAGCCGGCGTACACGACCCCCGGCTGACCGGGCGGGGCCGGCTGGATCTGCCAGACGCGCTCGAGCGAGGCCTCGGCGTCGGCCGGGAACCCGATCGAGCCCTCCGGCGGCTCGGCCCAGGTCGCGCCGAGGTCGTCGGAGTGGAAGACGGCCGGGCCCCAGTGCTCACTCGTGCCGCCGACGAACAGTCGAGGCTGGTCGCCACGGGTGTCGATGCCCACGGCGTACACGCCCTGCATCTCGAACTCCGGCACCGGTCCGTCCAGCCGCCACTGTTTGCGAGCGGCATCGCTCCGGCCGATCCAGAGACCTTTCTTGGTCCCGATCAGCAGTACGGCCTCGGACATCGTCGTCCTCCTAGCGTTGTGGACCTGCCACTACGTTGATCAGCGGCTCTCCGGACGCGTAGCGCTCCAGTTGCGCGCGCACCAGGCGGGCCACTCGCGGCGCGAAGGCCGTCGAGGCACCACCTCGGTGCGGGTTGATCAGTACGTTCGGAGCTGACCACAGCGGATGTCCGGAGGGCAACGGCTCGGGGTCGGTCACGTCGAGCGCGGCGCTGATCCGGCGCGTGCCGAGCTCGGCCAGCAACGCGTCCGTGTCCACGACGACACCGCGCGCGACGTTCACCAGCAGCGCACCGTCCTTCAGGTTCGCCAGGAACTTCGCATCCACCATCCCGCGCGTGTCCGGGGTCGCGGGCGTCAGAACTACGACGACGTCCGCGCGCGGCAGCAGCTCCGGCAGCTCACTCGTCGGGTGCACGCCGTCCCGGGCCCGCCGCGCGACCCGGATCACGTCGCACTCGAACCCGCTCAGCCGCCGTTCGAGCGCCTCGCCGATCGCGCCGTACCCGAGGATCAGCACGGTCCGGTCCGCGAGCGAGTCGTCGACCTCGTCGTACGAACTCGGCCAGATCTCCCGCTCCTGGTCGCGGACGGCCCGCGGCAGCCGCCGGTACGACGCCAGGATCAGCCCGACCGCAAGCTCGGCCGTCGACGCATCGTGTACGCCGCGCGCGTTGCACAGCGTGACGCCGTCGGCCAGCCGCGACTGCGCGTGCTCGAACCCGGCGGTCTGCAGCTGCACGACCTTCAGCGCGGGCATCTCGCGGATGATGTCGAACACATCGCCGCCGCCCATGTAGCTGGGCACGTAGAACTCCACCTCGTCGAGCGACGCCGGCCGCTCGGCACCGGAGTAGAAGTCCACGTCGTACCCCTTGGGCAGACCGCCGAGGAAAACGCCGGGATCTTCCCAGGGCAGCCACGCCCGCACATCAGCCATGTGACGAACTTACTATCCCGTGCCGGAGGCGGTGCATCGTCGTATTCTGGGTCGGTGCCTTCGACATCGGATCTGGCGGCGACGCTCGCACACGATCAGGCCGTCGGGCGGCTGCGGGAGTCCTACCAGCGCATCTCGCAGGGCGACCCGGTCCGGCTGGCGAAGCGCAGTTCCAACCTCTTCCGGCCGCGAACCGAGCTCGACCGCCCAGGCCTGGACGTCTCCAAACTGACCGGCGTGATCAGCGTCGACCCGGCCGGGCGGACCGCGGACGTGCAGGGCATGTGCACGTACGAGGACCTGGTCGCGGCGACCCTGCCGTACGGGCTGACGCCGATGGTGGTGCCGCAGCTGAAGACGATCACGCTCGGCGGCGCGGTCACCGGGCTCGGCATCGAGTCGTCGTCGTTCCGGGCCGGCCTGCCGCACGAGTCGGTGCTCGAGCTCGACATCCTCACCGGCGCCGGCGAGCTCGTCACCGCCCGGGCCGAGGGCGAGCACGCGGACCTCTTCCGGATGTTCCCGAACTCGTACGGCACGCTCGGGTACGCGACCCGGCTGCGGATCGAGCTCGACCGGATCTCGCCGTACGTCGCGCTCCGGCACGTCCGCCTCGACCTCGACGAACTGGCCCCCGCGATCGACCAGATCGTTGCCTCAGGCACGTACGACGGGGAGCCGGTGCAGTTCGTCGACGGGGTCGCGTTCAGCCCGGCCGAGGCGTACCTCACGCTCGGCCGCAACAGCGACGCCGCGACCCGGACGAGCGACTACACGGGTCAGCAGATCTACTACCGCTCGATCCAGCAGCGGCAGCAGGACTTCCTCACCGCGCACGACTACCTCTGGCGGTGGGACACCGACTGGTTCTGGTGTTCGGCGGCGTTCGGCGCGCAGCAGCCCGTCGTACGGCGGCTGTGGCCTCGCCGCTGGCGGCGGAGCGACGTGTTCCACAAGATCGTCGGCTTCGAGAACCGCCACGGGTACGCCGCCCGGCTGAACCGGCGCCGTGGCCAGGCGGAGCGTGAGCGCGTGGTCCAGGACGTGGAGATCCCGGTCGGCCGGCTCGCGGATTTCCTCCGCTGGTTCGACGCGAACGTGGGCATGCGGCCGGTGTGGCTGTGCCCGCTGCGGCTGCGCGGCTCCTCGGATTGGCCTTTGTATCCACTCAAGCCCGGCGAGACCTACGTGAACGTCGGCTTCTGGGGCACCGTGCCGATCGCGCCCGGAGACGCGGACGGCGACGTCAACCGACGGATCGAGGCAGCGGTCACCGACTTCGGCGGGCACAAATCGCTGTACTCCGATGCTTACTACGACCGTGGCAACTTCGACCGGCTGTACAACGTGGCGGCCCTGACCGCGGTAAAGGAACGCTACGACCCGAACGCCCGGCTGACCGGGCTCTACGAAAAGGCGGTGACGCGCCGATGACGACGCTCGCGACCCAGGTATCGATCGCTGACGCACTGACCACGGTGACCCCGGCCGGCCTGCCGTTCCGGTTCACGGCGTACGACGGTAGCGCGACGGGTCCGGAGGACTCGCCGATCCACATGCATCTGGCCACCGAGCGCGGCCTGTCCTACGTCCTCACCGCACCCGGTGATCTCGGCCTGGTCCGCGCGTACGTGATGGGTGACCTGGAGATCACCGGCATCCAGGAGGGCAACCCGTACGACCTGATGCGGATGATGCTCAACCAGGTGCACTTCGAGCGTCCGACGACGGCCGAGGCGCTGCGGATCGTGCACGGTCTCGGCTGGAGCCACCTGAAGCCGCCGCCACCGCCGCCGCAGGAGCACCTGCCGAAGTGGCGCCGGACGTTCGAGGGGCTGCGGCACTCGAAGGCGCGGGACAAGGCGGCAATCCACCACCACTACGACGTGTCGAACACGTTCTACGAGTGGATCCTCGGCCCGTCGATGACCTACACCTGCGCGGTCTACCCGACGGCGGACGCCACCCTGGAGGAGGCGCAGTTCGAGAAGTACGACCTGGTCGCGCGGAAGCTCGACCTCCAGGCCGGGCAACGACTCCTCGACGTCGGGTGCGGGTGGGGCGGCATGGTCCGGCACGCGGCCCGCGAGTACGGCGTACAGGCGCTCGGCGTCACGTTGTCGTCGGCCCAGGCGGAGTGGGCGAACGCGGCGATCAAGCGGGAAGGGCTCGAACATCTGGCCGAGGTCCGGTTCCTCGACTACCGCGACGTGGCCGAGCGGGACTTCGACGCGATCAGCTCGATCGGCCTCACCGAACACATCGGCGTGCGCAACTACCCGTCGTACTTCGGGTTCCTGCTCGACCGGCTGAAGCCCGGCGGCCGGCTGCTCAACCACAGCATCACCCGGCCGGACAACCGCTTCCGCTCGACCGGCGCGTTCATCGACCGCTACATCTTCCCCGACGGCGAACTGATCGGCTCCGGCCGGATCATCGCCGAGGCGCAGGACGCCGGTTTCGAGGTCCGCCACGAGGAGAACCTCCGCGAGCACTACGCGCTGACGCTGGCCGCCTGGTCGGACAACCTGGTCACCCACTGGGACGAGGCCGTCGCCGAGGTCGGCCACGCCACCGCCAAGATCTGGGGCCTCTACCTCGCCGCCTGCCGCGTCGGCTTCGAACGCAACAACACCCAACTCCACCAATTCCTCGCCGTGAAACTGGACGACGAAGCCAACGCCCACTTCCCGCTCCGCCCCACGTGGGGAAGCTGAACCATTCGTTGACCTGCGGTGTAGTAAGTAAGAGGTCGCGCGGACAGGTGGGGCGGCGCGCAGCAGGCGCCACCTGTCCGCGGGACCTCTAAAGCAGGTCTAGCGGAGGAGACGGCGTGAGCAGGACGAAGGTCAGGCGGCGGGGGCAGGCCGCGGTGGTGGTTGCGGCGTTGGCGCTGGCCACGGGGTGTTCGGAGGCGACGCCGAGTAGTTCTGGATCGGCGTCGGCTCCGGCTGCTTCCGGTACGGCGACTGGTACGGCTCCCGGACGGACCGCGGTGAAGCTGACCGTGGCCTCGACGGTGGCGACCGGGATCGAGGTGCCGTGGGGGTTGGCGTTTCTGCCGGACAAGAGTGCGTTGGTGGCGGAGCGGGACTCGGGGAAGATCAAGCGGATCGCCGGCGGGCAGGTGGCGGAGGTCGGCACGGTCGACGGGGTGAAGTCGTCGTCCGAGGGCGGGTTGCTGGGGCTAGCGGTCGATCCGGGGTACCCGGGGAAGCCGTACATCTACGCGTACTACTCCGGCGAGGACAACAACCGGATCGCCCGGATCACGTACCAGGACGGGAAGCTGTCCGGCCAGCAGGTGATCCTGGAGGGGATTCCGCAGGCGGCGATCCACAACGGCGGGCGGCTGCGGTTCGGCCCGGACGGATACCTGTACGCCGGGACCGGGGACGGCTCGGATCGGCCGAACTCGCAGGACGACGACTCGCTCGGCGGGAAGATCCTGCGGATCACCACCGACGGGAAGGCCGCGCCCGGCAACCCGGACGGACGGGTGTGGATCACCAAGGGGCACCGGAACGTCCAGGGGCTCGCGTTCGACGGCCAGCAGCTGTACGCGGCGGAGTTCGGGCAGAACACCTGGGACGAGCTGAACGTGATCACCCCCGGCTCGAACTACGGCTGGCCGGCTGCCGAGGGGATCAGCCATTTGGACGGGATGACCGATCCGATCGCGCAGTGGCACACGGCCGACGCGTCGCCGTCGGGGATCGCGTTCATCCAGGGGAACATCGTGATGGCGTCGTTGCGCGGTGAGCGGCTGTGGGTGATACCAGTTGCCGACGGCAAGCGAGTGGGCGAACCGCAGGCGTTCTTCACCAACCAGTACGGGCGTCTGCGCACGGTCGAGGCGGCGCCGGACGGGTCGTTGTGGGTGACCACGTCCAACACCGACGGGCGCGGGCAGCCGCGCGACGGCGACGACCGGATTCTTCGGGTGACGCTGAGCACGTCCTGAGTCGTCAACCGTTTCAGACCTTGGGCCGTCTGGTACTTGTGAAGTAAGCAGACGACCTGAGGAGGAGATCGGTATGCGAACCGGCCAGGGGCCCGGCGTTCCCAGCAGTGTGATCGCTACGGTGAGCACCTACGAGGATGCTCAGCGGACAGTCGACTACCTGCGAAGTTACGGGATGGACGCGGCCGGCCTGGAGGTTGTCGGTGCCGGACTCCGCCAAGCGACCAGACACAAGACCGTCCCGGTCGTGCGGCTCACGGGGATGAGCGCGTTGCAGGGCGCCGCAGTCGGCGTACTCGCGGCGGTCTTCATCACCCTGGTCGCCGAAACCACGCTCAACGGTCTGGCTGTCGTGATCTGGGGCTTCGTGTACGGCGTACTGGTCGGAGCCCTCTGGGGTATGTTCCGCGGACTCGCCCGCAACCGCCCCGACGCGGTCACCACCCAGATCCTCGCAACCCGCTACGAGGTCCGCTGCCCCACCGACGAACTCTCGGTCGCGCAGACCCTGCTCGCCGACGCCTCCGACGTAGACGACGGCCGCGTCGAACGCGAAGTCATCGCCGACGCCCCCACCGAAGAACACAAGAACGCAGCCTGATCGCTCGGGGCGGGACGGCGCAGATCTTGGCGGCCCGCCCTAGGAGGGTTTTGCTGGGATAGCGCAAGAAACCCTCCTAGGAGCCTTTCGAAAGTCTCCTAGGAGGGTTTTCGGGCGTGGGGGTGCCGGGGTGGCGCCCCCACGGCCTGGGTCAGATGCCTAGTTTTTGGTTGAGGAGTTGGCGGACCTTGGCGGCGTCGGCTTGGCCTCGCATGTCTTTCATGACGGCGCCGATGAGTGCGCCGGCGGCGGCCGGCTTGCCGGAGTTGACCTTTTCGACGACGTCGGGGTTGGCGGCGATCGCTCGGTCGATGGCGTCGAGCAGGGCCGAGTCGTCGGACACCAGGGCCAGGCCGCGCTTCTCGATGATCTCCGCCGGCGAACCCTCACCGGCGAGCAGACCCTCGAACACCTGCCGCGCGAGCTTGTCGTTGAGCGCGCCGTCGTCGACGAGCTTCTGCACCTCGGCGACCTGGGCCGGACCGACACCCAGCGCGTCCAGGTCCTGACCCGACTCGTTCGCCGAGCGGGCCAGCTCACCCAGCCACCACTTCTTCGCGGCCGCCGGGGTGACGCCGAGCTCGACCGTCGCCACGATCGGCTCCAGCGCGTTGCCGTTGATGACGTCGCGCATCTCGAGGTCGGTGAAGCCCCACTCCTCCTGCAGCCGCGCCCGCCGCACCGACGGCGCCTCGGGCAGCGTTGCGCGCAGCTCCTCGACCCACTCGCGCGACGGCGCGACCGGGACCAGGTCGGGCTCCGGGAAGTACCGGTAGTCGTCGGCGTCGGACTTCTCCCGGCCGGAGGTGGTGATACCGGTGTCCTCGTGCCAGTGCCGGGTCTCCTGCAGGACCTTCCCGCCGGACGTCAGCACTGCCGCCTGCCGGGTGATCTCGTAGGTGATCGCGCGCTCGACCGAGCGGAACGAGTTCACGTTCTTCGTCTCGGTCCGCGTGCCCAGCACACTGGATCCCCGCGGCTTCAGCGACACGTTCGCGTCGCAGCGCAGCGAGCCCTGGTCCATCCGCACGTCGGACACGTCGAGCGCGAGCAGCAGGTCGCGCAGCATGCTCACATACGCCCGCGCGACCGCGGCGGCCTTGTCCCCCGGCACCTCGATCGTCTTGGTGACGATCTCGATCAGCGGGATGCCGGCCCGGTTGTAGTCGACCAGCGAGTGGTCGGCGCCGTGGATCCGGCCGGTCGCGCCACCGATGTGGGTGGACTTGCCGGTGTCCTCCTCCATGTGCGCGCGCTCGATCTCGATCCGGTACGTCTCACCGTCGACGACGACCTCGGTCCAGCCGTTGAACGCTATCGGCTCGTCGTACTGCGAGGTCTGGAAGTTCTTCGGCATGTCCGGGTAGAAGTAGTTCTTCCGGGCGAACCGGCACCACTCGGCGATCTCGCAGTTCAGCGCCAGGCCGATCTTGATCGCCGACTCGACGCCGCGGGCGTTCACCACCGGCAGCGCACCCGGCAGACCGAGGCAGACCGGGCAGGTCTGCGTGTTCGGCGGGGCGCCGAACTCGGTCGGGCAGCCGCAGAACATCTTCGACCTGGTGTTCAGCTCGACGTGCACCTCGAGGCCCATCACCGGGTCGAACTGCGTCAGCGCGTCATTGATCTCAAGGACAGCAGCGGTCATCGGGTCACCTCCAGCTCCGGAGCCTTCGTCATCAGTACGCCGCCCCACTGCTCGGCCAGCGCCGACTCCAGCGCGGCGCCGACGGTGTAGCACAGGTCGTCGCGCATCACCGGCGCCATCACATGGAAGCCGACCGGCATGCCGTCCTCGTCGGCGAGGCCGCACGGGAACGACGCGGCCGCGTTGCCGGCCAGGTTGGACGGGATCGTGCAGAGGTCGTTCTTGTACATCGCGATCGGGTCGTCGATCCGGTCACCGATCGCGAACGCGGTCGTCGGCGTGGCCGGCGAGACCAGCACGTCGACCTGCTCGTAGGCCTTGGCGAAGTCGCGGGCGATCAGCGTCCGCACCTTCTGCGCCTGCCCGTAGTACGCGTCGTAGTACCCGCTCGACAGCGCGTGGGTGCCGAGGATGATGCGGCGCTTCACCTCGGCGCCGAAGCCGGCCTCGCGGCTCAGGCTCGTTACCTTCTCGGCGCTGTTCGTGCCGTCGTCGCCGACGCGCAGGCCGTACCGCATCGCGTCGAACTTGGCCAGGTTGGACGAGGCCTCGCTCGGCAGGATCAGGTAGTACGCCGGCAGCGCGTACTCGAAGTGCGGGCAGGAGACCTCGACCACCTCGGCGCCGAGCTTGGTAAGCAGCTCGACCGCCTCGTGGAAGCGGGCCTCGACACCCGGCTGGTACCCCTCGCCGCCGAGCTCCTTGACCACGCCGATCCGCAGACCGGAGACGTCACCGTTGCGCGCGGCCTCGACGACGGCCGGGACCGGCTGGTTGATCGACGTCGAGTCCATCGGGTCGTACCCGGCGATCGCCTCGTGCAGCAGCGCCGCGTCGAGCGTCGTCCGGGCACAGGGACCGGGCGTGTCCAGCGACGACGCCAGCGCGATCAGCCCGTACCGCGAGGTGCCGCCGTACGTCGGCTTGACGCCGACCGTGCCGGTGAACGCACCCGGCTGCCGGATCGAGCCGCCGGTGTCGGTGCCGATCGCGAGCGGCGCCTCGTACGCCGAGATGGCCGCGGACGAACCGCCGCCGGAACCGCCCGGGATCCGGCTCAGGTCCCACGGGTTGTGGGTGGTGCCGTACGCCGAGTTTTCGGTGGAGGAGCCCATCGCGAACTCGTCCATGTTGGTCTTGCCGAGGATGACGATCCCGGCCGCCTTCAACCGCTGCACGACGGTCGCGTCGTACGGCGGCTTCCAGCCCTCGAGGATCTTCGAACCGGCCGTGGTCGGCACACCCTCCTGGGTGAGCACGTCCTTCAGCGCCAGCGGCACACCGGCGAGCGGGGCGAGCTGCTCCCCCGCCGCGCGCTTGTCGTCGACCGCCCTGGCCTGCGCCAGCGCGCCTTCGGTGTCCACGTGCAGGAACGCGTGCACGTCACCGTCGACGGCGGCGATCCGGTCCAGGTGGGCCTGGGTGACCTCGACCGAGCTGGCCTGCCCGGACTTCATCAACTCCGCGAGCTCGGCCGCGGTCTTCCTGGTGAGATCCGACACGTCAGTCCTCCTCCAGGATCCGCGGCACCCGGAAGCGCTGGCCCTCCTGGGCGGGCGCGCCGGAGAGCGCCTGCTCGGGCGTGAGGCACGGCACGTTCTCGTCGGCGCGCATCACGTTGGTCAGGGGCAGGGCGTGCGAGGTCGGCGGGATGTCGTCCGCCGCCACCTGGCTGACCTGCCCGACCAGTCCGATGATCTGGTCGAGCTGCGGCGCAAGGTGGTCGAGCTCGTCGTCGCTGAGCTCGATCCGCGCCAGTCGCGCCAGGTGCGCAACCTCTTCGCGGGTAATCGATGGCATGAACTATCCAATGGTTCGCAGGACTTCCGGGCGAAATCCTCCCGGCCCGAGCCATCCTAGTGGCCGGTCGTGACAGGTTCATTTCGCCGTCCCCCGGCCTGTGGACAAGTCCCCGATGAGATGGGCGCGCGTGTTTGCGGCTACCGCTCTGTAACATGGGCGGCGACAGGGCGTTACGCGCTTGGTGATCGGCTGGGAGATGATCGTTCGGTGTTCCTGCTGCGCTTGATCATCCCCGACCGGCCCGGTTCGCTGGGCACCGTGGCAACGGCCCTCGGCGAGGTGAACGCCGACATCCACGCGATCGAGATCGTCGAGCACCGGCGTGAGAACGGCACCGCCGTCGACGACATCGTGGTCGACCTGCCGCCCGGCGTGCTGCCGGACCGTCTCGTGTCCGCGTGCAACGGCGTCGCCGACGTCGAGGTCATCTGGTTCTCCCGGTACGGCGCCGGCGGCGGCCTGCACATGGACCTCGAAGCGGTCGAGCAGATGACGTCGGCTCCTACGGACGCGATCGACATCCTGGTCGAGCAGTCGCCCGCCGTCCTGCACGCTGACTGGGCAGCGCTGCTCGACGGCACCGGCAGCGAGGTGAAGGTCGCACTGGAGACGAGCGCGACGCCGGAGTTCGGTGACGTGGCCGACCGCTGGCTCCCGATGGAGAAGGCAACGACCCTGGAAGCCCCGGACCACAAGGGCCTCTCGGAGTCGGTCCTGGTCGCGGCGCCGTTGGAGTCCGACCGCCGCGTCCTGGTCATCGGCCGCCGCGGCGGGCCTGAGTTCCTCGGCTCCGAAGTGGCCCGTCTCTCCTACCTGGCCTCGCTGGCCGTCACCATCCGCGCCACCGCCTGACACTTCCAGACATGACGAAGCCCCCGCCACTGGCGGGGGCTTCGCTCTGCGTCGGGTCAGGTGAACTGGAAGTAGGCGAGGACCCACAGGGCCGCGATGATCAGCAGGACCACCACGCCGACCAGGGCGACGATCAGGATCGCCTGGCTGTTGCTGCCACCCTGGTCCGGGAGGTCGAACTGGGTGGGGCCCCAGGCCCCACCGCCGTCGACGCGCCGGCCCGCCTCGGGCGGTGGAGCGACCACCGTCCGCGACTCCCGCTTCTCCCGGGGGATCTTCATCCAGCCTCCGAAACCGACGTCCTCAGACGTAGAACGACTCGTACGTGATCTCGACCTGTTGCGAGGAGTAGCTGTCCGAGCTGTTTCCTCTGATCTCGACCCGCCAACCGGCGACATAAGAAGCGTACGACTTCCCGTCACTGTGCGCCTGGATGTACGACTTCAGCGCCGCGACATCGCCGCCCTTGAGCACCCCGAACGCGTCGTTCAGCGCGGTCGGCAGCGCCTTCTTCACATCCGCTGTGTCGCCGGAGGCGCTCACCTGGATGTCCTTGATGCCTTCGCCGTCGCTGGCGTAGAAGTACACCCGCTGCTGGCCGTACTTGCCGATCTCCTTGGTGCAGGAGCTCGTGCAGACGTACGCCTTCGCCTTCAGCGCCGCCAGCATCTGCGGCTTGGTGGTGTCGAAGGTCTTGTCCGGAATGTCGAGCGACTCCTCGCCGGACTTCGCGCCGGACAGCTCGTAGGTGTCGCCGTCGTTGCGCAGCTCGAACTCGCCCCAGCTGCTGTCGATCTTCTCCGACTTCTGGCCCTGCTTGACCGCGTCCTGGACCTTCTTCACCTGGTCGCCGCCGAACGTGTCGTTGCCGACCGCCTGCAGCACCTGGTCGAACACGACCGCGGCGTTGTTGTTGTTGTCCTCGTTCACCGACTCGAACTGGATCGCGATGATCGTGCCGTCCGGCTTGAACTGGAACAGCGCCTCCGCCTGCGCGCGGTCCTCGTACTTGAAGCAGCCACGGTGCGCACCCTGGGCTGTGTTGAACAGGTCACTGCAGCCGAAACCGTTGCCCTGCAGCTTCTCGGTCGCGTTCTTGGCCTGGCCGGTCGCGTTGCCGAGCTCGCCGTTCTCGCCGCCCTTGGACGGGCTGCCGGTCGGCTGCTCGGTGGTCGTCGGATTCGACTCCGGGGTGTCGTCACCGCCGAACTGGTGGATGCCGAGGAAGACCAGCAGAGCGATCACGATGATGCCGACCACGCCGCCGCCGATGACCAGCGGCAGCTTGTCCTTGCTGATGCCACCCGGGCCCTTCGAGCTGCCCGGACCGCCGGGCTGCCACGGCGACTGCCCCTGCTGGTGTTGCCAGCCACCCTGCTGCTGACCGGGCTGCTGGGGCCGCTGACCCCAGGACTGCTGCTGGTACGGACCGCTCTGCTGCTGACCCCAGCCCTGCTGCGGCTGACCCTGCTGCCCTTGACCAGGCTGACCCTGACCAGGCTGCGGGCCCCACCCGCCCTGCTGCGGCGGCTGCCCCTGAGGAGGCTGACCGTGGGGCGGCTGGCCCTGCGGCGGGCGCCCCTGCTGAGGAGGCTGTCCCTGGTGAGGGGGTTGGCCCTGGTGAGGGGGCTGACCCCATCCACCGCCCTGGGCCGGAGGCTGCTGGCCCCAACCACCCTGCTGTGGCGGCTGCCCGCCCTGTCCCCCGTGCTGCCCGCCTGGCTGGCCCCCCGGCTGCCCAGGACCCCATGGTCCCTGCGGCGGCGTCGTCATATCTGCTCCTTCTGACCCACGTCTCGACGTGCAAAGTTAACAGTCCGACGGCTCAGCCCGGCCGGCGGATCCACCTCGCAACGACCCGGTGTGAATCGTTATCCCGCGTTCGGCGATCCAGTGGTCGCAACCTCGGCCGCCGCGTCGGCGCCGTCGGCCAGCAGGACCTGGAACCCGGCGGCGTCCAGGATCGGTACGCCGAGCTGGACAGCCTTGTCGTACTTCGATCCCGGCGAATCGCCGACCACCACGAACGAGGTCTTCTTCGACACCGAGCTCGCGACCTTCCCGCCGCGGCCCACGATCGCCTCGGTCGCCTCATCCCGGCTGAATCCCTCCACGGTCCCGGTCACCACGACCGACAGGCCGGTCAGGGTCTGCGGGAACTCCGGTCCGGTGCGCTCCTCGCGCATCACCACGCCGGACGCGTGCCACTTGTCCACGATCGCCTGGTGCCACGGCACCTGGAACCACTCGATCATCGCCTGCGCGATGGTCGGCCCGACGCCCTCGATCTCGGCCAACTGCTCCTCGCTCGCCGTCCGGACGTCGTCGATGTTGTCGAACACCTCGGTCAGCGCGGCCGCCGCGGTCGGGCCGACATGCCGGATCGACAGCGCGACCAGGGCCCGCGACAGCGGTTTGGCCTTGGCCTCCTCGAGGTTCGCGACCAGTTTGCGCGCGTTCGCCGAGAGGGCGCCGGCCTTGGTGGTGAAGAACTCGCTCTCGGCCAGCTTCTCCTCGGTCACCGCGAACAGGTCACCCTCGTCGGCGATCAGCCCACCCCGGATCAGCGCGTCGGCCGCCTTGAACCCGAGCCCCTCGATGTCGAACGCGGACCGCCCGGCCAGGTAGAACAGCCGCTCCCGCAGCTGGCCCTGGCAGTACTGCGAGTTGGGGCAGCGGATATCGACATCGGACTCCTTGGCCGGCGCCAGCACGGTGTCGCACCACGGGCACCGCGTCGGCATCTCCCAGGCCGGCAGACCCTTCGGACGCAGATCGACGACCGGTCCGAGCACCTCTGGGATCACATCACCGGCCTTGCGGAGTACGACGGTGTCGCCCGGGCGGACGTCCTTGCGGGCGACCTCCTTGGCGTTGTGCAGCGTCGCGTACTCCACCGTGGAGCCGGCGACGCGGACCGGCTCCATGTGCGCGAACGGGGTGACGCGGCCGGTGCGGCCGACGTTCACCTCGATCTCGATCAGCTTGGTGTTGACCTCTTCCGGCGGGTACTTGAACGCGATGGCCCAGCGGGGCGCGCTCGATGTCGACCCGAGCGCGCGCTGCAGATCAACCTCGTCGACCTTCACCACGACGCCGTCGATCTCGTGGTCGACCGAGTGGCGGTTCTCGCCGTAGTACGCGATGAACTCGTTGACCTCGTCGAGCGTGCCGACCCGGCGGGCGCGGTCGCTGACCGGCAGGCCCCACGCCTTCAGCTGCTCGTACGCCTCGGACAGGCGGCCGATGTGGTGGCCCTCGACCTTGCCGAGGCCGTGCACGACGAAGCGCAGCGGGCGGCCGGCCGAGACCCGCGGGTCCTTCTGGCGCAGCGATCCGGCGGCGCTGTTGCGCGGGTTGGAGAACACGTCCTTGCCGGCCTCGACGAGCTGCGCGTTGAGCTCCTCGAAGTCCTCGACCCGGAAGTAGACCTCGCCGCGGACCTCCAGGAAGGACGGGAGGTCCTCGCCCTTCAGCTCGTTCGGGATGCTTTTGATCGTGCGGACGTTGGGGGTCACGTCCTCGCCGGTGCGGCCGTCGCCGCGGGTGGCGCCGCTGACCAGCTTGCCGTCCTCGTACACCAGGTCGAGGGCGAGGCCGTCGACCTTGAGCTCGCAGATGAACCCGCTGTCGTGGATCTGCTGGAGCGTGACCTCGCGCTCCAGGCGTTTGGCCCAGGCCTCCATCTGCTCGGCGGAGAACGCGTTGCCCAGGCTCTCCATCCGCATCGGGTGCTGGATCGGGGTGAACAGCGTGGAGATCGGGATGCCGACCTTCTGGGTGGGCGAGTCCGGAGTACGCAGCTCGGGGTACTGCTCCTCGATCCCCTGCAGCTCATGCATGAGCACGTCGAACTCGGCGTCCGAGATGATCGGACTGGCCAGGTAGTACCGCGCCCGGTGGTCGTCGATCTCCGTGCTCAACTCGGCATGCCGCACCCGCACCTCGGCCGGCGCCGCGGCCTTCTCTTCCGTGCCCATGAGCTGAACTTACAGGGCGCTACCGACGTTTTGGCTCAAGTGTTTTGTCAGTCTTCGGCGGCGTCGCCGACGACCTGGACGATGCTTCGGAGGAGTGCCAGTCGCGCTCTGGCATCGGACGGTGACGGTGCGGCGGCGAGCCCGCAGGCCGGGGTGATGACGACCTGCTTCATCAGCTCCGGGTCCAGACCCAACTCTCGCCAGCGCCGGATGAGCGGTTGCGCCGCCCGTTCCTCGCTCGGAATTGCGCCCGTGGTGGGCACCAGGCCGGCGTACAGGGTGGTGCCGGCCTCGACGGCGGTGGCGACCTGCTCCCAGCCGGGCTCTCCGAGTAGCGAGATATCAACGGCAATGCCAGTGGCGCCGGACCTGGTGAAGACCTCGATCGGCGGACGGGCCGCACAGCAGTGGACGACAGTGGGTGCGGCTGTGGTGACCAGGCTCAACAGCTCCACAGCACCCGGACCGTCGACAGAGCGGTGTTTGCTCCAGCCGGACGCCGTCGGCACGGCTCCAGCGAGCACGGCGGGCAGTCCAGGCTCATCGACCTGCAACAACACCGAGGCCCCAGGCACCCGCTTCCGTACTTCGGCCAGATGCTGATCGACTCCAGCAGCCAGCGCCTGCGCCAGATCCCGCCGCGCGCCGTGGTCGGCCAGCACCTTGTCACCGCGCGGTCTCTCCAGCACCGCAGCGAGCGTCCACGGCCCCGTGACCTGCAGCTTCAGCGGACCCTCGTACCCGTACGCGTACTCCTCCAGCACGTCCAGGTCTTCCTCCAGCAGCGCCCGCGCCCGCCGCTGGTCCAGACTCGCCCGCGCGTCCCCACCACCGGTCAGCCGCCATCCGGCAGGCTGCAGGTCCGCGGCCAGCTCGGTCAGTACGGCGACGCTCCGGCTGAGCATGTCGCCGTACGGCCGCGCCGGAAGCTCCGGCAGGAACGGGATGTCGACAACCTCGAGCACGACGCGCATCCACTCGCGAATGTCGTCACCGGGGACAGACCCCAGCCCGGTGGTCGTCATACGGTCGCTGTGACGCGCTGGACCGAGTCGATGGTGGCAGAGCCGATCACGCGGGTCCCGTCGTACAGCACCACGGCCTGTCCTGGAGCGACTGCGGAGGTTGGTTCGTTGAAGGAGACCTGTACTCGGTCGCCCAGCACTGTTGCAGTGACGGCGACTTCCTCGCCATGTGCACGAAGCTGGGCGCCCGCGTGCAGCTCCGCGGTCGGCTCGGGACCGCACCAGCGGGGCTTCGACGCGGTCAGCTGCGAGACGGCCAGCTCCGCGCGCGATCCGACTGTCACAGTCCTTTCGACCGGCGAGATGTCCAGCACGAACCGTGGCTTGCCGTCCGCGGCCGGGGTGCCGATCTTCAGGCCCTTGCGCTGGCCGATGGTGAAGCCGTGCGTGCCCTGGTGCTCGCCGAGCTTGTTGCCCTGCGCATCGACGATGTCGCCCGGCGCCTCGCCCAGCTGCTGGCCGAGGAAGCCCGCCGTGTTGCCGTCGGCAATGAAGCAGATGTCGTGGCTGTCCGGCTTGGCCGCCACCGACAGCCCACGCCGCTCGGCCTCCACCCGCACCTCGGTCTTCACCGTGTCACCGAGCGGGAAGAACGCGTGGGCGAGCTGCTGCTGCGTGAGTACGCCGAGCACGTACGACTGGTCCTTGGCCGGATCCACCGCCCGGTGCAGCTCACGACCGGACGCCGTGTCCACGATCCGCGCGTAGTGACCGGTCGCGACCGCGTCGAAACCGAGCGCGAGCGCCCGCTCCAGTACGGCGCTGAACTTGACCTTCTCGTTGCAGCGCAGGCACGGGTTCGGCGTCCGGCCGGCGGCGTACTCGCTGACGAAGTCCTCGACCACGTCGGCGTGGAAGCGCTCGGCCAGGTCCCAGACGTAGAACGGGATGCCGATCACGTCCGCGGCCCGGCGCGCGTCACGGCTGTCCTCGATCGTGCAGCACCCGCGGGCGCCGCTGCGGTACGACTGCGGGTTCCGGCTCAGGGCCAGGTGTACTCCGGTCACGTCGTGCCCGGCCTCGGCCATCCGCGCTGCCGCGACCGCGGAGTCGACTCCGCCGGACATGGCTGCGAGTACCCGCATCAGGTGTTCCTTCCCACGTTCTGCAGACCGGCGGACTTCGCCCGCTCCACGACCGGTCCGATGTTGTCCAGGACGACGTCGACGTCGGCCTGGGTCGAAGTGTGCCCGAGGGTGAACCGGAGCGAGCCGCGGGCCCGCTGGTCGTCGTACCCCATGGCCAGCAGGACGTGGCTCGGCTCGGCGACCCCGGCGTTGCACGCGGACCCGGTGGACACCTCGATCCCGCGCGCGTCGAGCAGCAGCAACAGCGAGTCGCCCTCGCAGTCGCCGAAGGACAAGTGTGCGTTACCGGGCAAGCGGCCGGCCGGGTCGCCCGACAGCTGCGCGCCCTCGACCGTGCCGATGATGCCGTCGACCAGCGCGTCGCGCAGCTCGGTCAGCCGGCGCGCCTCGTCGGCCTGGTGCTTGATCGCGTGCTCCATCGCCACTGCGAACCCGGCGGTCGCGGGCACGTCCAGGGTGCCGGACCGTACGTCGCGCTCCTGTCCCCCGCCGTGCAGGATCGGCGTCAGCGTGGTCTCCTTGTGGACGACGAGCGCACCGATCCCGTACGGGCCGCCGAGCTTGTGCGCGGACACCGTCATCGCGTCCGCGCCCAGCTGGCTGAAGTCCACCGGCACCTGCCCGATCGCCTGGACCGCGTCGGTGTGCACGGGTACGCCGTACTGCTGGGCGAGCTCCGCGATCTCCTGGACCGGCTGGAGCGTGCCGACCTCGTTGTTCGCCATCATCAACGTGATGAACGACACGGACTCCGGGTCGCTCTCGAGTGCCCGCCGTACGTCGTCCGGGCTGACCCGCCCGAGCTCGTCGACCGGCAGCCACTCGATCTCGGCCTTCTCGTGCCGACCGAGCCAGATCGCCGGGTCGAGGACGGCGTGGTGCTCGATGCCGCTCAGCAGGATCCGGCGCCGGCGCGGGTCCTCGGCCAGCCGGGACCACCACAGGCCCTTCAGGGCGAGGTTGTCCGCCTCGGTGCCGCCGGAGGTGAACACCACCTCACTCGGCTGCGCCCCGAGCGCCGCGGCGATCGTTTCGCGCGATTCCTCCACGGTCCGCCGGGCACACCGGCCGGAGCCGTGCAGGGACGACGCGTTGCCGGTGCGGGCGAGGTGATGGGTCATCGCCTCGATCGCAGCCGGGAGCATCGGAGTCGTCGCCGCATGGTCCAGGTACACCGGGCGGCGGTCGGAAGCAGTCATATCGGTTTCAAGAGTATGTCCGCCACGGATGTTCCCGCCTGTTGGGCCTGTCAGGTGGACCTAATAGGTGCGAATCCGGCCCGGCCAGGCGTGATCGGGATGCAGGTGGTCGATCATGTCGGCCAGCCAGGTCCGCCGGGCCGGGCTGAGAAGAGGCAGAGCGGCCGCCAGGTCCTGCTCGTCCTTGGGCCGAGCGGACTTCGCCTTGTAGGCGAGCGCCACCTCAGGGGTCACGTAGCGGATGCCGTCCGGCGCCACCCAGGTGATCTCGTCGAGGGCGAAGTCCAGGCTGGGATCACGGCGAAAGACCCAGCGTCCGTCCCGATCAGGGTTGACGACCACGTCGTACTCCCACGGGGACAGGGCGTGGCGTCGTAGCCAGATCTGGTCCGCGTCGTCGGGCTGATCCGGCCGCCGGTCCGTCAGCGGCTGCAGCCGGCCGCCGGCGTTCGACCACAGGTCGTAGCTGCCCTCGAGATGCAGGCGGAGCTTCGGCACATCACGTCGCCACAGGGAGAGGTCGACGTCCTCGTGCTCCCGCCGTACGCCGGTGAAGGCCTCGATCGCCCATCCCCCGGCGATCCACCACTGGCCGTCGTACCCGTCGAGGAGCTGCTGGGCATCCGCCGGGGTCGACGCCTTCCAGGGACCGTAGAGGCGCTGGAAGGCCAACTCCTCGGGGTCGAGGCCGTCCGGGTAGGTGGTCATCGGGTGATCCTCACACGGCGGGCGGTGCTTCGTCGGACCGGACGAAATCGGGGGTGGTGGTTGTGCGGCAGGACGAATACTGGGGTGTGGCCGGCCGCCTAGCGTCGGCGTATGGCGACTCTGAGCGAGATCGAGACGTGGCTACAAGACCGGCTGGCGGGGCTGCTCGCCGAGCATCAGGTCCCCGGTGCGGCGGTCGGCGTACTGCTGGGCAGCGAGGTGATCGACCATGCGGCCGGCGTGCTGAGCAGGTCGACCGGCGTCGACACGACCACCGACTCCGTGTTCCAGATCGGGTCGATCACCAAGGTCTGGACGACCACGCTGGTCATGCAGCTGGTTGACGAGGGCAAGCTGGACCTGGACCAGCCGATCCGCTCGTACCTCCCCGAGTTCGTCATCGCGGACGAGGCTGCGGCCGCGGCGATCACCACCCGGCAACTGCTCTGCCACACCGCCGGGTTCGAGGGTGACATCTTCAACGAGACCGGCAAGGGCGACGACGCGGTCGAGAAGTTCGTCGCCACGCTGTCCACCACCACGCAGCTCTTCCCGCCGGGCGAGATGTTCTCGTACAACAACGCCGGCTTCGCGGTCCTCGGCCGCCTCGTCGAGGTACTGCGGGGCACGCCGTACGACGCCGCGCTGCGCGAACACGTCTTCACCCCGCTCGGCCTGGCCCACGCCGCGACCGATCCGTACGAGGCGATCCTGCACCGGGCCGCCGTCGGGCACATCCGGCCGGCGGCCGACGCCGACCCGGTCCCCGCGCCGATCTGGGCCATGACCCGTGGGATGGCCCCCGCCGGCGCGATGCTCGCGATGAGCGCCCGCGACCTGCTGACCTTCGCCAAGCTCCACCTCGACTCCGGTACTACGGCCGACGACAGAGCCGTCCTCAGCGCGGCGAGCGTCAAGGCGATGCAGGAACCGCAGGTCAAGCTGCCCGCGCTCGGCCTGATGGGTGAGTCGTGGGGACTCGGCTGGGAGCTGTTCGACTGGGACGGCACGAAGGTGATCGGCCATGACGGCGGGACGATCGGCCAGAACGCCTTCCTGCGCGTCGTTCCCGAGCACGGGCTGGCGGTCGCGCTGCTGACCAACGGCGGCGAGACGATCGAGGTCTACAAGTCAGTCATGGGCCACCTCGTCCAGGAGCTGGCCGGGCTGACCCTGCCGCCGCTGCCCACCCCACCGGCCGAGCCTGTCCCGGTGGACGCGGCCAGGGTCCTCGGTACCTACAGCTGCGAGGTCGCCGACATCACCGTGCGCCAGGACGAGGACGGGAAGATCTGGCTGGACCAGACGCCCAAGGGCATCTTCACCGAGCTCGGTCCGAAGCCCGATCCGGTCGAGCTGGTCGGCCGCGACGAGCAGAGCCTGATCGCGGTCAAGGCCGAGCACGGCATGCACCAGCCGCACGTCTTCGTCGGCGACGACGGCTCCGGCCGTGCCCTGTACCTGCACAGCGGCCGGGCACTCCGCCGCGCGGCTGTCTGACTCCCGGAGGCAACATGCGATCCGTACGCACCGCCCTCGCAGCCGGAGCCCTCGTAACCGGTCTGGCGCTCTCCGCCTGCAGCTCGGGCGAGCAGACCGCCAGTACCGGTCAGACCGCCGAGGGCAGGACGATGACCATGGCGATCAGCGCCGACCCCGGCAACCTCGATCCGCAGTTCACGTCGTTGTCGGTGACCATGCAGGTCGACTGGTTCCTGTACGACTCACTGGTCGGCATCTCCCCGGACGGCAAGCAGGTGGCCGGCCTCGCCGACAAGTTCGAGGGGAACAGCACCACCGCGAAGTACACCCTGCGCAAGGGAGTCACCTGCGCGGACGGGAGCCCGCTGACGGCCAGTACGGTCGCGCAGAACATCAACTTCGTCGGGGACCCGGCCAACAAGTCGACTCGGATCGGTGTGTTCATCCCGCCGGGCGCCAAGGCGACCGCCGACGACGCCACCGGCACGATCACCGTGACCGCGCCCGCTCCGGACGCCTTTTTGGTCCGCAACGTCGGTGGCCTGCACATCGTCTGCAGCAAGGGGATGAAGGACCGCAGCATCCTCAAGCAGGGTTCGGACGGTACGGGGATGTACACGGTCGCGGAGGCCGTTCCCGGCGACCACTACACGCTCACCCGGCGCAAGGAGTACGCGTGGGGTCCGGGTGACTTCAGGCAGGGGCAATCCGGTCTTCCGGACAAGGTCGTGCTGAAGGTGGTCAGCAACGAGACGACTGCGGCCAACCTGCTGCTGTCCGGGCAGGTGAACATCGTCGCGATCGCCGGACCTGACAAGCAGCGGCTACAAGCCCAGAAGGCGTTCCAGCGAGAAGCAGGCACCCCACTGGGTGAGCTCTGGTTCAACCAGAAGCCCGGTCTGCCCACCGCGGACCTCGCAGTACGCAAGGCGCTCACGCAGGTCCTTGACCTCACCCAACTCGGCAAGGTGATCACCAGCGGCACCGGTACGCCGACCACCCGGCTGGTAGCCCCTGGCATGGGACCGTGCTCCGACGACACCGTCACCGGCAACCTGCCGGGCCATGACCTGGACGCAGCCAAGGCGGCGCTCGACGCTGCGGGCTGGCGTCCCGGCGCAGGTGGCATCCGGGAGAAGGCAGGGACGAAGCTGTCGCTGGTCTTCTACTACCCCACCAGCCTCGGTCCGACCCTGCAGTCCGGCGCAGAGCTGCTCCAGAAGGCCTGGAGTGAGCTGGGTGTCGACGTGTCGCTCAAGGCCGTCTCCACGGCAGAGATCAGTACGGTCGTCCTTGCCGGCCAGGGCACCTGGCACGCCGGTCTGATCCCGCTGACCGTATCCCTGCCGAGCCAGCTGGTCAGCTTCCTGTCCGGCACCACTCCGCCGAACGGCAGCAACTTCTCCTCGATCAAGAACCCGGAGTACGACGCTGCGGTGAGCAAGGCGGCCGCTATCCCCGGCGCCGACGGTTGCTCGGACTGGGCCACGGCTGAGCGCGCCCTGTTCAAGCAGGTCAACCTGGTGCCGTTCGTGAACGCGACCGTACCGATCTTCGGCAAGGGCGCGACGTTCGACCTCAGCGAAGGCAGCGTGATCCCCTCGTCGATCCGGATGCAGGGGTGAGCCGATGACGACGACCGTCAGCGCACCCACTCTGACTGCCTATCCGTGGCTCGGCTTCGCTGTCCGGCGTCTCGGTCGGCTGGTCGGCTCTGTCCTCATCTTGGTCAGCGCCGCGTTCCTGATGATCCATCTGATCCCTGGTGACCCGGTCCGGGGAGCGCTAGGACCTGCTGCCGCACAGAGCCTCGTCGACGCCCAGCGTGCCTCGCTGGGCCTCGACGACCCGCTTTGGCAGCAGTACCTGAACTTCCTGCACCACCTCCTCACCGGCAACCTCGGTACGTCGATCACGACCGGACTGCCCGTCTCTGACGTGATCCGGGACCGCCTGCCGGCCACCGTCGAACTGGCCGTCGCAGCGTTCCTGGTGGCGGTACTGATCGCAGTACCGCTCGGCCTGGCGATGGGCGTCCTCACGAGGGCCGGACGACGGCCACGGGCCGAGCTGGGCTTCACGTCGACCGCCGTGGTCCTCGCTGCGATCCCAGAGTTCTTGTTGGCGGTCGGACTCGTCTACGTGTTCGCTGTGACGCTGCACTGGTTCCCGGTGGCAGGTCGCGGCAGCGTGGCGTCGTACGTGCTGCCGGTGTTGTCGCTGGCCATCGGTCCGGCTGCGGTGCTCGCACGGATCTGCCGAGTGGAACTGCTGACAGTCCTGCAGACGGACTACCTGCGCACGGCCCGGGCAAAGCGACTCCCTGCGGCGGCGATATACCTGCGGCACGCCCTACCGAACGCGGTGACGGCCACGATCACCCTCGGCGGTCTGCTGCTCGGCGGCATGGTCGCCGGGACGGTACTGGTCGAGAACGTCTTCGGCTGGCCCGGACTCGGCAGCACGATCGTGTCCTCGATCATCGCCAAGGACTACCCGCTGGTGCAGGGCGTCGTCCTCGTGTACGGCGTCGGCGTCCTGCTGGTGAATCTGGCCGTCGATGTGACGCTCGCCCTGCTCGATCCCCGATCGACCATCCGGGAGAGCTGATGCGCCGTTGGAAGGACGTAGTACGGACCCCGGTCGGCGCCGGTGCCGGCTTGCTGCTGCTCGGCGTACTGCTGCTCGCCGTCTTCGCACCGATCCTCTGGTCACATCAGGCGAACGCGATCGACACCGACCACCTGCTGCAGGGTTCGTCCGCGCAGCACTGGCTCGGCACCGACAATCTCGGCCGGGACATCTTCTACCGGGTGCTCGTCGCCTCACGTACGTCGATCCTGCTGGCGCTGATCGCCACGTCGATCGCCGTCGTCAGCGGTCTCGTTCTGGGCAGCGCACCGGCGATCCTCGGCAAGCGCGGCGGTCGGATCGCGACCGCTGTGGTGAACATCGCGGTCGCCTTTCCCGGGCTGCTGCTCGCGCTGTTCTTCGCGGTTGTGTTCGGGGTGGGCGCGAAGGGCGCCGTCCTGGCGATCGGCTTCGCTGGTGCGCCGTCGTTCGCGCGGCTGACGCAGACGCTGGTTGCGGGCGTCGTGGAGCGCGACTTCATCGCCGCTGCTCGGATCGCGGGGGTCGGCCGGTTCCGGATGCTCGTGCGGCACATCCTGCCGAACATCGCCGAGCCGCTGGTGGTGAACGCGACCATCGGCGCCGGCGGCACGCTGCTCGCGTTCGCCGGGCTGTCGTTCATCGGTCTGGGCGTGCAGCCACCGGCGTACGACTGGGGCCGGATGCTGGGCGAGGGCCTCAGCGGCATCTACGTACACCCGGCCGCGGCAGTCGCTCCGGGTGTCGCGGTGGTCGTCGCGGGGTTGGCGTTCAACCTCTTCGGCGAGGCGGTGGCGAAGGGCCTCGGCGTACAGGCGCCCCGCACGCGGTGGACCGACCGTACGCCGGAGGCCACACCGGCACACGACGACGGTGACGCCGTACTGGTGGTGGAGGACCTGCGCGTCAGCTTCCCTGGTCCGGTCACCCCTGTGCGCGGGGTCAGCTTCACTATCCACAAGGGCGAGATCGTTGGCGTGGTCGGCGAGTCCGGTTCCGGGAAGAGCCTCACCGCACTCGCGGTCGCCCAGCTGATCGAGCCGCCCGGTCAGGTCCGTGCCGCCGAGCTGTCGTTCCTGGGCGCTCCCCTGCTCGGTCGGCTACCGGTCCGCAGTAATGCGGCCGTACGGCGGCGCCTGCTGGGTACGTCGTTCGCGATGGTGTTCCAGGACCCGATGACCTCGTTCAACCCGACCAAGCGGATCGGCGTACAGCTGGCCGAGGGTGCGCGTGAGCATCAGGGTCTCAGCCGTCGCGCCGCGATGAGCCGGGCGATCGACCGGCTGCGCGCGGTCCGGGTGCCGGCTGCGGAGCGCCGGGCGCGGCAGTACCCGCACGAGTTCTCCGGCGGCATGCGGCAGCGGGCCATGATCGGCATGGGCCTGATGGGTACGCCGGCGTTGATCGTCGCCGACGAGCCGACCACCGCACTCGATGTCACCGTGCAGCGGCAGGTACTGCGTTTGCTGGAGACGATCCGCACCGAGGACGACGTCGCGGTCCTGCTGATCAGTCACGACATCAGTGTGGTCGCACAGATCTGCGACCGCGTTCTGGTGATGTACGCCGGGCGCATCGTCGAGGACCTGCCGGCAACCGAGCTGGCGACCGGGGCACGGCACCCGTACACGCGGGCCTTGCTGGCCGCCGTACCCGATCTGGACACTGCGCTCGACGAACCGCTGGCGGTCATCCCCGGGCGGCCGGTGGATCCGGCGCGGTTGCCGCTGGGCTGTGCGTTCGCGGCGCGGTGTTCGTTCGCCTCGGACCGGTGCCGGGCCGAGGATCCTGTGCTGGTCGATCAGGTGGCGTGCTGGCATCCACAGGCGCAGGCTGAGTACTCGAGCTTCCGGACGGGGCAGCGATGAGCGAACTGCGGTTCGAAGATGTGACGGTCCGGTACGGCCGCGCGCTGACAGCAGTCGACGGCGTCGACCTGACTGTCCCGTCGGGGAAGGTGGTCGGGCTGGTCGGTGAGTCCGGGTCCGGCAAGTCGACGCTGGCGCGTGCGGCGGTCGGGCTGGCCGAGCCTGCGGGCGGCCAGATCCTGCTGGACGGGGTGCCGCTGCGAGATCGGCGTCCGTTGCAGATGGTGTTCCAGGATCCGTACTCCTCACTGGATCCACGGATGACCATCGGCGACTCGGTCGCGGAGGCCATGCCGAGAGGCCTGCGCCGACGCGAGGAGGTGGTCCGGTTGCTCGAGCTCGTCGGGCTGGATGCCGACCGCGTCTCGACGTACCCCGGTGCGTTGTCCGGTGGTCAGCGTCAACGGGTCGCGATCGCACGCGCGTTGGCCGGACAGCCCGCAGTCCTTATCGCCGACGAGATCACCTCAGCCCTGGACGTGTCGATCCAAGGCACGGTGCTGAACCTCGTCCGGACGCTGCAACGCGAGCTGCAGCTGTCGATGCTGTTCATCTCGCACAACCTGGCCGTGGTGCGCTACGTCAGCGACATCGTGGCGGTCATGTACCTGGGCCGGATCGTCGAGGTCGGCCCGGCCGGCGACGTACTCAGCAACCCCCAACACCCTTACACCAAAGAGCTTCTGGCAGCAGCTCCACGACGCGGTACGACAACGCTGCCGCCACCGGATGAGGTCGCCGATGCCGAGCCTGCCGATCCACACCACCCGCCGGCGGGCTGCCGGTTCCATCCGAGGTGCCCGGTCGGTCCGCTGATCCGGACCGACCGCGAGCACTGCCTGACCCTCGATCCCACCACCGAGGCCGATCACCGACTGCACCGCGCCGCCTGTCACCACGCGGCCGGCGTACTGCGGGCGGTCGACCTGAACCCGCCTGTGCTCATGGAACTCAAGGAGGACTCCCAGTGACCCGACGTCTGCGCATCGACGACTTGACCGAGCTCGCCGTACCGGAGCAGCCGGTGCTGTCGCCGGACGCCACTCAACTCGTCTACGTCCTGCGGACCACCGACGCGAAGGCGGATCGCACGCTGCGGAGTCTGTGGCGCATTCCAGCCTCCGGTGGTACTCCGGAGCAGCTCACCCGCGGCGACGCCGACACGATGCCTGTCTGGTCGCCGGACGGGTCACGGCTGGCGTTCCTGCGGGCCAAGGACGGCCCGGCTCAGCTCTGGGTGCTGCCAGTGGGAGGCGGTGAGCCGGAGCAACTCACCACCCTGCCGCTGGGAGCTGGGGCGCCGAAGTGGAGTCCGGACGGGAAGCGGATCGCTTTCTCCGCGCCTGTCGACATCGCGACCCCCAGTGACGCAGAGGCAGCCGCACACGCGCCGATCGCGACAGAGCGTCTCGACTACCAAGCTGACGGCGCGGGCTGGCTGCGAACCATCCGCAAGCACCTCCATGTCCTCGACGTGGAGACGAAGGAGTGCCGCCAGGCCACCGAGGGAGACTGGCACGCCGGCGACCCGGCCTGGTCACCGGACGGTGTGAAGCTGGCTTTCGGAGCAGCTACCGCGCCGGACGCGGATCTGACGCCGACTGCGCCCGCCTACGTGCTGGACGCATCAGACGCCAAGGCGACGCCGCAGCTGGTCGGGCTGGCTGACGGACTGACCGGCACGGTGACCTGGACTGCTGACGGCGCCGCACTGCTTGTCGTCGGCATGCTGTCCGGACCGGTCGGTCACGCCGGTCTGCTGCGGCTCGCTCTGGACAGCGGCGACGTGGTGAACCTTGCGGCTCCGCTCGACCGCAACGTGATGGCCGGCGGACCGGCGTACCCGGGTGCCGTGCCCACGCTGGTGGACGACGGCCGCACTGTCCTCTTCGGCGTCCGGGACCGTGGATGCACGCACCTCTACTCCGTTCCCGTCGAAGGCGGCACACCTCAGCACGTGCTGGGCGAGCCGGGACAGGTCGTGTCCGGGCTGTCCGTCGCCGCCGGCGTAGCGACTGTCGGGCTCAGCACGCCCACGTCGTTCGGAGAGATCGTCACGCTGGACCTGGCGACCTGCGAGGCGACAACGCGGACGACGTACGGCGAGAAAGTCGCTGACGCGTTCGTCCGGACAGAGCGGGAGTTCACCATCTCCGACGGGACTGTTGTGTCCGGCTGGCTCGTCCGCGACCCGGCTGCCGACGGGCCGCAGCCACTGCTGCTGGACATCCACGGCGGTCCGCACAACGCCTGGAACGCCGCGGCCGACGAAGTGCACGTCTACCACCAGGAGCTGGCGGCCCGCGGCTGGACGGTGCTGCTGCTCAACCCCCGTGGCAGCGACGGGTACGGCGAGGAGTTCTTCAACGCCGCTCTCGGAGCCTGGGGTACGGCGGACGCGCGTGACTTCCTCGAGCCGCTCGACGAGCTGGTTGCCGAGGGCATCGCTGACCCCGACCGCCTGGCCGTGGCCGGCTACAGCTACGGCGGATTCATGACGTGCTACCTGACCAGCCGCGACGACCGCTTCGCTGCCGCGGTCACCGGTGGTGTGGTCAGCGACCTCACCAGCATGGCCGGTACGTCGGACATGGGCCACTTCCTCGACGTGTACGAACTGAACAGCGCCACCGACTACAGCTCCATGTCGCCGTTCGCGGAGGTCAGCAAGGTCGCCACGCCGACCCTCATCCTCCAGGGCGACGCCGACGTGCGTTGCCCGGTCGGACAGGCACAGCAGTGGCACACTGCCCTGCGCGAGAACGGCGTACCGAGCCAGCTCGTGCTCTACCCCGAGGCTAGTCACCTGTTCATCGTCGAGGGCCGTCCGTCCCACCGCGTCGACTTCAACCGGCGCATCCTCGACTGGGTGGAGCAGTACGCCGGTGACGCGAGCGGTCCGCGCCGGGCGAAGATCGACGCGGCGCACTGGCAGCGTCGGCTGACCACGCTGGCCGCAAGGCACGGCGTACCGGGTGCAACGCTCGGCATCCTGCGAGTGCGGCCGGGTGGCGATGACGAACTGGTGGAGGCGGCGACCGGCGTACTGAACAAGGACACCGGTGTCGCCACGACGACCGACTCGGTCTTCCAGATCGGCTCCATGTCGAAGGTCTGGACGGCCACCCTGGCGCTGCAGCTGATCGACGAGGGACTCCTGGATCTGGACGCACCGATCAGCCAGGTGCTGCCCGAATTGCAACTGGGTGATCCCGACGTCGCCAAGCAGGTGACGATGCGGCATCTGCTCACCCACACCAGCGGGATCGACGGCGACGTCTTCACCGACACAGGTCGAGGCGACGACTGTCTGGAGAAGTACGTCGACCTGCTGGCGGACGTCGCACAGAACCACCCACTTGGCGCGACGTGGTCGTACTGCAACGCCGGCTTCTCACTGGCCGGACGAGTGATCGAGAAGCTCACCGGCTCCACCTGGGACCAGGCACTGCGGGACCGGATCATCACACCACTCGGCCTGCAGAACACCGTCACGCTGCCAGAAGAGGCGCTGCTCCGATCGGCCGCGGTCGGGCACGTCAGCGAAGGCGAAGAGGAACCGAAGCGGGCACCGGTCTGGGGTCTCCCCCGCTCATTGGGACCGGCCGGCCTGATCACGTCGACCGTGGCTGACGCGCTGGCGTTCGCACGGCTCCACCTGAACGACGGCGTCGCACCGGACGGCACCCGGCTCCTCAGCGAGGCATCTGTGGCAGCCATGGCCGAGCAGCAGGCCGAGCTGCCGGACAAGCACTCCCTCGGTGATTCGTGGGGGCTCGGCTGGATCCGGTTCGGCTGGGACGGCCGGCGGTTGATCGGGCACGACGGCAACACGATCGGTCAGGCCGCGTTCCTGCGGGTGCTGCCCGACGAGGGACTGGCCGTCGTACTGCTGACGAACGGCGGCCACACGCGCGACCTGTACGAGGACCTCTATCGGGAGATCTTCGGCGAGCTGGCCGGTGTCGCCATGCCCGTGTCGCTGACTCCGCCCGCGGAGCCGCTGACAGTCGACGTACGTCGCCACGTCGGCCGGTACGAGCGGGCAAGCACGATCCAAGAGGTGCTGGTCGACGACGAGGGTCCGTTGCTGCGCATGACGATCACCGGACCGTTGGCCGAGCTGGTGCCGGATCCGACCGAGGAACTGCGCATGACCCCGGTCGACGAGAGCGGCGATCTGTTCGTGGTCCGGCAACCCGGTGCGCTCACGTGGACACCGGTGACGTTCTACTCGCTGCCGACCGGCGAGAAGTACATGCACTTCGGGGTTCGTGCCACGCCGAAGGTCGGCGGATGACCGAGCTGGTCGAGCAGTTCGCGGAGCGGTTGCCGCTGATGCTCGCGGATCTCGAAACCCTGGTGACGTGTGAGTCGCCGTCATCGGATGTCGCGGCGGTGGCTCGCAGTGCGGACGTCGTGGCCCAGCTGGGAGCGGAGCGGCTCGGGTCCAAGCCGGAGTACGTCGTCGTCGACGGCTGCACGCATCTGCGCTGGCAGCTCGGCGACGGGCCGCAGCGGGTCCTGGTACTCGCTCACCACGACACCGTCTGGCCACTTGGCTCGCTGACCACCCATCCGTTCACGAACGAGGACGGCGTACTGCGAGGTCCGGGCTGCTTCGACATGAAGGCCGGTCTGGTGATGGCTCTGCATGCAATCTCCACCTTGCCGTCGGCAACTGTCACGTTGCTGGTGACCGGTGACGAGGAACTGGGGTCACCGTCGTCGCGGGAGCTGATCGAGTCCGAGGCGGCCGGATGCTCGGCCGCACTGGTCCTGGAAGCATCGGCCGATGCCGGTGCGGTCAAGCTGGAGCGCAAGGGTGTGTCGGTGTACGAGGTGCGGATCACCGGGCGGGCCGCGCACGCGGGCCTCGAACCGGAGCTCGGCATCAACGCCTCGGTCGAAGCCGCCCACCAAGTGCTTGCCGTGAGCAACTTGGGCGACGCCGATCGCGGTACGACGGTGACGCCGTCGGTCCTGACGGCGGGGACCACACGGAACACCGTCCCGGCGGCAGGCGCGTTCTTCGTCGATGCCCGCGCCTGGACGGTCGAGGAACAGCTGCGGGTGGACGAGGCGATGCACGCCCTCCGACCGGTGCTGCCCGGGAGCTCGCTGGAGATCATCGGCGGACCGAACCGGCCGCCGCTCGAACGCAAGATGTCCGAAGAGCTGTACGCGCGTGCCTCCCAGCTCGCGCTTCGGCTCGGCGTGCCACCGCTGCGCTCGGTGGCGGTCGGCGGCGGATCGGACGGCAACTTCACAGCCGGGATCGGTACGCCGACCCTGGACGGGCTGGGCGCCGTCGGTGGTGGCGCCCATGCCGACGACGAACATGTCGTGGTTGCGGAACTCGCCCCACGCGCAGCCCTGCTGGCCGCGCTCATCGCCGACCTCCAGGACTCGCCATGACGCTCGATCTCAGTCCGTCGATTGCTGCCGCTACGGACGCGGCGACCGCAGCCGGCGTGCGAGTGCGTGAGCTACGGGAACTGGCGGAGCTCGACGAGGTCTACCGGCTGTACGACTCGATCTGGCGGCCCGACCCGAAGAATCCGCCGGTGACGACGGAGTTGCTACGGGCGTTGACGAAGGCCGGCAACTACGTCGGCGGGGCGTACGACGGTGACGAGCTGATCGGCGCCTGCGTCGGGTTCTTCTCGGCGCCCGCGGAGGTCTCGATGCACAGCCACGTCGCCGGGGTGTCCGGAGCGGCGCGCGGGCGGAACGTCGGGTTCGCGCTCAAACTGCATCAGCGGGCCTGGGCACTGCGCCGAGGCGTGTCGACGATCTCGTGGACGTTCGATCCGCTGATCCGGCGCAACGCGTACTTCAACGTGGCCAAGCTCGCGGCGCGGCCGACGGAGTACCTGATGAACTTCTACGGCGACATGCGGGACGGGATCAACAGCGGTGACGACACCGACCGCCTGCTGGTGCGGTGGGAGCTGGACACGCCTGCAGTCGGTGCCGCGGCGGCTCGGCGGTCAACTAGGACCGACGTGCGGTTGATGCCTGGGGCAACGGTTGCGCTGGCGTGCGATGCGGACGGTCGGCCCACGGTTCCCGGTCCCGCGGGCGACGGCGTGCTGCTGGTCGCCGTACCGCCTGAGGTCGAGGGACTGCGCCGCACGGATCCGGGTGCGGCGAAGGCCTGGCGGAGTGCGTTGCGCGAAGTGCTGGGCGGATTGCTGGCGGACGGCGCGCGGGTGACCGGATTCGATCGGGCCGGATGGTACGTCGTCGAGCAGAAGGAGCTGTGATGAAGCTGACCGGATTCGAACTGCGGCGGATCTCGATGCCGCTGGTGTCGCCGTTCCGGACCTCGTTCGGTACCGAGACCACGCGGGACGTGCTGCTGGTGCGCGCCGTGAGTACGGACGCCGAGGGGTGGGGCGAGTGCGTCGCGATGAGCGGTCCGCTGTACTCGTCGGAGTACGTCGAGGCGGCGGCCGACGTACTGCGGCGGTTCTTCGTGCCCGCGCTTGCTTCGGTGGACTCCGCGGTCGGGGTCGGACCCGCGTTGAGCCGGTTCCACGGGCATCGGATGGCGAAGGCCGCGGTGGAGACCGCCGTACTCGATGCCGAACTGCGGGCCGAGAACCGTACGCTGGCTCGCGAGCTGGGCGCGGTGCGGGATCGCGTGCCGTGTGGGGTGTCGGTCGGGATCATGGACTCGATCCCCGAGTTGCTCGATGCCGTCGGCGGGTATCTCGAGCAGGGGTACGTGCGGATCAAGCTGAAGATCCAACCGGGCTGGGACATCGAACCGGTCCGCGCCGTGCGCGAGCAGTTCGGGGACATCCTGCTGCAGGTCGACGCCAACACTGCGTACACGCTGGCCGACGCGCGGCACCTCGCCCGGCTCGATCCGTTCGACCTCCTGCTGATCGAGCAGCCGCTGGACGAGGAGGACGTTGTCGGGCACGCGGACCTGGCTCGGCAGATCAGTACGCCGGTGTGCCTGGACGAATCGATCACGTCGGCGCGCGCGGCCGCCGCCGCGATCCGTCTGGGCGCTTGCGCGATCGTCAACATCAAGCCGGGCCGCGTCGGCGGGTATCTGGAAGCCAAGCGCATCCACGACGTCTGCGTCGCCAACGACATCCCGGTCTGGTGCGGCGGCATGCTGGAAACCGGCATCGGCCGGGCCGCCAACGTTGCCCTGGCGGCGTTGCCCGGCTGCACGCTCCCCGGGGACACCTCCGCCTCGGATCGCTACTACCAGACCGACATCACCCCGCCGTTCACGCTCGACGACGGGCATCTCCCGGTGCCCACCAGCCCCGGCATCGGGATCGAGCCGCTCGAGGACGAACTGGCGTCGGTGACCACAGGTACCGAATGGCTGCCGCTGTGACGCCTAGGCTGGGGGCTCGGAGGTGAGCGGTGACGAATCGACCGCGGGCAAGCCTCGGCCGGGTGCTCGACGACCTGGGCGCGACCTTGCTGGAGCTCGTGCACGGTGACCCGGATCAGCCAGCGGAGATCGGCGGGATCGTCATCCACGACCCGCTCGACGACCCGGTCCTTCCCCCGCAGGCGCTCGTCCTCGGCGTCGGCCTGCACGAGCCCGACCGGATCGCCGACGTACTGCGCGATCTCGGCCGCCAGCAGGCCGCCGGGCTGGTCGTCCGTGCCCAGACGCTGAGGCCGCCGGCCGACTTGCCGACGATGGCCGAGCAGCCCGGTTCCCCGATCGCGGCCGGTGATCTCCTGGCGGACGCGGTGGCCGAGTCCGGAGTCGCACTGCTGGCGTTGACCCGCGGCGCGTCGTGGGACCAGCTCGCCGTGCTGCTGCGATCTCTGCTCGCCGAGGGTGACGTCGGTGACGCGGAGACCCTCGGTGGCATGCCGTCCGGTGACCTGTTCGCCCTCGCCAACGCGACCGCCGCGCTGCTCGACGCGCCGGTGACGATCGAGGATCGCAGCTCCCGCGTGCTCGCGTTCTCCGGCCGGCAGGACGAGGCCGACACCGCCCGGGTGCAGACGGTCCTCGGCCGCCAGGTACCGCAGCGGTACTTCCGCCTGCTCACGGAGTACGGCATCTTCCGCGAGCTGTACCGCACCGACCGCCCGGTCCAGGTGCCGCCGCTGCCGACCGCCGAGGAGGACTTCACCATCCCGCGCGTCGCCGTCGCGGTCCGCGCCGGCGACGAGATCCTCGGCTCGATCTGGGCCGCCGTCCGCGACCCGCTCACGGCCGAACGCTCCCAGGCACTGTGCGACGCCGCGAAGCTCGTTGCCCTTCATATGCTGCGCATCCGCGCCGGCGCCGACGTCGAACGCCGCCTGCGCGCCGACCTGGTCAGTACTGCGCTCGAAGGCGGCGCCGGCGCCCGCGCAGCCCTGGACCGGTTGGGACTGGCCGACCAGGCGGTCGTCGTACTCGCGCTCGGGATCATCGCCTCCTCCGACTCCGACGAGTCCGTCGTTGCCGACCTTGCGGGCGAATCGCTGGTCAGCCAAGCCGGGCTGGCCGGGGAGCGTCAGCGGCTGGCCGACGCGTTCGCCATGCATCTCGGCGCTGTGCATCCGCGGGCCGCGGCCGCATTGGTCGGTGATGTCGCGTACGGGTTGATCCCGGTTCGCCCCGAGCGGTCCGACGGCGAGGAACGCGCAGTACGGATCGGCAAGCACTTCCTCGAACGGATCGGCGATCGAGTCACGGCCAGCATCGGGGTCGGGCCGGTCGTGTCCGACGCCGCGCACCTCCCCAACGCGCGCGCCGGCGCCGACCGCGCCCTCCGGGTACTGCGAACCGGCCGCGCCGCCCCCCGCGTCGCCCGGCTCGCGGACGTCCACGTCGACACCCTCCTGCTCGAACTGCGCGACCTGATCGAGGCCCGTGGCGACGAGCCGACCGGTCCGATCGCTCTGCTCGTCGCGTACGACCGCCGGCACCACACCGACCTGGTCGAGACCCTGCGCGCCTGGCTCGACGCCTTCGGCGATGTCGCCGCTGCGGCCGCGGCCGTGTACGTCCACCCCAACACGTTCCGGTACCGCCTGCGCCGCCTGGCCGAAGTGGGCGGGCTGGATCTCGACGACCCCGACTCCCGCTTCGCCGCCATGCTCCAGCTCCGCCTGGTCCCCACCACTTGATGACCCGCCGGCACGGCATCCTTCCGGAGAGCAATCGGCTTCGAAGGGGACGGGACAGATGACCGACTGGTGGCGCGAACGGCGTCAGAACGAGCAGCTCGAAGACCTGCAGAGCGAGATGTCGTACGCGCGGCAGGAGACCTCACGGCTGCAGTCCCAGCTGTCCCGGGTCCAAGGCGGACTGCAGGACCGGGTCGAACGTCTCACCACGGCCTTCGACGCATTCGTCGAACTGTCCGACATCCGCCACGAGACGGCCGGATTCGTCAACGCCGCGGAGCTCCGCCGGTACGCGTCCCGAGTCCTCACCGCGATGGCCTCCAGCACGGAATTGCCGACTGCCGGCGAGCCCGTTGCCGGCTACTGGCTGGGTCCGGCCACCGATGCGCTGATCGCGCTGCACGCCGACAAGCCGGACGAGCAGGCCTTGAGTACGGCGATGGGCCTGGACGAGCGTCGTACGTCGACGTTCCTGGTGCTGGCGCTGGCCGCGCTCGGGCAGCGGCACAAGGTCCGGAGCGAGTGGCTGGACGTGGCGTTCGGCGTACCGGCGGCTGACGGCACGGTCACCCGGGTCCAGCGCGTGCTGTGGACGACGGCCGCCCGCGGCGGCGTCGGGATGGACGGCCTCGAGTTGGTGGTGAAGCGACTCCAATCGGTCACCTCCGCCGACGGTGCCTGGCTGTCGCGACTCGAGTTGCGCGGCAACGCGCCCGCCCGCCCGCGCGGCCAGTACCTGAAGGCGATCGAGGAGCAGAACAACGCCTCGGTCCGCCTGAGCAAGATCCGCGACGCCATCGAGTCGATCGCCGGCAACACCGAGGCCCGTGAGCCGGACCCCAGTCTGAGCTACCCGGAAGAGCGCAAGACCGACCGCACCCCCTCCAGCGCCGCCCGACGGGCAACCAACGAGTCCGGCCGTGGGTCTGCCACCGCCGACGAGCCGCCCAAGGACAGCGCGGCGGGGATGCTGCGGCTGCTGATCTCCGAGGGCAGCGAGCCGGAGCGGGAGACGCTCGCCCGGATCGCCGTGCTCCGCGGCCAGATCACCGGGACCGGTGGCAAGGCGGAGACTCTCGATGATCCCGCCGGTGCGGTCCAGGCGCACCTCACCGACGACCTGAACGTGTCCGCCGACCCACACCTGTCGATCGCCGCACTGCGTGTCGTCGGCCCGCTGGTCCTGCCGGCCGTGGAGACACTCGCCGAGGTCGCTGTGCGGCCGGGCCCGGCGGAGCTCACGATCGAAAGCGGCACCCACACGATCACCGTCCGCCCGGACGGGCCGGACCAGCTCGAGCTGAGCAAGGCGCAGACGGCGCTCACTGCGGCCGCCGATGTCACGACTGCCGCGCAGCGGGTGCTGCCGATCGCGATCATGGGGGTCGGCGCGCTGGTGGCGATCGGTCTCGGGTTCGTGCACTGGTTCTGGATCGTGGTCGGTCTGGTGGTGATCGGCATCGGCGCGAACCGCTATTGGTCACTCCGGTCAGCCATCTCCCGCGACAAAGAGTCGGCGGCCGGAGAGGTCACCAGCCTCAACGAACGCAGCGCTGCGGCCGCCGGCGAGCTGTCGGCGTACCTCGCCGGAGCCGACGCCCGCCAAGCCACCATCACCACGGACCTCACCGCGATCCGGCAGCATCTGACTGCTTGAGTGTTGGGCTACTGGTCGCGCCAGGTGCTGTGGTGGGTCCAGTTGATGACGTCGGCGGCTCGGCTGCTGTCGAAGAGGGAGGCGGTGCCTTCCAGGGCGGTGTGGATCTTGGTGTCGGGTGAGTATTCGGCCAGGAGGTCCGCGGTCGGCTCGAGGCGGCCGGTGTCTTCGGCGGCGATGACCAGCGCGGCGAAGCGGTCCTGGATGCGCGGGTGGAGCGACAGAATGCAGGCGCGGGCGGCCTCCGCCAGGTCGACGTACCCCCAGAGGTTGCGGCGGTTGTCCGCGGCCGGTGCGTCGGCGATGTACCGGCGTACCTCGTCGGGGGTGAGGATCCAGTGGAAGCGCAGGGCGGTGACCTGTACGCCGCGCCGCGCGTACGACTGGCCAATGCGTTCGAGGACGTCCTTGGTGAGCGCGTACGGGTCGACGTACCGGAGCTCGGTGTCCTCGTCGACCGGGACGTCCGGGGTGCCGATCTCGTCCGGGGACCACGCGGTGCCGTAGATCGAGCCACTGGAGGCGAGCACAGCGGTACGGATGCCGAGCTTCCACGCTTCTTCGAGGGCGTTGAACGTCGTGATCGCATTGGCCTCGAACAGACGCACCGGCTCGATGTTCTCCGGACTGGCGATCCCGGCACAGTGCACGATCGCATCAGCCCCACGCAGCGAACGGGCAACGGCCTCCCGGTCCATGAGATCAACCGGGTCCGGCCCGCTGAGATCCGCCTCGATCACCTCATGCCCGCCGGCAACCACCTGCCGGCAAACCTCCGCGCCCAGCTTCCCCCGCGCCCCACTAACCCAGATCCGCACCGACGCATGCTACCCGCGACGCCGGCCTGGCCAGCTGGAACGCGAAAGCCCGGCCTCGGGGGAACCCGGGCCGGGCTTTCGTGCGGTGGTGTTGCAGGGCTTACGACTTGCGCTTGGTGACTTCTTCGGTGGCGGTGGGGAGGACCTTGTGGAGGTCGCCGACGACGCCGTAGTCGACCAGCTCGAAGATCGGGGCTTCGGGGTCCTTGTTGACCGCGACGATGGTCTTCGAGGTCTGCATGCCGGCGCGGTGCTGGATCGCGCCGGAGATACCCGCCGCGACGTACAGCTGCGGGGACACAGTCTTGCCGGTCTGGCCGACCTGGTAGGCGTGCGGATACCACCCCGAGTCGACCGCGGCACGGGACGCACCTACGGCCGCACCGAGCGAGTCCGCGAACGCCTCGATCGGGCCGAAGTCGCCGCCGGTCCCGCGGCCGCCGGACACGATGATCGCGGCCTCGGTCAGCTCCGGACGACCGGTCGCCTCCCGCGGCTTCGACTCGGTGATCCGCGCCGTCTTCGCCGTGTCGGAGATCGACACGTCGAACTCCTCCACCTCCGGCGAAGTCTCGGCGGCCTCGGGGGTCGCGGCGTTCGGCTTCACGGTGATGATCGGCGTGCCGTGGGTGACCTTCGACTTGACCGTGTAGTTGCCGGCGAACACCGACTGCGTGGTGACAGGACCCGCCTCGACATCGACCGCGTCGGTGATCAGACCCGAGTCCAGCTTGACCGCGAGCCGGGCCGCGATCTCCTTGCCCTCGGCGCTCGACGAGATCAGGATCGCCGACGGCTCCAGCTTGGCCGCGACCTGCTGCAACGCCTCGGCCTTCGGCGCCACCAGGAACTGCGACAGCTCCGGGTCGGTCAGCGCGATCACCTTGGTCGCGCCGTACTGCCCGAGGGCCGGCAGCGCGTCCTGCACACCGTCGCCGATGAAGACCGCGACCGGCTCGCCGAGCCGGCGGGCGATGGTGAGGAGCTCGGCGGTCGTCTTGCGGACCGTGCCCGCGGAGTGGTCAACGAGAACCAGAACGTTCGACATAACTCAGCCGCCCCCTCAGAGGAACTTGTTCGTGGACAGGAACTCGACGAGCCCGGCGGCACCGCTGCCGTCCTCGTCGGTGACGATCGTGCCGGCGCTGCGCGGCGGGCGGGCGGTCACCTCGACCACCTCGGTCCACGCCGACGCGCCACCGACCTGCTCGGACGTGAGCTCCAGATCGGCCAGCGACCAGGTCTCGACCGGCTTCTTCTTCGCCGCCATGATCCCCTTGAACGACGGGTACCGCGGCTCGTTGGCCTGGTCGGAGACGCTCAGCACCAGCGGCAGCGTGCCCTCGATCGTCTCGCTCGCAGTGTCGCCGTCGCGGCGGATCCGAACGGTCTGCCCGTCGACGGTCACCTCCGAGCCCAGCGTCACGGCCGGCAGCCCGAGCCGCTCCGACACCATCGCCGGCACGACCCCCATGCCGCCGTCGGTCGAACCCATGCCGAACACGACCAGGTCGGCCTCGAGCTTGGCCAGTGCCTTGGCCAGGATCAGCGACGTGGCGACCGCGTCCGAACCGTGGATCGCGTCGTCGACCACGTGCACGCCGGCGTCGGCGCCCATCTGCAGACCCTTCTTCACCGCGTCCGCGGCCTGCTCCGGACCGACCGTGAGAATGGTCACCTCACCATCCCCGGCCTCCTTCACGGTGAGCGCGGTCTCGACGGCATACTCGTCCAGCTCGGACAACAGCCCGTCGACACCGGCCCGGTCCACCGTGTTGTCCTCGGAGCGGAAGCGGCGGTCCGCGGTGGCATCCGGCACGAACTTCGCGCAGACGACGATCTTCATAGCGTGTGGGACCCCTTCTGGTTAACGGTCTCTCCCAAGCCTGCCACGGATGTTACTCGCGAGAAACATGAGGTGCGTGCGAGTCCCATCACAGTCTCGTCGACCAGTAGTCTGACTCAGGTGACCGAGACGTTACCGCTCACCGGCGAGAGGACCGCACCCGGGATCTGGCACGAGAACTACTGGTTCGCGCGCCACGACGCGGCCTATCGCTGGATCACGGCCGAACTGCCGATCGAGCGGACCGGCCGGATCCTCGACGCCGGCTGCGGCGAGGGCTACGGCGCGGAGCTGCTCCGCCTGGCGGGCGCGGACTCCGTGACCGGTCTCGACTATGAACATACGACGTTGCGCCACGTCCGCCGGGTTTATCCACAGACCAATGTCGCGCGCGGCAATCTGGTGCAGACCCCGTTCGCGGACAACGCCTTCGGTTTCGTCACCTCACTGCAGACGATCGAGCACCTGTGGGAGCAGCCGCGGTTCGTCGCGGAGTGCGCGCGCATCCTCGCGCCCGGCGGGACCCTCGTCCTGAGTACGCCGAACCGCCTGACCTTCCCGAGCGGGAACTGGTACCACACCCGCGAACTGACCGCCGCCGAGTTCATCGAACTGCTGGAGCCGTACTTCGAGATCACGCACGCGCTCGGACTCCACCACGGCGAGCGGCTGACGTCCTGGGAGACGCAGTACGGATCATGTGTGGACGCTCAGCTCGCCGCCGAGCACGACCAGTGGGACGACAACCTGGCCGGGCTCGTGCGGAGTACGACGTATGCGGACTTCGAGATCCGCCCAGGAAACCTGGACGAATCTCTCGACCTGATCCTGGTTGCTACGGACGGATGATGCGCTCGACGATCTTGCCGGCGATCAGGTAGACCAGCGCCGCGATCCCCCAGTTGACCAGCAGGGTGTTCTTCGCGGTCTCCAGCCGGAACAGATCCTTGAACGGGCCGACCAGGTCGTGACCACGCTCGAGGATCCAGCGCACGATCTCGTTGCTCTGGTTGGTCTGGTCCAGCGCGGTGAACAACGCGCCGAGCGCCAGTACGGCGGCCGCGAGCACCGCGATCAGCCAGATCAGCGAGGCGATCAGGTTGCGCAGCTTCCGTACTCCGGAGCCGACCGAGGACAGCGCCTGCTTGCCCTTGCCGGAACCCGACGATCCCGACGAACCACCCCGGGCCGTCGGCGGTTTGTTGCCTGAGGCACCAGTCGGCCCGGACGGCTTGGCCACCGGTTTGCCCGCGGTCGCGCTCGTCGCGGCACCAGCCGTCACGGCAGCGTCCTTGCCGACGGCATCCTTGGCCGGGGCCGGCTGATCGGGTGCGGCATCCTCCGAGGCGGCCGCACCCGACGAGGCCTCGGCCGCCGCCTTCTCCCGCGCACGCTGCTCCGCCACGATCTCCGCCGCGGTCTTCGGGCGGGCCGTCCTGGTCGCGGTCGCCGTACCCGAGCCGCTCGCCGCGCCCGCTCCACCGGTCGCGTCAGTGCTCGGACCGGATACCGCACCGGCGTCTTTGTCCGGCGTCGTACCGGCCTTGGCGGCCGTCGCCTTCTCGTCCTGCGTACCCACGTCGTCCATCTCCTCAGCCGGGGTCCGTTCCTCGTCCGTGGCCACCGTGTCCGGGACCACCTCGGTCGCTGCCGCCGGCGGTCTCCTCCGCCGGCTGACCGGGACCGGGCGCGGCGACAACCGGCGGCGGGCACCCGCTACCGGGGCCGGTGCCGCTGTGCTGCCGTCTGCTGCCTGTGCTTCCGGGTTCATGCTTCCGTTCACGCCCATGTCTGGTTCGTTTGTTTCAAGCACTGGTTCCAACGTAGCGCTGCCAGGTGCCGCCGGCTCCGCAACGACCGGCGCAACCACCGGCGCAACCACCGGGGCGACGATCGGCACCGGGTCGACGGCACGCGTCCGCGCCTGTGTGATCGAGCCGTCGGCCGCAGCCTGGTCGAGCATCGACCGGGCAGCCTGATCGGACGGACCGATCGCAGCCTGGTCAGCCACGCTACTTCTCCTCTCCGACGCTCAACCGGTCGTGGGCGTCCGACCGGACGTGGGGGCCATAGTGCCCGACTGGTGAGTAACTTGAGAACCCCTCGGGAGTCTCTTTTTCACCACCTGCTTCTACCTCATCACTGCCCGCATCCCCCTCCTCGACGCTCCGGGAACCCGCAGGCGGGTTTTCCGGAGCGGGTTCCGCGGGCGTGGGCACAGCGCCGGCATGGAGCTGAGCGGTGGTCTTGTCGTTGGCCGCGGCCAGTCCGGCCAGGTACTTACGGCGCTCGGCGGCGGCGGTGTAGCGGGCCGCGCGATCGGCCACCACCACGGCCGGGATCCCCACCGCCACGGAGTACGCCGGGATGTTGCCTCGGGCAACGCTGTTGGCGCCGATCACCACGCCGCGGCCGATGTCGGCGCCGCGGGTGACCGTGACCTTGGTGGCCAGCCAGCAGTCGGGGCCGATCCGGACCGGCGACTTCACCAGGCCCTGGTCCTTGATCGGCAGGTCCAGATCCTCGGTCTTGTGGTCGAAGTCGCAGATGTAGGTCCAGTCCGCGATCAGCGTCGACGCGCCGATCTCCACGTCCAGGTAGCAGTTGACCGTGACGTCGCGGGCGAACACCACCTTGTCGCCGATTCGCAGCGTCCCTTCGTGCGCGCGCAGCCGGGTCTCGTCACCGAGGTGCACCCACTTGCCGAGCACGATCCGGCCGTGACCGGGCCGCGCCACGATCTCCAGGTGCTTGCCCAGGAAAACGAAACCCTCGGTGATCACCTGCGGGTGGCGCAGCTTGAACCAGGCGAACCGCCAGTAGCGCTTCAGGTAGTACGGCGTCCACGCCCGATGGCGCACCACCCAGCCCAGATTCGCCGCGGTGAGTAACCGCATCAACACACCCTACTGCTTGTCCTACTGCTTGCCCGCGACACCCGTGATCGAGACGTTGTAGTACAGCTCGTCCGGTACGACGCTCGACAGCACCTTGTCGACCTTGGACAGCTGCAGCCACGACTTGTACGCGAACATCCGCCACCCGAACCCGAGCTTCTGCTCCGGTACGGCGGCCTCGAACGTCCGGATCGGCCACCCGACCCACGCGGCCAGCAGCTCTTCCGTCACCGTCTTCACGTCCGTGGCACCCGCCCGCGACGCCATCCGCGCCAGCGTGTCGGGGTCGAACGTGTGCAGGTCGACGACCGCCTCGAGCGCGGCCGCCCGCGACGACTCGTCGAGCTCCGCCTGCGGCCGCCGCCAGTGCGCCAGCGCCGGCAGCTTGGTCACGTTCGTGGTCGCCCACCAGGTGAACCGCGACAGGCGCCGGGCCACGAAGTCGCCGTACCGCGTGGGCTCGCCGCAGATCACGAACCGCCCACCCGGCTTGAGCACCCGCAGCATCTCGCGGAACGCCAGCTCGACGTCCGGGATGTGGTGGATGACCGCGTGCCCGATGACGAGATCGAACGTGTCGTCGTCGTACGGCAGCTTCTCCGCGTCGGCGACCTGGCCGTCGATCGCGAACCCGAGGGTCTTCGCGTTCTTCTTCGCGGCCTCGACCATGCCGGGCGACAGGTCGGTGACGTGCGCCTCGTCCAGGACACCGGCCAGCTTGAGGTTCAGGGTGAAGAAGCCCGTCCCGGCGCCGATCTCGAGCGACTTCCCGTACGGCCAGCCGCGCGAGCCGGCCACCGCGGTGAAGCGGTCCCGGGCGTAGTCGACGCAGCGTTCGTCGTACGAGATCGACCACTTCTCGTCGTACGTCGAGGCTTCCCAGTCGTGGTAGAGCACCTGGGCGAGCTTGTTGTCGTTCCAGGCCGCCTCAACATCTTCGGCGGAGGCGGCGGGCTTGGAGGTAGCAGACATCAGATTCCCTTGAATTCAGCTTTACCCGGACCGTTTTCGACGAACGACTTCATCCCGATCGTGCGGTCCTCGGTGGCGAACAGCGCGGCGAACTGCTGCCGCTCGATCTCCAGCCCGGTGGTCAGGTCGACGCCGAGCCCGGAATCGATCGATTCCTTGGCGGCGCGCAGTGCCATCGCGGCACCCGTGGAGAACTGCGAGGCCCAGGCAACGGCCGCTTCGTACACCTCGGCGGCCGGTACGACCTTGTCGACCAGACCGATCGCGAGCGACTCGGTCGCGTCGACGAAGCGGCCCGAGAAGATCAGGTCCTTGGCCTTGGACGGGCCGACCAGGCGGGACAGTCGCTGCGTGCCGCCGGCGCCCGGGATGATGCCGAGCAGGATCTCCGGCTGGCCGAGCTTGGCGTCCTCGGCCGCGATCCGGTAATCCGCGCAGAGTGCGAGCTCGCAGCCGCCGCCCAGCGCGTACCCGGTGATCGCGGCAACGGTCGGCTTCGGGATCGCGGCGACCGCGGACAGCGAGGACTGCAGCGGGCCGGAGCGCTTGGCCATGTCGGCGTACGACATATCCGCCATCTCCTTGATGTCCGCACCGGCCGCGAACACCCGCTCGCCGCCGTAGATCACCACCGCGCGGACCTCGTCCGAAGCGGCTGCCTCCAGTGCGGCGGCCCGGATCTCCTCCTGGACCTGGACGTTCAGTGCGTTCATCTTCGGCCGATCCAGCCGGATCGTCCCGACCCCGTCACTCACGGTCAGGTTGACGAACTCACCCATAACCCAGCTCCTAACAGTTCCCGGGGACTACCCATCGGTCACATCCCCGGGAACCGTACCGGACCAAAGCAAGCCGGTGTACTACGGGCTGCTAAAGATCGACCGCTTGACCCGAGGCGGCGGAGCGGCGGGCTGCGTCGACGATGCGGAGGGTGCGGAGGCCTACGGCGCCGTCTGGCTGGGGTACTACGGCCGGCTGCTGACCGGCCTTCGCCGGGCCTGAGGTGTTGACGGCGTCCAGGAACGTGTCGAGGAGCGACGCGTCCAGGTTGCCTCCGATGCCCAGGAACACCTCGCCGGAGGCGTCCGTGCCGCCGACGTGCGGGAGGAACGGCTCGATCTCCACCGACCCGTTGGTACCGGTCACCTGCAGCGAAACGCCGCCCCACGTCGGACCGTTGTCCGGAACGCTCCACGAGAAGTCGATGGTTGCCAACAGCCCGTTGTCGTAGTTGATCGTCACCAGCCCGCCGGTCTCCACCTCCACTCCCTTGTCCTGGTGCAGGATCCGGTTGGCAGCGGCGTACACGCGAGTAGCGGACGCACCGCCGGTCAGACCGTCGATCAGGTCCGCGCAGTGCACGGTGTGGTCGACCATCGCTCCCCCACCGGCCAGCTTGGCGTCGGTGAACCACTGCCGCGCGGCGTACGGGATCTTCCCGTTGTTCGTCCCCAGTACGGCGAACACGTCACCGAGCCGCCCCGCCTCGACGTTCGCGCGCAACTGCAGGTACGACGGCGCGAACCGGACCGGGTACGCGACCATCAGGATCACTCCGGCCGCCTCGCACGCAGCGAGCATCGCCTCGCCGTCCGCGACCTCCGTGGCCAGTGGCTTCTCGCACAGCACATGCGCACCGACAGCGGCAGCCCGCTCGACCAGGGCGCGGTGACCGGAGTTCTCCGACGTCACCACAACCGCATCCGGGCCCCAGGCGAACAGTTCGTCGTACGAGTCGACGTACGGGATGCCGAAGCCCTCGGCAAAAGCAGCACCGCGCGGCCCGTCGTCCGGTGCGGACGCGCCGTCGGGGTCGGAGGCCAGTACGTCGACGTCCGGCATCGCAGCGAGCAGATGCGCGTACGAACCGGCGTGAACGTGCGCGAACGAAGCGATCGCAACCTTGAGCGTCATGCCACAGCTCCACTCGAGACGAAGGTCTTCATGTCGATCGGCTGGCCGGACTCCATCGACGCACGCGCCGCCTCGGCCAGATAGACGGCGGTCGCACCGTCGGATGCGAGCACCCGCGGCTCGGCGCCGCCGCGCAGCCCGACGGCCAGCTCACGCAGCTGCGTCAGGTACGGGCTCTCCCCCAGCGTCGACGCCGGGATCAGCAGGTCGCCGCCGGCATCGCCGTTCTGCAGCTCCTCCTTGTAGCCGAGGTCACCGTCCGAAGTGAACTTCAGTACGCCGGTCGAGCCCGCAACCTGGAACCCGGTCTGGAACGTCGTACCCGTCGCTCCCCAGGTCGCCCGGCAGTGGCTGATCGCTCCGCTCTCGTGCGTGAGGGTGACGTGCGCGGCCACGTTGACCGGGCTGACGCCGTCCACGGTCGGCGGGTTCTGCGCGGCGTACACGCTGGTGACGTCGCCGCACAGCCAGCGTGCCTGGTCCAGGTCGTGCACCATCAGGTCCATGATCACGCCGCCGGAGCGGGCCACCTCGCGGTACCAGCCGGCGCCGGCCGGCGAGGACGCCTGCCGGTAGAACCGTGCCACCGCGACCGCACCGATCCGACCGGCCTGGATCGCGTCGTACGCCGCCTTGTACGCCGCGAAGAACCGGACCACGTGGGCCGGGTACAACCGGACGCCGGCCGCCCGGGCCGCGTCGATCACCTCGTGCGCGTCAGCCGCGGTGAGCGTCAGCGGCTTCTCGCAGATCACGTTCTTGCCCGCCTTGATCGCGGCCAGCGTGATCTCCTTGTGCGTCGCCGACGGTGTGACGATGTCGACGAACTCGGCCTCGGCCAGGCAGTCGTCCAGCGACGCCACGACCTCCAGCCCGTACTGCTCCGACAGCTCCTCGGCACCTTCCAGCGAGTGCACCAGGACCCGGGCCCCGAGGGCCTTCCACGCGGCCACGTGCACGTGGCTGATGTTGCCCGCGCCGATCAGACCCACGGTCAGACCGGCAAGCTCTTCCGACATGAGATCCCCAAATGGGTGGGTAATTAGTAACGGTCCTTGCGTATCACTGCGCAGAGGCGTTCGCAACCACCGTCTCACGAACACAACTACCTCACTATCGAGAACTCACCCCGAACTGTGCAGAATGTGCCGGTGAAAGAAGCGACCGCCGCCCCGGATGCTCCCGGCCTGTCCGCCGGTGTTTCGCCGCGGCCGGGCGCAGTGGTCCAGACCGATGGGACCACTTTCACCCTGTGGGCTCCGGCCGCCGAACGGGTCGAGTTGGCCCTGATCGCGGACGACGGCAGCCAGCGGAACCTGGACCTCAGCCACACCGGTGAGTTCTGGACCGGGTTCGTGCCGGGAGTCGGCGCCGGACAGCGGTACGGGTACCGCGTGCACGGTCCGTTCGACCCGTCCCACGGCCTGCGCTTCAACCCGTCCAAGCTGGTGCTCGACCCGTACGCGCGGGCTGTCGACGGTTCGCTGGACTTCACGAGTCCGCTGATCTACGACTCGTCCGACGGCGACTCGGCCGGGCACGTCCCGGTCGGTGTGGTCGTCGCCGAGACCGCTCCGCCGCCACCGATCAGCAAGCCGGTGCACTGGGGCGAGACGGTGATCTACGAGCTGCACACGAAGGGCTTCACCAAGCTGCATCCCGACGTACCGGAGCATCAGCGGGGCACGTACGCCGGGCTCGCGCATCCGTCGGTGATCAAGTACCTGACCGAGCTCGGCGTCACGTCGGTGGAGCTGCTGCCGATCCACCACTTCCTGACCGAGCCGGCGATCGCGGCCCGCGGCCTGCCGAACTACTGGGGCTACAACAGCCTCGGCTTCTTCGCGCCGCACGCGCCGTACTCGTCGTCCGGTTCGCGCGGTGAGCAGGTGGCCGAGTTCAAGGCGATGGTGGCCGCGTTCCATGCCGCGGGCATCGAGGTGATCCTCGACGTGGTCTACAACCACACCGCCGAGGGCGGGTTCGACGGACCGACACTGAGCTTCCGCGGGATCGACAACCGTGCCTACTACCGGCTCGCCCACGGCGCCGCGATGTACGACGTCACCGGCACGGGCAACTCGGTCGACACCTCGCACCCGCAGGTACGGCGGCTCGTGATGGACTCGCTGCGGTACTGGGTCGAAGAGATGGGCGTCGACGGGTTCCGGTTCGACCTGGCGGTGACCCTGGTGCGGAACGAGCGGCACGAGGTCGACATCCCCGGTCACCCGTTCCTCGCCGAGGTCGCGGCGGACCCGGTGCTCGGCCGGGTGAAGCTGATCGCGGAGCCGTGGGACGTCGGCCCGTTCGGCTACCAGGTGGGCAACTTCGGCCCGCCGTGGTCGGAGTGGAACGGTAAATTCCGCGACAGCGTCCGCGACATCTGGCGGACCACCTCCGACGGCGTGAAGGACCTCGCCTACCGGCTGTCCGGGTCGAGCGAGCTGTACGGCGACGACGGCCGGTACCCGTACGCGTCGATCAACTTCGTCACCGCGCACGACGGGTTCACCCTGCGGGACCTGGTCAGCTACGACCACAAGCACAACGAGGCGAACCACGAGGACAACCGCGACGGCACCGACGACAACCGGTCCTGGAACTGCGGCGTCGAGGGCGAGACCGACGACCGGCGCGTGATCGCGTTGCGCAAGCGGCAGATGGCGAACCTGATGTCCACGCTGATCCTGTCCACCGGCGTACCGATGATCACCGCCGGGGACGAGTGCGGCCGGACGCAGCACGGCAACAACAACGCCTACTGCCAGGACAACGAGATCTCCTGGTTCGACTGGTCCCTACCGGCGACCTGGTCCGGACAGCTCGACCTGACGAAGCGGCTGATCGCACTACGCGCGGCGCATCCGGCACTGCGGCAGTGGCACTACTTCTCCGGACAACCTGTCGTGTCCGGCGGCCGGAAGGATCTGTCATGGATCGCGCCGCACGGCGGCGAGATGACCGACGCCGACTGGTTCGACGGCAACCTCCGGACGATCGGCATGTTCCTCGCCGGCGACGCACTCCGCGCGACCGACACCGAAGGCAACGCCCTCACCGACAGCTCGTTCCTCCTGGCCCTGAACGCCACCGCCCAGACGCAGCCGGTCGTCGTACCGGACGCCTCCTGGGCCCCGGCGTACGAAGTCGTCCTCGACACCAGCAACAGCATGGTCACCGAAGTAGAAGCCGGCGCCACAGTCCCCCTGGCCCCACGCTGTTTGGTCCTGCTCCGAGCCCTCTAACAAGTCTTCCGATAAGGCCGATCCCCGAAGTTCTCCCGCCACTCGTCGGTCGTCAGTTGCCGGCCGGCCATCCGGCACGCCAGCTCGATCGTGTGCGCCAGCCGGGTGTCCCAGTGGTAGACGCCGTCGTCGTACGCCGCGATCGCGACGGTATGGCCGTCCGGCAGGAAATCGGCGGTGACCAGTTGCTGGTTGGGCGTCATGATCGTGCCGAGCAACGCCGCGGTCTTGCCGTCGAAGAGCGCGACGCCGCCGTCAAATCCCGACGAGACCAGCAGGGAACTGTCCGGAGAGAAGGCAATCCCGTTGACCCAGCCCTGATGGACGATCCGCGGTGTGGCGAGGTTCTCGCCGGTGGCGGGATCCACGATCAGCACGTCTCCCTTCTCGCTGCCGACGGCCACCCGGGTCCCGTCCGGGGCGAAGGCCACGATGCTGGGCAGACTCATCGGGAAGGTCCCGCGTCGGACCACCCGGCCCGCCACCAGGTCGACCAACGCCCACCGATCGGACGGTACGGCGAGACGGTCCGAAACGCTGCGTCCTCCGATCACCAGGAACGCGGACCGGTTGTCGGGGCTCGCCGACAGCCACGCGATCGGTCCACCCACCTGAACAGGCTTGCTCACCGGGCGGAGCGTCACAGCGTCGAGGAGCGTGGCGAGGCCGGACGCGTCACCGACGACCAAGCGGCTGCCGTCGCGTCCGCTGTAGTCGAGGTCCTGGATCTTGGCGGCCGTGGCCTTCCCCCTGGCCACGAGATGGCCTGTGCGGGCATCCTCGACGAAGACTTCCCCGAATTCGTTGCCGAGAGCGAACCTGTCTCCGCTCGGGTGCCAGGTACCGCAACTGGACGTCGTCGTGCCGAGGTGGCTCGCGTCGAACCGGACGACTTTTCCGGTGCTGGCGTCGACGAAGACTCCGACCGGCTCACCCGGATCCAGATAGGCGGCGTCGTAGTCGAGCAGCCGGAAGTAGCTCTTCCCACCGGGCGCGATGAAGCGGCATCCATAGGCGAACCCAGGCGGAGCCGTTTGCTCGCTCAGAAGCCGGTTGCTTCCGGTGAGATCCCAGCTCCGCAGCGCGCTGTCGCCGGCGGAGGTGTACAGCTTGTCATCGCGCGGGCCGAACGCGGCAGTCAACGTGTCGCGCTCGGAGATCGGTATGTCCTCCAACTGCGCTCCGGTGGCGGTGTCCCAGACCGTGACGCGATAGTCGGCTCCGACCCAGGCCAACGACTTGCCGTCATGGGAGAAGCGGGCGTTGAGGGGATTTGCCCCATGCCTTTCCAGGCGGCGCACAGTCGCGCCGGTCGCGGCGTTCACCAGCAGGACGTCGTCGTAGTCGGGGCCCGAGGTATCCCTCGCCTCCCCAGCGAACAACAGGGTCTTACCGTCCGGCGCGACATCGGCCTGGGTGAAGACGAACTCCGGTCTCGACCACAGTTGTTTGCCCGTAGCAACGTCGTACGCCGCCGCCGGCTTGCTCAGGTAGAAGCGGTCGCCGGCTGGGCTGAGGAGGGCGTCCTGAACGGATGCGGCGGCCAGCGGAACGATTCGCCGTACGGACGGCGCCCGGCCCGGGCTGATGTCCCAGATGAAGACGGCGCCGCTGCTGAAGTCGTTCGTCGTTCCGTTGCCGTAGTACTGGATCACCGCGACGAGGGAGCGCCCGTCGTGGCTGTAGCCGACGTGTGTCGCGCGAGCAGGTGCCTTGGTGAAACCCGGCAACCGGCGGCCGGTCGGCTTCAGCGTCGCCGGATCGAGCAACACCACGGGTTCGGTGGTCGGGGGCGGCGTCCCGACGGCCAGTTCACGATCACCCGGGCTCAGCGCGATCGGGTCCAGGAAGTCGAGATGATCCGCGCCGTCCGATCGGTTCGGCGGCTTGTACGAGGCAACCGGTGTGCCGGTGGTCAGGTCGTAACTGAGGACATGTCCACTTGCGGCGTAGATGAAGGCCCGGCGCCCGTCCGCACTGACCTCGAGGCCGTAGGAATCCACCTTTTCGGTCTCGATCGACGTCATCAGCTGTGGGTGTTTGGCGATCGCGGCCAGCAGACTGGATCGGGACTCGGGTGAGTCATTCATGCGGACCGCGGCAATGGCGAGCAGCAGTGAGGTGTCGATGTCGGTCTCCACAACGGCCTTCGCACCGGCGCGGCCTGCGTCTGCTACGACGGCTGCTTGCTGGGCGGCGAGGGCTTGCCGGTCGGCTCGTTGGGCTTGGCCGACGGCGAGGATCCCGGCGATCAGGGCTCCGACGAGGAGGAACGCGGCGGTGCCGAGCGCGGTACGGAGCCGTCGGTTGACCCGGATCTGATGACGCGCCTGCTCCTCGGCGGCGCGGAGCTCCGCGACCGAGAGGCGTTCGCTCGCGGCGAGGAACTCGCGCTCGGTGTCGGTGAGGTCAGGGCGTGCGTCGTCTCGCCACTGCAACGCCTTGGCGAGCCGGACGCCCCGGTAGAGCTCGCTCTCCGGACGCTCCAGCGACTCCCAGGAGTCAGCGACCTGCGTGAGGTGGTGGAAGATCCGCTGACCTTCCAGGTCGTCGTCCAGCCAGCTGCGGAGGCGTGGCCAGGCTCTGGCCAGAGCCTCGTGAGCCAGCTCCACCACGCCGTCGTCGCTGGTGACCAGACGCGAACCGACGAGCAGATCGATCAGCATGTCCGACTCGGGGCCGGTGACGACCGTGCGTCGCGGCAGCCTGCTGCGAACTGGTTCACCGTCGGGACCTGGAGTGACCATGCGGAGCAGCAGTGCGCGGAACAGCGGCCGCTGCTCCGGTGTCAGTTGTGCGTAGACCTGCTCGGCGGACTGGGCGACCGCGCCTTGGATGCCACCGGATGCGCGGTAGCCCGCGACGGTCAGTGTGCGGCCTTCGCGGCGCTGCCAGGTCTCGGCCAGGACGTGGGACATCAGCGGCAGGGCCCCGGGCCGGCCGACCACCTCGCCGACCAGCAAGTCGACCAGTCCAGGCTCGACGACCAGGGAGGCGAGCCGCGCGGGTTCGATGATCGCTGTCCGCAGCTCTACGTCGGACATGCCGGTGAGAAGGTGCAGGCCGTCTTCCAGGGATCGGGCGAAGCCCGGGTGGGAGGCGATGTCGGCGAGCCGGTCGGCGCGCAACGACAAGATCAAGGGCGCACTCGTCGCGTGTTCGTTCAAGCGGGCCAGGAAGGCCTGTCGTTCGCTGACGTCCTGGCACAGCGAGAAGACCTCCTCGCACTGATCCACGACCAGCGTCGGCAGCCGTCCCTCGCCAGGCAGTGCGGCGGCGAGCGCCTGCATCGGATGGAGGCCGGGCGTGATCGTCACGATCCGGCCGCCGTCCCGCTGCAAGGTCGCGGCCACGCCGGCCCGGATCAGCGAGGACTTACCGCAACCGGAAGGCCCGACGACCGCGAGGATCGAGCGATCGGACAGCTTCCTGAGTCCGGCGGCGACCTCGAGGTCGCGGCCGAAGAACAGTTCGGCGTCATCGACGTCGTACGGCTTCAACCCCTGGTAGGGGCAGGTCGTGCTCGGTTCCGGCAGCGCGGCAGGTCCGAGCAGCGCCGGGTCCTGGCGCAGGATCGCCTGCTCCAGCGCGTCGATCTCCGGACTGGGATCGAGTCCGAGCTCCCGGTCGAGCACGACCCGCAGCCGCCGGAGTGTCTCCAGCGCCTCACCCTGCCGACCGGTCTGGTACTGCGCTGTCGCGAGCAGTGCCCATCTCCGTTCGCGCAGCGGCGCCTCCGCGGTCAGCGCCTGGGCCTTGGCCAGCACGCCGTCCTGACCACCGGAACGCAACGACGACTCGACGTACAGCTCCTCCGCGACCTGGCGTAGTTCGGTCAGCCGGGCGAGCTCGATCCGGGCGGTGTCCCACTCCGCGACCTCGTCGAACGGGGTACCGCGCCACAGCGTCAGTACGTCGGCGAGCACCACCGCCGCGCGCTCGGCCTCGCCGGCAGCCAGCAGCACACCGGCCCGCCCGACAGCACGCTCGAAACGCTGACTGTCGAGCTGGTCATGCGGAATCGTCAGCCGGTAACCGTCCGGCGACGTCTCGATCGAATGGCTTCCGAGCAACTTGCGCAGCCGGACCACACAGCCCTGGATCACCTTGGCCGCTGAGGCGGGCGGTCGTTCTCCCCAAACAACATCAGCTAGAACCCCAGCGCTGACAACCTCCCCCGGATGCACGGCGAGCGCGGCCAGAACGATCCGATCGCGTCGTGCGAGGCTCTTCCACTCCCCCTCGATGGTTAGTGGGCCGAGTACGGCGATACCCACGCTTCGACCCTCCACCTGTTGCGGACACCCGTCAAGGCCGCTGATACCGAGGTGATACCGCAGCCTTCCGGCGCGATACCGGCGGGCGGGAGAACGGTGCTCAACACCTCGAGGCGCACCCGGACAGCCAACGACGGCCGTCCCGCCGGAAGAGGGAAGGACGCCATGAACACCACCGCAACCCGCACCACGAAGCAGTCCATGACCAACCGCTTCCTCCGGCTGGCCGCCGGCGCCGCAGTCAGCGTCGCCTTCATGACAACCGCCGCACCGGCGATGGCGCAGAACGCTCCCGAGCCGGCCGGCGGATCCGTCGAGCGAATCGTGGACCCTCAGGTTCCAGTCACGTCGACACCGGCCGCACCCGCCGTCGACGTGAGCTCCGCCGCACTCGGTGCCCTGGGTGGCATCGCGCTGGGTGGCATGGGGCTGGGGATCATGGTCGGCGTCCAACGCCGCCGCGACCACTCCGCGATCCACCACGCCTGAGAACGGACCTCCGGCCGGGACCTGACAGGTCCCGGCCGGAGCCGTGCGTGGAGTGCTCTGAGCACTGCTGAGGGTTGTTAACCTTCCGCCTGTACATTCGTCGGTCACCTGCTGTTCATGTCTGGGGGGACCGATGTTTCTGCTGCAGCGAGGGCGTGAGCGGACGACTCCGATCGGGGCGTTGCATCGCGCGATCATGCGGTGGGGCGAGGCTGAGCGGACCAGTTCGCGGTTGGCGATCCAGCGGTGGGTGGACGGTGTTGCGTACGTCGACGTACAGGCGCGGACGTACGCGGAGTACTGGACGCGGCAGAACTCGACCGCGCTGTCGGCCGAAGGACCGCTGTGGGTTGTGCTGGGTGACTCGACCGCACAGGGGCTGGGCGCGTCGTCGCCACTGCACGGGTACGTCGGTCAGGTGCTCAACGCACTGCGCCGCAAGGGCACGCCGTGGCGGGTGCTCAACCTCTCGCGCTCCGGTGCGCAGACGCGGCATGTGCTCGACGACCAGCTCCCACTGCTCGACGGTCTGACGCCGGCACTGGTCACCTGTGGCATCGGCAACAACGACATCCTCGCGACCCCACCGAAGCGGTTCCGCGACCACCTCCGCCAGGTGATCGACCGACTGCCCTCGTCGTCAGTGGTGATGGACCTGACCGTTCCGGACCGCCTGTGGCGGGTCGGTGGAGCTGTCAGCCCGTACGTCGCCGGCATCAACCAGCTGATCAGCACCACGGCCACGTCCCGCGGACTGCCCGTCGCCGAGGTCTCCCGGTACGCCCGCCCGCCGTGGCGCGGCATGCTCGCACCAGACGCGTTCCACCCGAACAACCTCGGGTACCGCCGCCACGCAGACGCCCTCCTCGCCGCACTCCCGGCCGACGTCCTCAATCCCTGAGCAAACGCTCCAGCCGTTCCATGGTCTTGCCGCTCTCCTGCCGGACCCGGACCGGGACGATCGCGGCCCGGCCCGGCACTCGAATGCCGCCGGTGAGCGCGACACGTGTACCACCGCCCGGCTCGGCCGCGACCGCCATGCCGATGATCAGGAACCGGCTCTGCAGCCAGCACCACCCCGGCCGAAACTGGCCCGTGAGCCGCGCGCGTTGGCCACGTCGGCCCTTCGCCAGCACGACAACCCGGTCGCCGTCGCGCTCGAGAACAACCGCCGAGACGAGGTCGGCCTGGATCTCGGCGAAGACGTCCAGGTCGGCGAGCATCGTCTTGACCCGATCGGGTTCGGCGGGCAGGACGCGTTCGGTGACCGCGGCTCCCGGGACGCCCGCGGCGAGGGCGCGGAATCGCTCGACGTCCGTCAGTTCGGTGGTCGGCCAGTCCGTCATGATCTCCACGCCTTTCGAAAACTCGCCCGTGCACGGTGCAGCCGCGATTTCGCCGTACCCGCCGGGACGTCGAGTACGGCGGCAGCTGCCTGCTCGTCCATTCCTTCGAGATCCCGCAGTACCAGGACCGCACGGTGCTCCGGCGTGAGTCGCCGGAGCACGTCCTGTACGTCGACCGCCAGCTGCGGATCGTCGGCAGCAGGTACCTCCGGCAGCTCGGCCGGCTGCTGCCGCTGCCCGCGTCGCGCGACCCGGACCGCCTCCCGAACGGCGATCGCGCGGGCCCAACCGAACAGCGCAGCCGGGTTCTCCAGGCCGCGCAGGCCACGGAAGATCGCGATCAACGCCTCCTGCGCCGCGTCGGGTCCGTCGCTGAGGGCGATCGGTCCGCAGATCCTCCCGACGTACGGCGTGAGCGCGTCGAGCACGTCGTTCATCGCGACGGTGTCGCCGCGCTGCGCCGCACGGACCAGCTGCTCCTCGATCATCTGAGGAAGGCGGCCAGCAACGGCGACACCCGGTCCGCGCAGTCGACGGTGAGCGCGTGCCCGCACCCCGGCAGCACCCGGACGGTTGCGTTCGGCAACAAACTCCCGAAGCGGGCGGCCTGGGCGACCGGGAGCACGGTGTCGTGGTCGCCCCAGAGCACGAGCGTGGGCTGCCGCGTGGACGGTAGTGCTTTCTCGGTGCCGCTCCAGTCGAGGCCGCGCTCGAGGGCGTACATGGATCGCACGTTGTCACGATACGTTCCGGGGATCCACATCGAGTCGACGAGCTGCGGTGTGACCCGGTCCTGGTGCACGAACAGGCCGCGGACCGCCGACTCGACCATGCTGCGGTTCGCTGCGAGTTTCGCGAGCGCCTCGCCGATCAGCGGCTGTTTGAGAATCTCCCAGCTCCAGACGTCCGGTTCGTCCAGACCGGACGGGGCCAGCAGGACGAGCCTGCTGACCCTGTCTGGATGGCGTTGTGCGTAGGCGAGTCCCCAGCCGCCGCTCCACGAGTTGCCACCGAGAGCGACCTGCTGAAGGTGCAGCGCGTCGAAGAACTGGTCGAGCGCGTCGGTCATGCCGTCCAGGTCGAACGTGAACCGTTCGTCGTGCAGACGAGTCTCGCCTTGCCCGGGAAGGTCCACTGCATAGACGGTGTGGTCATGCGCCAGAGCCGCCAGCTCGGCGTCCCACGCGGAAGCAGGCGATGCGCCCGGTGCCAGGAGCACGACAGGCGAGCCCGTACCGCGCTGCAGATAGTGGATGCGGGCTAGCGGCGTTTCGACGTACCGCGAATCAGGCGACGCGGCCGGATGCGGTTGCGAAGCTGGCTGGTAGACGTAGGCAACAAGCGCAACCACCGTCACCACAGCTGCTGGTCCAGCTACTACGGCTGTCTTGAGCCATCGCATTCGCAGCAGTCTGAGATCGGCGACACACAGCGCGATACACGCCGGCGTGTAGAGCAGCAGGTTGA